>NZ_JACDFE010000047.1 GCF_013815995.1 Sporichthya sp.
GGACAGGCCGCTGCCGGCGCCGCGCGGCACGACGGGCACCCGGTGCGCCGTGGCCCAGCGCATGGCGGTCTGCACCTGCTCGGTGGATTCCGCCCGGACCGCGGCCAGCGGAGGAGCGGCCTGGGGGTCCAGCGCCCGGTCCCAGCGGTACTTCTCCAACCCGTCCGGGTCGGTCAGGACCACGCCGGGAGGAAGGGCCGCTCTGAGTTCGGCCAGCGCTGCGATCACGTCATCGCCCACGCGGGCAGACTCTCACAGACTCCGGAGGCGACGAGGGATCCTCCGGGCGCGTAATCTCGACCGCGTGGAGCCGGGTTCCCGCAGGCAGGCGACGGTCCGTCACATCGTCGGACCGGGCGACACCGCGTCCGCAGTCGGCTCCGGCAACGTCGAGGTGCTCGCCACCCCCCGCCTGCTGGCCCTGATGGAGGCCGCCACGGTCCAGGCCGGCGCGGCCGAACTGGCCCCCGGTCAGACCTCGGTGGGCACGCGGGTGCAGATCGAGCACATGCGCCCGAGTCCGGTCGGCGCCGAGATCACGGTCCACGCCCGCCTGGCCGAGGTGCACGGGCGCCAAATGCGCTTCGAGGTCGCCGCCGAGCACGCCGACGGCACCCTGGTCGCCAGCGGTCAGGTCACCCGCGCAGTTGTCGACGCGGACAAATTCATGGCCCGCGCCGGCGGCGCCTGAGCTCAGCCGGCGGAGTTCAGCAGGAGCAGGCCGAGGTGGGAGTCCACGTCGGCGCGCACGGCATGCAGGACGCCGGCGTCCAGATGGAGAAAGTCGCCGGGGCGCAGCACGGTGTCCTGGCCTGCGACTGTCACTGTCACCTCGCCGGCCAGAGCCTGCATCAGCAGCGGGTTCTTCGGCGTGCGGTGTTCGGTGAGCGCGGCCCCCGCCGCGAAACCCAGCACCACGAACCGGACGCCGTCGGTATCGAGGACCGTGTGTCCGTGTGGCTTGCCGGGCTCGATCGGAACTAGCGATGCGACGGCGGGGAGGCTGGTCACCTGATCGGGCATGGCGCCCACCGTAGCCACGCCCACCGGGTTGCGCCCTAGGCGGGCCCGGCAGTGTGAGACCTAACCGGCGGGCCGGAGCCGAGTTGTTCCGCGGCTGAAGCTGCAATTCGGAACAGGTGTGACCCGTGTGCAGCTGCAACTTCCCCACCAGTAACGAAGTGCAGCTTGGACCGCGGTTCAGCGGTGCGCGGACCCGCTCCCCGCGCTTACGAGCAAGTCCAGGCCGCGCAGGATGTCCTCGACGCGGGCCTTCGCGTCGCCGAAGAGCATCTGGGTGTTCTCCTTGAAGAACAGCGGGTTCTGCACCCCGGCGTAGCCGGTGGCCATCGAGCGCTTGAACACGATGACGTGGCTGGACTCCCACACGTGCAGCACCGGCATGCCGGCGATCGGGCTGGTCGGGTCGTCGATCGCGGCCGGGTTGACCGTGTCGTTGGCGCCGATCACCAGCACCACCGAGGTGCTGGGGAAGTCGTCGTTGATCTCGTCCATCTCCAGGACGATGTCGTAGGGGACCTTGGCTTCGGCGAGGAGCACGTTCATGTGCCCGGGCAGCCGGCCGGCCACCGGGTGGATGCCGAAGCGGACGGTGATGCCCCGCTCGCGCAGCTTGCGGGTGAGCTCGGCGACCGCGTGCTGGGCCTGCGCGGTGGCCATGCCGTAGCCGGGGGTGATGATGACGGAGTCGGCGTCGGCGAGCATCTCGGCGGCACCGTCGGCGTTGATCTCGCGGTGCTCGCCGTACTCGGTGTCCTCCCCCGCCGGGGCCTCGATGCCGAAGCCACCGGCGATCACGGAGATGAACGAGCGGTTCATCGCCTTGCACATGATGAAGCTCAGGTAGGCACCGGAGGAGCCCACGAGCGCGCCGGTGGTGATCAGCAGGTTGTTCGAGAGCAGGAAGCCCGAGGCCGCGGCCGCCCAGCCCGAGTAGCTGTTCAGCATCGACACCACGACCGGCATGTCGCCGCCGCCGATCGAGGCGACCAGGTGCACGCCGAGGGCCAGCGCGACGACGGTGACCGCGATCAGCAGGCCGAGGCTGGGCTCGACGGTGAACGCGATGGTGAGGCCGGCGAAGGCGACGAGCATGCCGATGTTCAGCAGGTTCTTCGCGGGCAGCATCAGCGGCGCCGACTTGATCTTCGCCGAGAGCTTCAAATACGCGACAATCGATCCAGTGAAGGTGACCGCGCCGATGAAGACGCCGATGAACACCTCGGCGTGGTGGATGTCGAGCAGGGAGCCGGCGAACTCGGTCTGGTTCGGGTCGTCCTCGACCTCGTAGTAGCCGTTCCAGCCGACCAGCACCGCGGCGAGGCCGACGAAGCTGTGCAGCAACGCGATCAGCTCGGGCATGCCGGTCATCTCGACGACCTTGGCCCGCCACAGCCCGATACCGGCGCCGATCACGACGGCGACCGCGAGCAGCAGGCCGCCCTCGGCGTCGATGTTCTCGAAGACCTGCCCGGACACCGCGACCAGCGCGATCGCCATGCCGGCGATGCCGTAGATGATTCCCTGCCGCGAACTCTCGTGCCGGGACAACCCGGCCAGGGCGAGGATGAACAGCAGCGCCGCAACGATGTAGGCGGCGTCGGCGATCGATTCGGCGTCCATCGCGATCAGCCCTTCGAGAACATGCTGAGCATGCGGCGGGTCACGGCGAAGCCGCCGAAGACGTTGATGGACGCGAGCAGGATCGCGATGAAGGACAGCGCGCGGATCGTGGTGTCGTCGTGCTCGATCTGCAGGAGCGCGCCGACCACGATGATCCCCGAGATGGCGTTCGTGATGGACATCAGCGGGGTGTGCAGCGCGTGGTGCACCTTGCCGATGACGTAGTAGCCGATGACGATCGAGAGCATCAGCACCGTGAAGTGTTCCGGGATCGGCTGCGGCGCGAAGGCGTTGACTCCGAACAGGGCCAGGACGCCGATGGCGACGATCCCCAGCTGCCGCTGCGCCGACATCTTCTTCTGCACCGGCACCACGCGCTCGGCGACGGCCTTCGCGGCCGGCGCTGCCGAGACCTGCACCGGCGGCGGGGGCCACATCGACTCCCCGTCGCGCACGACGGTGATGCCGCGCTGCACCACGTCGTCGAAGTCCAGCACCAGCGTGCCGTTCTTCTCCGGCGTGAGCAGCTTCATCAGGTTGACCAGGTTCTGCCCGTAGAGCTGCGAGGCCTGCGCAGGCAGCCGGCCGGGCAGGTCGGTGTAGCCGATCAGCGTCACGCCGTTGGAGGTGATGACGACCTCGCCGGCCTTGGTGCCGGCGACGTTGCCGCCCTGCGCGGCGGCCATGTCGACCACGACGCTGCCGGGCTTCATCGCCGCGACGTCCTCGGCGGTGATCAGCTTGGGCGCCGGGCGGCCGGGGATGAGCGCGGTGGTGATGATGATGTCGACGTCGGCGGCCTGCTCGGAGTAGATCTCCGCGGCCCGCTTGTTGTAGTCCTCGGAGGTGGCGGTGGCGTAGCCGGTCCCGGTCTGTTCCGCGGCGACGTCGACCGCGAGGTACTCACCACCGAGGGAGCGCACCTGGTCGGCGACCTCGGGCCGCGGGTCGGTGGAGCGCACGATCGCCCCCATCGACGAAGCGGCGCCGATCGCCGCGAGCCCCGCGACGCCGGCGCCGGCCACCAGGACTTTGGCGGGAGGCACCTTCCCGGCGGCCGTCACCTGACCGGTGAAGAACCGTCCGAACACGTGCGCCGCCTCGACCACCGCGCGGTAGCCGGCGATGTTGGCCATCGAGGACAGGACATCCATCGACTGGGCCCGGGAGATGCGCGGCACGGCGTCCAGCGCGAGGGCAGTGATCGGGCGGGCGGCCAGCGCAGCGACCAGATCGGGGTTGAGGCCGGGAGCGAGCAGCGAGATGAGCGTGGCCCCGTCCTGCAGCAGCGCGATCTCGTCGGACTCCGGCGCCCGGACGGCGAACACGATGTCCGCGCCCCAGGCGACCTTGGTGTCGCCGATCTCGGCGCCGACCCCGGTGTAGGCCTCGTCGGTGAAGCCGGCGGCGGCACCCGCGCCGGACTCCACCAGCACCCGGTAGCCGAGCCCGGTCAGCTGGCGCACGGTCGGCGGCGTCGCCGCGACCCGGGTCTCCCCGTGCGCCGCGTGGCTGACCACGCCGATCAGGGCACCTTCGGGCATCGATCCCTCCGCATCTGTGAGGTACTACCGGCACCCTATTTGCGTGGCCCCGGGGCGGACGCGGCGGCCACGCGTCAGCATTGACTGGTGCGGGTCGCCGTCCTCCGACACCCACGCGCCCCGGCACTGGAACGGCCGTCCACCGCGGTACTGGACGAGCTGTCTGCTTTCGCCCCGGTACACGCCGTGCTGCCAGTTCCCCACGGCCGATCTGGTCGTGTTCGGGCACTCGTACATCCGCTGGACGTCTCCGCGAACGGGCGCCTGGTCCGCGCTCAGATCGTTGCGGTCAGCTGACCTTGTTCTGACAACCCCTCAGGTCCGTGTGGGCGCGGCCGACGCTGCGGATAAGGCGGGCCATCCACTCGCCGTCAACCGCAAGCCCCGTGGGGGAGTGACCGCGATGAACGACCCGACGCCCGCAGGAAGCCGTACCCGCCGCCGCCGCGCCGCGGCGCTCCTGCTCGCCACCGGCGCGGTGCTCACCGCCTCCGGCACCTGGGCGGCCTGGCAGTCCACCGGCAGCCTCACCCAGAACGTGGACTCCGCCAACGTCACGGTGAACGTGGCCGAAGGCGGGTCCGGAGCGGCCACCTGGTCGACCGGGATCACCAATTTGCTGCCCGGCGACTACTTCTACCGGTGGATGGACATCACCAACACCGGTTCGGTACCGCAGACCTTCGCCGCGACACTGACCGGCTCGGCGACGCTGCCGAGCGCGCTCACCGCATGGGTGTCGAACTGCACGGTCGCCTTCACCGCCGGCTCCACCACGTGTTCGGGATCCAGCACGGACCTGTTGGGCAGTTCGGCCACCCCGGCGGCCTTCGGGGCCTTGAGCACCCTCGGGTCCGTGAACGCCGGCGCGGCCAAACACCTCTTGGTCAAGGTCGTCTTCAGCGCTTCGGCGAACCAGGTCACGTACCAGAACCAGAGCTCAACCCTGACGCTCTCGGTGACCGGCACCGCCACCGGCGGCAACGACCGTACGAACGGGTGAGTATGACGCCGCGCGCCACCGTGTGGGTGGCCGCGGCGGCGGTGCTCTCGCTCGTATCCCCTGGCGCCTGGGGCGCCTGGCAAGGCACCGGCGCCCGTAACGCCACCCTCGACTCGGCCCGGCTCGGCTACTCGCTGAGCGGGTCCGAGGTGACCGGTGGTGGCACCGGGTACAGCTGGGGGTTCCTGCTGACCCTGGGCGGCGCGACCGACCACTTCTCGGTCACCAACACCGGCAGCGTCGCGGAGACCATCAGCACGACCGTGACGGTGAGCGGGCTGAGTGTCGGGACCAACACGACGATCTACGGCTGCGCGAACACGTTCTCCGGAATCAGCTGCAGCGGCCGGGTAACGCTCGGCACCGTGCCCGGAGGTAACACCCCGACGGCGATCACGTTGGCGACGAACTTGGCCGCGAGCGCGACCTACAACATCGCGGTCAGCGTGCCCAGACTGCTCGGCGTGACCGTCACGGTGGCGATGCCGGCGAACACTTTCACGATCACCCCGCGCACCGGCATCGACCGGACCAGCGGATGATCGCGCGAACGGTCGGCCGCCTCGTCCTCGACGTGGTCGCGGTCGCGCTGATCGCGATCGCCCTGCTGATGCTGTCGGGGCGAATGGCCGTGCAGCCCGTGCTGTCCGGGTCGATGGCCGGCTACGCCGGACGGGGCGACCTCGTCGTCGGATCAGACACTCGCACCGACTCCCTGCACGTCGGCGACGTCGTCCTGTTCGCGCCGCCCACGCCCTACGAGACCCCGGGCAACCACCCGGTGGCGCACCGGATCCGGTCCATCGACACCGTCGACGGGCGCCTGGTCGCCACCACCAAGGGCGACGCCAACGCGCAGCCCGACCCCTGGACGCTCGACCTCGCGCACACCCGGACCGCGCAGGTCCACCTGGTGTTGCCCAGCGCGGGTTGGCCCTTCATCCGGCTGCACCTGCTGGCCACCCCGGCCGGCCGGATGACGGCCGGACTGACCCTGATGGCTTCCGGTGCCCTGCTCCTGCTCGTCGGCCGACGGCGGCGGCGCCCTTCGGACGAGCCCTGGCCGCCGCCGTTCGAATCTGACCGAGCGTCAGTCCCGCTCCGCCAGGACGCCCCGGCCGGTCCTGTCCCGGAACCAGCCGCCGTCCCCGTCCAGCCCAGCCGGCGCTGCCCGAGCGCGGAGCCGCTCCGCAGCCTCCCGCGGCACCCGGGGCAGCGGGCCGGTGACGTCACGGGGATCGGTCATGTCGACCCCGATTGTCGACAGTGCGGGCCGACAATGCTCCCCGGCAGGGCGCATGCGGCGGGCCTGGTGCGGTAGGAAGGCACTATGAAATTTCTGGTGCTGCTGGTCGTGGTCGCTGTCGTGGTGGCCGTCCTCGTGAACAAGTCCAAGAAGCGCTGACCGGCCCGGGTGCGGCGGCCTCTCCCGAGCCCGGCACGATGCGCGCATGAACACCGTGCAGCTCGAGGTGGACGGGCCGGTCGCGATCGTGGCGATCAATCGACCCCAGGTCCGCAACGCGATCAACCCGCAGACGGCCGCGGAACTGCGGACCGCTTTTGAATGGGTGGCCGGCGACGACTCCGTGAAAGCAGCGGTGCTGACCGGTCGCGGCGGCGCGTTCTGTGCGGGCTACGACCTGGCCGCCTTCGCCGAGGTCGGCATGGATCACACGGCCCTGGACCTGCTCGGCCCGGGTCAGCCGGGCCCGATGGGGCCGAGCCGGATCACCCTGCCCAAGCCGACCATCGCCGCGGTTGAGGGCCACGCCGTCGCGGGCGGCCTGGAACTGGCGATCTGGTGCGACCTACGGGTGGTCGCCGAGGACGCCGTCTTCGGCGTCTTCTGCCGGCGCTGGGGGGTACCGCTGATCGACGGCGGCACCGTGCGGCTACCGCGGCTGATCGGGCAGAGCCACGCCCTGGACATGATTCTGACCGGGCGTCCGGTGGCCGCCGACGAGGCGCTCAGGATGGGCCTCGCCAACCGGGTCGTGCCCTCCGGGCAGACGCTGGAAGCCGCGGTCGATCTGGCTCGGCAGATCACCGAGTTTCCGCAGACCTGCATGCTCGCCGACCGGGCGGCGGTCTACAGCCAGGACGGACTGGACCAGGCGACCGCGCTGGACTCCGAAGCCCGGACGGGACTCGAGGTGCTCCGCAGCGGGGAGAGCGTCTCCGGCGCCGGAAAGTTCGCGCGAGGCGCCGGGCGACACGGGTCCTTCAGCCAGTAGGTGGGGTAACCGGCACCAGGGACCTCAGAGTCGCCCGGCGGGCTCCGCGGAAACGCCCTGGCGCGGGAGCAGGCCGTCGTCGGTGAGTTGCCGGAGCGCAGTGACGGCTTCCTCGTGCAGAGCGGCGTCGACGTCGAGGGCGGCGGCCTCCCGGCGCAACCGGAGCGCCTCGCGCAGGTACATCGCGGACTGACCCGGCGCCCGCCGGGCCCGCTGCTCGCACGCCGTAGCCATCGAACGGGCCTCGCGGGCCCGCACCCGGTTCACCCGCGCGGCCCGGGTCGCCTCGGAGAGGAAGTCCGAGCCGGTACGACGGAAACGCGCCGCCGGCCCGGCGGCTTCGGGAGCGGGCGCGAGACTCGTCGTCATGAATCAAGAACACCGGATCCGGCGATTCCGTCCCAGGGACGAAGGTCCCGACAAACCGGGTCCGGCGTCCCGAAACTCAGCCGGAGCTATCGACGCCCCGCTGTTGCCACGCCCTCAGGCCGGCACCGGCGCCTTCCTCATGGCGTAGCCGGGGAAGCCGCCGTCGCGCTCCTTGTCGAGTTCGGCGCAGTAGCCGGCCATGCCGCCCAGGTAGGCCAGCGTGGTCTGCTTCTTGCCCGGGACGTTGGCGCCGAGGAACCACGGTCGGTCGTCCAGTCCCTTCGGGACCAGCGTCATATGCAGGATCATGTCGCACATCGCGGTCCAGGCCGCCCCGGCTTCGGGTGTGGATTCGACCCGCTCGGCGCCGTCGGCGAGAGCCTTGTCGAGTACCTTGCCGATGAACTCGACCTGCTTCTCGATCACCGGCGGGTGACTGGCGAACGGGCCCTGCGGGCCGAGGATCGCGAACAGGTTCGGGAAGCCGGCCTGCGAGATGCCCAGGTGCAGGTTCGGGCCCTCCACCCACTCGGCCTCGAGGGTGCGGTCGCCGACGCCGTGCACGTTCATCTTCGCCAGTGGGCCGGTCATCGCGTCGAAGCCGGTGGCAAAGATGATGACGTCGGCCTCGTACTCCGCGCCCGAGGTCAGGCGCAGCCCGGTCGGGGTGATCTCCGCGACCGGGTCGGGGCGGACGTCGACCAGCGTGACGTTCGACCGGTTGAAGGTCTCGAAGTAGAAGTTGCCCAACGGCGGGCGCTTGCCGCCGATCGGGTGCGTCTTCGGGCAGAGCAGCTCGGCGGTGACCGGGTCCTTGACGATCGCGCGGATCTTGTTGCGGACGAACTCGGCCGCGATGTCGTTGACCCGCTGGTCGACGAGCATGTCGTCGACGGTGGTGAAGATGTAGCGGAAGCCGCCGTCCTCCCAGCCTTTCTCGAAGATCCGGATCAGATCAGCGTCGTCGCTGACCTCGGAGCCCAGCTGGTTCGCCGGGTCCATGGGGAACGCGAAGACGTGGTTGAAGGTCTGTTCGGTAATCAGGTCGTAGTCGCGCTTGAGCTCGGCCCGCTGGTGATCGCTCAGCGCGTGGTTGCGACCGGGCATGACGAAGTTCGGCGTCCGCTGAAAGACCGTCAGATGTTCGACCACCGGCGCGATGGTCTGGATGACCTGGATACCGGTGGCCCCGGTGCCGATGACGGCGACCCGCTTACCCTCCAGGTTGACCTCTTCCTTCGGCCACAGCGAGGTCTGGTACCACTCGCCGGCGAAGGAGTCGAGGCCGGCCAGGTTCGGCTTGTACGCCACCCCGAGCCAGCCGAGACCGGTGATCAGCCAGCGACAGGTGACCTCCTCGCCGGTGTCGGTGCGCACGGTCCAGAGGTTGGTCGCCTCGTCGAAGAAGGCCCCGTCCACCCGCGCGTTGAAGGTGATCTCCTTGCGCATGTCGAAGCGATCGGCGACGTGGACCATGTACTTCTGCACGTCCGGCTGGGACGGGAAACGCTCGGGCCAGTCCCACTCCAGGCCGAGCTCCTTGTCGAAGAAGAAGCAGTAGCCCCAGCTCTCGGTGTCGGTGCGGGCGCCCGGGTACCGGTTCCAGTACCAGGTGCCGCCCACCTCGCTGCCGGCCTCGAACACCCGCATGCTCAGCCCGAGGCGGCGCAGCTCGACGATCGAGCGCATCCCGGCGAAGCCGGCGCCGACGACGACCGCGTCGACTCGGGGCGCGGCACTCACGCGACGGCCATCAGAACGTAGGCGAGCGTGGCGGGCGCGCTGCTCTTGTTGTGCCAGGCGTGCCGGGCGCCGTTCTGCACCACACAGCTGCCGGTGGGCAGGTGGACCTCGGCGCCGTCGTCGAGTTCGAGCCAGAGCTCGCCGGAGATGACGATCGCGTAGTCGACCGTGACCGTCTGGTGCATGCCGGGGTTGTCCGGCTCGAAGATGCCGAGCAGGCCGGGCAGCTTGTCCTCCCCGTCGGCGAAGAGCGCGTTCATGGTCGTCTCGTCCGGCGCCGGGGCGTCCGGGTCGACCGGCGCTGCCGGCGGAAGGGTGAGGATGCCGAACCGCGAGCCACCCGGGCCGGGGAAGAAGTTCTGGTTGGGCACCGCCGGGTCCGTGACCGGGCTGCGCAGCGTGCCCTCGGTGCCCCAGACCTGGTAGAACTCCGCGTCGCCGAACGCGTCGATCTGCACCTTCGGCATGGCCTCGTCGGCGTAGAAGATCGAGGTTCCCTTGGCGTCGACGCCGGTGACGACGCGCTTGTAAGTGGTCATGGCCGCGACCGTGGCACAGCTACGCGGTGAACGTCAGTCCCCCGTCGGTCGGAGATTTGTCCGCGGGTCCAGATTTCGCCGACCCCGCCGTTCGGAGGTGGGGGCGACGCCGTGCCAGCCTCCGCCCATGGCCACCGAGTACGACCCGAAGATCCCGGCGATGCTCCGGGATCCGTACCCGGTGTTCGCCGAGCTCCGGGCCCAGGGCGGCGTGCAGTGGTGCCCGGCGCTGTCCGGGTGGCTGGCCCTGGACTGGGCCAGCGTCAACGCGGTCGTGATGACGCCCGAGATCTTCTCGGCCAACCGTCTGGCGCAGATCAATGCGCACCTGCAGGAGCCGGACTGGACCACGGCCGACGGGGTCTTGGAATGGCTGACCCGCTGGATCGTCTTCCAGGACCCGCCGGACCACACCCGGGTCCGCCGTCACCTGGCCGGGGCAATCAATCCGAAGATGGTGCACCGGCTCCGCGACGCCACGGTCGAGATTGCCACCGACCTGCTCGACGAGCTCAGCCCGCGAGAGTGGTTCGACTTCTACACCGACATCGGCCTGCGGCTGCCCGGCTTCGTGGTGATGGACCTGCTCGGCGTGCCCCGCGACCGGCTGGCCGAGGTCAAGTCCTGGTCCGACGAGATGATGCTGTTCATCGGCAGCTCCCGCGGGGTCGCGGACAAGTACACGAAGGCTGCACACGGGGCGCACTCGATGGCCGGGCTGTTCCGGGAGCTGATCGACGAGCGCCGGGCGGACCCGCAGGCGGACACCGTGACCCACCTGCTGAACAGCGAGGTGGGTGGGGATCGGCTCTCCGACGACGAGATCGTCGCCGCGATGATGATGATCGCCAACGGAGCCCAGGAGACCACTGCGCACCTGTTCGGCAATGCCTTGATCGCGCTGACCGAGCACCCGGAGGCGCACGCCAAGCTGGCCGGCGACGTCGATGGGCTGATCGCCACCGCCGTCGAGGAGTTCATGCGGTACGACTCCCCCGTGCTGTCCACCGCCCGTCTGGTGGTGGCCGATACCGAACTGGGCGGGGCCAAGCTGCGGCCCGGGGACCGGATCTTCGCGATGCTGGCCGCCGCCAACCGCGACCCGGCGGTTTTCCACGACCCGGACACGCTCGCGGTCGAGGGCCACCCAGCGGCCCATTTCGCTTTCTCCAAGGGGGCGCACTTCTGCTTGGGCGCTCCGATTGCCAGGATGGAGGCCCAGGTCGCGATCGGTGAGATCCTTCGCCGCTTCCCGAACTGGCGGATCGCCGAGCCCGTCTCGGAGATCCCGTGGATGAACTCGATGGTGGCCCGCGGGCCTATGCGGCTCCCGGTCGCCCTCGCGTGACGATCCGGGAGGTCGCCATGAGCCGCACCAACGTCCTGTCCGCCGAGGACGACCTGCTCTACCACGTGGGTCCGGACACGCTCGGCGACGACTACTCGCCATCGAAGGACCCCCGGTTCTACGACCGCTACTGGAACGTCTGGCACGACGACACCGGCGAGGCGATGCTCGCCGTCGGCGGCACCTTCTACCCGTTGCTCGGTCGCGCGGAGTCCTACGCGATCCTCAACCTGCGCGGCGACCACCGCTCGGTGCGCGCGTTCCGCACGCTCGGCCGCGATCGCGCCGACCTGACCAACGGCCCGCTGCGCCCGCAGATCCTCGAAGGCCTGCGCCGCTGGCACCACGTCCTGGAACCCGGGGAGTGGGGCTTCTCCTACGACCTGACGATCACCGACACCCATCGGCAGGAATACTCCGCCGCGTGGGGTCCGGAGGTGAGCGAGGGCGAACGGCATGTGACCGCGGGCTTCGAGGGCTTCGGCACCGTCGAAGGTTGGATCGAGGTCGACGGCGAGCGCATCGAGTGGAGCCCGGGGACGGCGCACGGCACCCGGGACCGGCACTGGGGCATCGGTCGCGGCGTCGGGGGTCCGGCGCTGAACGGGGGCCGCAACACGCGCGGCGGTTGGAAGGGCGGGATCTGGATCGACCTCGGCGACGTCGGGCTGTGGGGCAAGAAGGTCCTCTATCCCTTCGACGACCCGCACCCCCGCGCCGCCTGGGTGCGCGACATCCAGCGGCGGTTGCGCTTCGAGGAGGACACGCAGGTGTTCGTCGAGGGCCTGATCGACCTGACCTTCAACGACGGCAGCACCCGGCACCTGCACCTGGAGCGCCTCGGCGCCCAGACCGCGTACATGCGCTGCGGGTTCTACGGCGGTACCCCCATCACTCCGGACGGGGGCGGGCTCCAGCCCGGGGAGTACGACGGACCGCCGCGCGTCGAGTGGGACCGCTACGACGTCACCGACCCCGCCGTGCGTCTCGCCCTGCGCGGGTTGGACGAGCACCACTGCCGGGTGACCGAGGGGACGAGTATCACCACCGGGATCCTGCAGCCCCTCGAGCCGGACGCCTACGAGTCCTGCGCCGCCGGAAAGCCCGGGTGGTCCCTGCTATGACGCCGCTCGCGTACGACTCGGCGTTGCTGATGCCGGACGCGTTCGCGCACAACGCGCGGATCCACGCCGACCGCATCGCCGTGGTCTGCGACGAGGAACGGATCACCTGGCGGGAAGCCGACGAACGCACCAACCGGTTCGCGAATCTCCTGAAGGGCCGCGGACTGGGCACCGGCGACAAGGTCGCACTGTTCATGCCCGCCTCGCTGGACGCGTGGATCGCGTTCTGGGGCGCCGTCAAGGCCGGCTGCGTCGCCGTCCCGCTCAACGTGCTTCTCGACCCGAGCTCCCTGGCCCGCCTGGCCGCCAACTCCGACGCCGTCGTTCTGGTCGCGGACACCGGCACCGAGGCCGTCCTGAACGGGATCCGGGATCGCTTGCCCGCGGTGCAGCACTGGGTCAGCTTCGGCGCCGGTGCCGGTTGGTCCGATGCGCGGGCCGAGCTGGCCGCATCCTCGCCCGAACCGTGCGGGATTCGGGTCCGAACCGACGACATCATCACCATCCTCTACACCTCGGGCAGCACCGGCGAGCCGAAGGGCATCGAGCACACCCACGCCAGCCGGATGGCCTACCCGTACGGGTTCGGCATCGGCATCAAGGTCGACCGCTACTCGGTCGCGGTGCTCGGCACCCCGCCGTACGCGTCCGGGACCTGGATCACCATGGCGCCGATCATGTACACCGGCGGCACGCTGGTGATCCTGCGTCAGTTCTCCGCCGAGGCGTGGCTGACCGCCGTCGAACGCGAGCGCGCCACGCATGCCTTCCTGGTGCCGACCCAGTTCATCGCGGTGCTGCAGCACGAGAAGCTCAGCTCGGTCGACGTCAGTTCGCTGCGCGCGTTGGTGACGGCGGGCCAACCGATGGCAGCGAAGACCTACGACGCGCTGGTGGCCGCGTTCCCCGCCGCCGGGATCTACGAGGTCTACGGCTTCACCGAGGGTTTCGCGACCTTGCGGACACCGGAGGACGCCGCGCGCGGCAAGCGGGAGAGCGTCGGCACCTCGGTGTTTCTGGACGACATCCGGATTCTCGATGACAACCTCGTCGAGCTCCCTCGCGGCGAGACCGGGGAGATCGTCGCGCATGCGCTGATGATGATGACCGGCTACTACAAGAACCCGGCGCGCACCGAGGAGACCACCTGGGTCGCCCCGGACGGCCGGACCTTCATGCGCACCGGCGACGTGGGTCGCATCGACGCCGACGGCTTCGTCTACGTCTCGGGCCGACTGAAGGACATGATCAAGTCCGGCGGGATGAACATCTACGCCACGGATATCGAGACCGTCTTCATGAAGCACCCCGACGTGAGTGAGTGCGCGGCCATCGGCGAACCGCACCCGACGTGGGGCGAGACCCCGGTGCTGGTTGTGCTGCTGCGCCCCGGCGCCGCCGCGGACGCCGAGGCCCTCGCCGCCTGGGGCAACGGGCAGCTCGCCAAGTACCAGCGGGTCAACCGCGTCGAGATCCGCACGGAGCTCCCGCGCGCGGTCTACGGGAAGATCGCGAAGCACGAGCTGCGCGCCGAGTTTGCGCGGAAGGGCCTCTGAATGTCGGTCACTTATCCCGACTACGAGAGCCTCGAGCTCGACTGGCCGGAGCCGCACGTCCTGCGCATCATGCTCAGCCGGGGAAAGATGAACTCTCTGGACTGGCAGATGCACCAGGACCTCGGCGGGATCTGGAAGCTGATCGATGCCGACCCCGAGGTCTCCGCGGTGGTGATCGGCGGCAAGGGCCGTGCGTTCAGCGCCGGCGGCGACTTCGACATGGTGCAGAAGATCATCGACGACCACGACTTCCGCATGCAGATGTGGAAGGAGGGCCGCGCGCTGGTGATGAACATGCTCGAGTGCAACAAGCCGATCGTGTCCGCGATCAGTGGTCCGGCCGCCGGCGGCGGACTGGCCGCGGCGCTGCTGGCCGACGTGAGCGTCGCCGGCCGCACCGCGAAGCTGGTGGACGGACACACCCCGCTCGGAGTCGCGGCCGATGACCACGCGGTGGCGATCTGGCCGCTGCTGTGCGGGATGGCGAAGGCCAAGTACTACCTGATGACCTCGGACGTGATCACCGGCGAGGAGGCCGAGCGGATCGGCCTGGTGACCTTCTGCGTGGACGACGACGCCGTGGACGCCCGGGCGCTGGAGATCGCGGTGAAGTTGTCCAAGGGCGCCCCGGGCGCGATCCGCTTCACGAAGCTCGCGCTGAACAACTGGATCCGGGCGGCCTGGCCGTCCTTCGAGGCCTCGTTGGCCTTCGGGATCCTCGGCTTCTCCGGCCCCGAGGCCAAGGAGGGCCTGGCCGCGCTGCGCGAGAAGCGCGAACCCCAGTTCGAGCAGCGCTCCTACATCTGACCCACCCTTACGTCCTGAAGGAGTGCCGTGTTCGACGAGGACTTCGTCGCCCCGCCTCGCCTCGACCTGCCGCTGGACCAGCGGGTCTACATCGTCACCGGCGCCGGCGGCGGGATCGGCGGCGCCGCGGCGCTGCGGCTGCTCAGGGTCGGTTCGAAGGTGCTCGGCGTCGACCTGAGCTCCCGGCGGATGGCCGAGACCGTGGAGCAGGCGGCCGGGCTGCCCGGCACGCTGCGCACGATCAAGGTGGACGTCACCACCGAGGCGGGGACGGCGGCGGCGGTCGATTACGCGTTGACCGAGTTCGGCGCGGTGCACGGCGTCGCCAACGTGGCCGGGGGCATGGTCAACATCGACCGCGAGGTCTACGACGTCCCGCTGGAGTCCTTCTCGCTGCAGGACTGGCAGCGGATGTACGCGCTGAATGTCGAGAGCGCGTTCCTGATGTGCCGCGGCCTGGAGAAGCACTTCGTCGCCCAGGGCTACGGCAAGGTCGTCAACGTCGCCTCGCTGGCCGCGTTCGCGAACCGACTGGAGTTGGGCAACGCGGCCTACAACTCGGCGAAGGCCGCGGTGGTCGCGTTCACCCAGACCCTGAGCATGCAGGGCGGCCGCCACGGCATCCGCGCGAACTGCATCGCCCCCGGCCTGGTGCTCTCGGATCGGGTGCGCCAATGGATCGACGAGGGCTACCTGCGCCGGCACATCGACCACACTGCGCTGGGCGACCTGTCGAAGCCGGAGGACCTCGGCGAGGGCATCGCCTTCTTCCTCGAACCGCAGTCGGACGCGATCACCGGGGAGACGTTGCGGGTAGCCGCCGGGGTCCGGTGATGCCGCGCACCGAGGCAGACGAGCCCCGGATCAGCGAGGGCGTCGCCGAACTGCTCGGCACCGCGCTGCCCGATGCCGTCGGGCTGACCGTGTCCGGCGTCGCCCGGGTGTTCGGCGGCAACGCGCGCCGGGCCTGGTCGGCGACCGCTTCCTGGACCGACGCCGACGGCGGGCACACCGCGGACCTGATCCTGCTGGTCCGGCTCTCCGGCTCGCAGGTCCGCACCGATCCCGCCGACGAGATCCGGCATCTGACCGGCCTGGCCGAGCAGGGCGTGCGGGCGCCGCGGGTCTGGGCGCACGACGGCGACGGGCACCTGTTCGGGATGCCGGCCGTGCTGCTCCAGCGGATGGCGGGCCGCGGCGACGCCGTCGAGTACCTGCGTGCCGATCCCGAGCTCGGCCGGGCCCGGACCCTGGACCTGGCCCGCGCTGCCGCCGAACTGCACGCCGCCTCCCCGAGCACCGGGCCCTACGACCCAGGTGCGCAGCTGGAGCAGTGGCGGTCCCAGTTCCTCGCCAGCCGATTGGAGCCGCACCCCGCCCTCGGCTGGCTCCTCGACTGGCTCACCGACCACCAGCCCGCGATCGAGCGCACCGTCGTCGTGCATGGGGACTTCCGCGTCGGCAACGTCCTCTACGACGGCCCGCACATCACCGGCCTGCTCGACTGGGAGATGGCCCATCTGGGTGACGCGGCCGAGGACCTCGCCTGGGCCTACCGCGCCCTGTGGAGCCCGGTGCGATTCTGCTCGATCGAGGACTTCGTCGCGGCCTACGCCGACGCGGGCGGAGCCGCGATTCCGGCGGACTCGCTGCGCTGGCACCGGGTGTTCAGCGAGGTGAAGTTCGCGGCGATCTCGCTGGCGGCGGCGCGGTCCCTCGTCGACGGCACGAGCACCAATCTGCGCCTGGCCGACCGCGCCCGCACCGTCGTCCCGGCGGTGAATCTCTGCCTGTCCTGGATCGCCGCCGCGGAGCAGACCGCACGCTCGGAAGCGGGCGCAGCGTGCTGAGGCCGACCCCGGGCGAGCTGCTCGCCATCACCCGCCGCGAACTGGCCGAGCAGGTGCTGCCTTCGTTGCCCGCCGGGGCACCGGCCCGCCAGCTCAAGGCGGCCCTGCACGTCCTCGCCCAACTCGAGCGGACCTGGGATCTGATGCCGTCGTACCTCGCTGCTGACAACAACGACCTGCGCGCTTCGCTCGCCGAGCTCCAACGGTTGACCGGGATCAGCGCGCCGGCCCGCCGGGAGACCGCGGTCGAGGTCCCGGGGGTGCTGGACGAGGCTCTGCGCACCCTGATCCGGGACAACGAGGCGTTGCAGGCCGACCTCGATGAGGCCCAGCAGGCCTGGCGCACCAGCGGTCGCCAGGACGAGATTGTCGCCCGCCTGCTCCTCGACCTGCACGTGCGCATGGGCGAGCGGGCTCGTCTCGCCGCCGGCCTGGCCTGACGAAACTCCCACTGCCGAAGAGCCCACATGTCCAGGATTCACACCCTTGCCGCGACGGACTTCGCCATCAAGGCCGCCCGCGTCCCGGACGGGAAGTCCCAGGCAAGTACGTCTTCACCGAGCGCACCGCCTCCTGACCCGTCAGGTGAGGGTGAGGGGCACCAGCGGGAGCCGGCCGGACAGGCGGAGCACGAGCACAGCCATCTGCGCGGTCAGGTAGGCGTCGTCGTCGGTGGTGACGGCCAGGCCGGTCAGCTTCTCGATGTTGGCCAGCCGGTACCGGACCGTGTTCGGGTGCACGTGCAACACGTCGGCGGCTCGGCGCACGCCACGGCCGCACTGCAGGAACGCGTTCAGCGTCGCCAGCAGTTCCTCGTGCTTCGAGCCCGGCGCCAGCAGCGCGCCGAGGGCGTCACGCGCGAAGCGCTGCGCGCCGTCGTGGTCGGCGGAGGCGAGCAGCAACCGGCCGGCGCCGATGTCACTGGCGGCCAGCACCAGGTCGCCCGGGGACTCGACGTGGGTGCGCATCGCCCGCAGCACCTGCCGAACCTGGGTGTGCGCGGAGACGTCGTCGCCAGGTGCGCGGATGATCGTGGAGATCGCGACGAAGATCGGCGCGGTGTGGCGCAACTCGGTCAGCATCTGCGTCGCCTGGGCCCGGACCCAGGCCACCGCGTCCGCTTCGGCCAACGCCGAGGGCACCTCGATCACCAACGCGATGTCGTTGCCGGACGGGCTGGCCAGCACGGCGGACGGGGCGTCGGGCGCACTCATCAAGAGGGCGAGCGCCTTGGGCGTGAGGTCGAGCAGCCCATCCCCGCCGGGACCGATCAGGCACACCACCCGCGGGGAGTCCAAGCTGATCCCGAGCCCTTGCGCGCGACTGTCCACCGCGACCTGTTCGCCACGGATCAGGCTGCCGGTGAAGGCCTCGACCGCGTGCCACTCGATGTCCTGCTCGCGCCGGGCCCGAGAGCGTTCGAGGGCGATGTTGTGCGCGGCCCGGCGCACGATCGCGCCGTCGAGCGACGTGAACCGGGCGGGTGACTCGGCTACCACGACGTAGCCCCAGCACTGCGCGTCCACCACGATCTGAGCCACCATCAGACGGTGCAGCAGGTCGGCCCGGGGCAGCGGGCCGAGGACGCGTGGGTTGTCCGGGCGCAGGGCCGCCAACAGCGTGGCCACCGCAGGCAGCCGGCGCAGCTCGCCGTCGAGCATCCGCACCGGCGGTGAGTCCAGATTGCCCTGAGCCAGGCAGCGGAAGTCCGCGTCGTAGATCCAGCACGGCTTGCTCAGCAGCCGGGACACGGTCTCGGCGAGCTCACGCACACCCCAGCCGCGCAGCAGGATCTCGGTGAGCTGGCCCTCCATACGCGCGGCCTGCTGGAGCATGGAGAGTTGCTCGGCCTGGGTCGTCAGGCTGGAGCGCAGCCGGGTGGTCAGCTGGACCTGGTTGACCGCGGTCGCGGCCAGCTCGGCGAAGGTCAGCGCGAGCTCCTGGTGGTGGGCGTCGAACTCGATCACGACGTCCTCACTGTCCAGACAGAGCACGCCGATCACCTCATCGCGCAGAATCATCGGCACCCCGAGCACCGAGCGGGCATGCCAGCGGCGCATGGCGACCTGCAACGGCCGCGGGTCGACCATCGTGTTCACGACCATGACCGGGCGCTGGGTGCGCACGATCTCGCGGGTGAACTCGTCCCCCGGGCCCCCGGAGACCAGCGCGCGCACCGCGGAGTCGATGTCGCTCGCCGCGTGCGCGACGGTGCCGTGGAACAGCCCCGTGGCCCGATCCAGCAGATGCATCGAACAGCGCTCGGCGCCGGTCAGCTCGGAGAGCTTGGTGACGATCAGGTGCAGGACGGTGTCGAGGTCCCGCTCCTCGGCCAGCGCCGCCGTGACGAACCGGAACGCGGGGACGGCCGACACCTCAGGAGAGGTGCCGACCGCCGCCGGGTGGTCGTTAATGGTGACTACTGCGCGGTCCAGCCGCCGTCGATCGCGATCACCTGACCGGTGATGAACGAGGACTCCGGACGGGCCAGGTGCACGGCCATCGCACCGATGTCCAGGGGCTGGCCGAGGCGGGCCAGCGGGGTCTGCGACTCGCAGTACGCCTTCAGCTCGGGGGTGATGTCGCCGAGGATCGGGGTCTCGATGATGCCCGGGCAGATCACGTTGATCCGGATCTTGCTGCCGGCGTACTCGATCGCGGCCTGCTTGCTCATCGCGATGACGGCGCCCTTGGTGGCGGCGTAGGTGAACACGTTCAGCATGCCGACCAGGCCGGCCACCGAGGCGACGTTCACGATGGCGCCGCCGCCGCGCTCGATCATCCCGGGGATGACCGCGCGCATGCCGTAGAAGTACCCGGTCTGGTTCACCCCGACAATGCGCGCCCAGTCCTCGTTGGAGGTGCTCGCGGCGTTGTCGACCGGCTGCACGATGCCGGCGTTGTTGACCAGCAGGTCGACGCCGCCGTGGTCCCGGGTGATCTGGTCGACCAGCAGGCCCCAGGCACCGTCGTCGGTGGTGTCGATCGCCGCCGCGGTGGCCGAACCCCCAGCCGCCTTGATCTCCTCAGCGACGCCGTCGGAGTTCTTGATGTCCGCCACCACCACGTGCATGCCCTCGGCGGCCGCGTGCAGGGCGGTCCCGCGCCCGATGCCCGATCCAGCGCCGGTGATGAGGGCGACCTTGCCGCTCAAGCTCTCCATGCCGTGACTCCTGTGGTCGTCTGGTCCGCCTGACCTCGCGACACTATGCCGAACACCTGTTAGGCAGGAATAGCAGAAAGTACGACCCTTTGGACGCCCGTACAGCGGGGGCGGAAGCCTCGTTCAGTCGATACCGAGGGCGCGGGCGAAGCCGGGCGCGATGACCAGGTCGGACTGGCTGAACTCGGAGACGTCGGCCTTGCCGGTGGCGAGCATCGTGGAGTCGATGCCCATCCGCAGCAGGTCCAGCACGTTCTCGACGCCGGCCTGCCCGTTGGCCGCCAGGCCCCACAGGTAGGCGCGGCCGATCATGACCGCACGGGCGCCGAGGGCGAGGGCCTTGACCACGTCGCTGCCGCGCCGGATGCCGCCGTCGAGCACGACCTCGATCTGGCCGCCGACGGCCTGCGCGACCGTGGGCAGGGCCCGGATCGCGGCCGGGGTGCCGTCGAGGTTGTTACCGCCGTGGTTGGACACCGAGATCGCACTCACGCCCGCGTCGACCGCGCGACGCGCGTCGTCGACCCGGCAGATGCCCTTGAGCATGAACGGGCCGTCCCACTGCGAGCGCAGCCAGGCCACGTCCTCCCAGGACGGCGGCGGAGTCATCATCCACTCGCCGTAGGCCTCGAAGAAGCCCGGCGGCTTCTCGGACAGCGGCCGCACGTTGGGCACACCGAGGTCAGGCAGCTTGCCGGTCTTGGCGAAGGCGAGCAGCCACTGCGGGCGGAGCGCGACCTCGGGCGCGAACTTCAGCGCGGTCTTGAAGTCGATGCTCTCGGGGATCGACGGGGAACCCCAGTCGCGCTGGTGGGAGAAGGACCAGTCCAGGGTCAGGATGATGCCCTGCGCGCCGGCCGCCTTCGCGCGCTCGAGCCGGCCGATGAGCACCTCGCGGCTGCCGGACCAGTAGACCTGGAAGAAGGTCGGGACCCCGGTCGCGGTCACGGCCTCGACCGGCTGGGAGGCGAACGAGGACAGGCCCATCGCGATGCCGCGGGCCGAGGCGGCGCGAGCCACCGCGATCTCGCCGTCGGGGTGGACGGCCTGCACTCCGGTCGGGGAGATCAGGACCGGCATCGAGATGTCCTGGCCCATCACGCGCACGCCCTGCTCGCGTTTGGCGGACCCGCCGGCGACGTGCGGGGCGAAGCCGAGCTCGCCGAACGCGCGCAGGTTGTCCGCCAGGGACAGGCCCCGCTCGGAGCCGGCGATCAGCGCCTTGTACACCGAGCGCGGCAACCGCCGCTTGGCCCGCCGCTGCGCCTCAGCAACCGTCTCGAACCAGGGATTTCCCATGCACGCTCCTCTACCGAACGACCACCTAGCCTCCCATCCCCACTTTGGTGGCGTGCCGGGGGTATCACCGGAGATTGATAGCCCGGCCACGCCGCCAGAGTCGGGGTCAGGAGGCCTTGCGCCGGGCCCGGATCGGGAGCAGCGGCCGCAGCGTGCGCGCGCGGACGGCGCCGGCGATCACCCCGGCGCCGTAGGCGGCGTCCTCGGCGACGTGACCGGCCACAAACGTGACCCGGTAGTTGGGCGGGCGCCGCTCCCACCAGGAGTGCGCGGGACCGGCGGCGAGCAGGGCCGCGGCGGCGAAGCGGGTGCGCCGACGCGTCAGGCCGGCCAACAGCACCGGGGCCAGGAACTGCGTGGCATAGGCACCGGCGGAGCGGGCGGTCTTCGCGGTCCGGTCGGCGACGGCGCCCAAGGCCCCGACCTCGATGCCGGCGGCCTGGCGCACCCGC
>NZ_JACDFE010000254.1 GCF_013815995.1 Sporichthya sp.
GCCCTACGCCGGGTGAGCGCCACCACCGGCACGCCACCCGCGAAGGTGGAGGCCGCCGCCGGCCCGGCGCGCCCGTTCGCCCTGACCGTGCTGCTGCTCGCCTCGACGCTGACCGTGATGGCCACCGCCTTGGTCTCCCCGGTCATCGCGGTGATCCGCGACGACCTGGGGCTGAGCGGCACCGCGGCCGGTCTGCTGCTGACCGCGCACTGCTTGGTGATCGCGCTGGCGAGCCCGCTGGCCGGCATCCTGATCGACCGGCACGGCGTCCGGCGGCCATTGGCGGCCGGGCTCGTCCTGTACGGCCTCGCGGGAGGCGCCGGGATGTTCACCGACAGCTACGGCACCTTGCTGGCCAGCCGGGTGCTGTTCGGGCTCGGGGCCGCGTTGGTGTTCACCGGCAGCACGGTCGGCCTGCTGAACCTCTACCGCGGCGCCGCGCAGGACCGGGTGATGGGCTGGCGCACCAGCGCCACCGCCACCGGCGCGCTGACCTGGCCGCTGCTCGGCGGTGCCCTCGGGACGTGGTCCTGGCACGCCCCGTTCGGGGTCTACCTGCTCGGGGTGGTCGTCGGCGTCGCGGCCGTGCGGGAGCTGCCCGACGACCGGCCGGAGCACCGCCCGGCGGCCGGGACCCGGGCCGCCCTCGCCGTGGTCCGGCGCAGCCCGGCCATGCTCGGCTACTACGGGCTGTTCGCGAGCTCCAGCGTCTTGCTCTACGCCCTGGTCGTGTTCCTGCCGCTGCGCTTCGACGAGCTCGGCGTCACCGACACCTTCCACGTCGCCGTGCTCGGCCTCGGCCTGTCCGTGACGATGATCGCGACCGGGTTCGCCTACGCCCGGATCCGGACCCGGCTCGGGCACCGCGGCGTCCTGCGTGTCACCTACGCCACCTGGACGGTCTCGTTCCTGCTGCTGGCCGGCACCGAGCACGTCGCGTTCGTGGTGGCCGCGTCCACACTGTTCGGGGTCGGAATGGGAATGTCGCTGCCCGCCCTGACCGTGCTGCTCGGGGACGCCTCCCCGCCGCACCTGCGCGGGGCGCTGACCGCCCTGAGCGGGACCGCGCTGTTCCTGGGCCAGTTCGGCTCACCGCTGCTGCTCGGACCGGTCGCCGACCGGACCTCGCTGACGGCCGGGTTCCTGGGGGCGGCCGGGCTCGCCGCCGCGATCCTGCTTGCCCTGTCCCGCCGCCCCGAACCGATCCCGGACTGAGGACGAGCCCCTGACCTGGGGTGACAGGTCAGGGGCTCGTTTCCCCGGGTGGCAGATCCAGGATTCGAACCTGGGAAGGTTTCCCGACGGATTTACAGTCCGCTCCCATTGGCCGCTCGGGCAATCTGCCAAGGCCGCGGGGCAGCCCGTGAGGACTGCTGGTGCGGCGGTTGGGAGGATATCCCAGGGGTCGCGGGGACCACCAAACCGATTCCCCGGCCCCGCCCGCGCCTCCCCCAGCGCCGGCCCCGAAACCAGCACCGAACTTTTTACACCGAAAGGAACCGCCGCCGTGGCCGCCGACTCCAGTTTCGACGTCGTCAGCAAGGTCGACCGCATGGAGGTCGACAACGCCCTGAACCAGACCGGCCGTGAGCTGACCCAGCGCTTCGACTTCAAGAACACCGGAGCCGAGATCAAGTGGTCCGGCGAGAAGATCGAGCTGAAGGCCGAGTCCGAGGAGCGGGTCAAGGCCATCCTCGACGTGTTCAAGGAGAAGCTGATCAAGCGTCAGATCTCCCTGAAGTGCCTCGACGCCGGCGAGCCGCAGCTCTCCGGCAAGGAGTACAAGATCTTCGCCACGGTCGAGGAAGGCATCTCGCAGGACAACGCGAAGAAGGTCTCCAAGGTCATCCGCGACCTCGGCCCCAAGGGCGTGCAGGCGCAGATCCAGGGCGACCAGCTCCGCGTCACCTCCAAGAAGCGCGACGACCTGCAGACCGTCATCTCGCTGCTCAAGGAGCAGGACTTCGACTTCGCCGTGCAGTTCATCAACTACCGGTGAACTCCCCGGCCCGGTCGGGCCTGCAGATGCTGACGGACTTCATCGCGGGCAAGGTCGAGCACCCGATGGCGAGCCTGCTCAACTACCGTCCGGTGGAGGCCGAACCGGGACGGGTGGTCTGGACGGCACAGCCGGACGAACGCCACCTCAGTTCCCGCAACGCCGTGCACGGCGGCTACCTGGCCGCCCTGCTCGACTCCGTGCTGGGCAGCGCGATCGCCAGCCAGGTCGAGGCCGGGGTCGATTACGTGACGGTGGACCTCGCGGTAAAGATGATCCGGCCGGTCGCCGCCGGTACCGTGCTGCGCGCCGAGGGCCGTTCCCTGAACGTCTCGCGGCGGATCGGCACCGCCGAGGCCTCGGTACATGACGCCGACGGCCGCCTGATCGGCCACGGCACGGCGACCATGGTCATCACCCGTCCCGGCTGATGCTGAACTCATGCTGACGACCCGACGGGCCGCCAGCAGTTTGCGAACCAGCTCGGTCAAG
Organism: Sporichthya sp.; assembly: GCF_013815995.1. GTDB lineage: Bacteria > Actinomycetota > Actinomycetes > Sporichthyales > Sporichthyaceae > Sporichthya. The sequence goes on from NZ_JACDFE010000254.1 coordinate 2,492, forward strand.
TTCAACGAGGCGACCGCCAAGCAGATCATCAAGGTCCGGAAGAAGGACCTCTGCCCGCGGCTCTAGCTGGGCGACATCCCGCCGCGACGGGTCGTGTCGTAGGTCCGGGTCTTGGTCCCCACCGTGATCGCGATGCGGTCCACGCCCCGGACGCCCTCCATCCACTGGGCCGACACCGGCACCCCGACCGGAGTGACCAAGACGAGCGTGATCACGCTCTGCTTGGTCGCGGCGCCGCGGTGTGCCTCGACCACCCAGTCCCGGGTCTTGTCGTTGCGCTCACGGGAGACGTAACCGCGGCTCAACGTGGCCGCCTTGGCCGGCAGCTTCCGGCCGGGCGCGGCGATCTGCAGCACCGTCGCGCGGTACGCGCCGTCCTGGGACAGGAAGGTGGCGCGGCTGACCCGACGGTCGTTGTCGACCCGCTCCTTGCGCCAGGACGGGTCCAGATGCCAGAGGACCTGCAGGGCGTGCCGGCTGCTCGAGGTGACGTCGTCGCGGACCAGCAGCAGCCGCATCGCATCGTCGACGAGCACCGTGCGGTGTCGCTCGGCGCCGGCGAAGGCGGAGTCGCGCAGCTGCCAGGTCCGAGTGTCGGCGGTGGCGGACCTGCCCACGAGCTTGGTGGACGCGGCGGACGAGAAGCGCGCGCCCTCGACGATCGGGACGTTGTGCGCGGCCAGCGACCGCGACCACTCGCGGAAGCTGTCGCTCGCGTAGCCGGAGTACCCGGAGTCGACCAGCACGTCGTGCCCGTCGGCCCAGTAGGTCATCGCCAGGTGGTCGTTGTGCCCGTGGACATAGCGTCCCGGGCCGAACCGCAGGCTGTACTGCTGGCCGGTGTCGGTCCACGAGTCACGGCCGAACACGTACCCGGCGTTGTAGACCTTGACGGTCTCGTCCGGTGCGGTCCCCTTCTTGCCGCCGCTGGCCAGCCACCGGGAGTGCGGTCCCATCGCGGCGTTGGGCCGGTCCGGCCAGGTGTCGCCGATCTCGAGGAAGGTCCCACCCGGTCGGGTCGCGTGCGCGGCGAAGGTGTCGACCGCGTCGAGGCGTTCCGCGGCCCCGCGCGGCACGGGCATCCCGCACGCGGTCAGGTGCTTCAGACCCTCGCGGTGCAGCCGCTGGATGAACGGGGCGTACCCCGGCGCCTGTTCGTCGATCGCGCCCTGCTTGTCGATGCTGCGAGCCAGCTCGTTCGCCAACCGGGACGCGGCGAGCTTGCGCCAGGAGGAGTCCCTGAGCGCGCAGCCGGAGGCCAGCAGGGACAGGCTCTGCATGGTGCCGTGGTTGTACGCGCCGGCGTAACGGTTGATGAGAACGCGGGTGTGCGCGCGGATCACCGGGGTGACCCAGTTCCGCAGGTCGCGATCGCCGTGCTGCCACATGCAGACCAGCAGCGAAGTCCGCATCGCCGTGGCGTGGTCGTCCCAGGCGCCGGTGTTCGCACCCGGGTCCGGGCGGTCACGCATGAAGTCGGTCACGATTCGCCGGGCCAGCGTCAGGTCCGCCGGGTTGCCGGAGAGCACCAGGGAGTCCATCCACTTCAGCGAGTGGAACCACAGCTGCCAGGTCGGGTCGTTGAAGGGGTCCGCGTTCCAGTTGACGTCGCCGTTGAGCTTCAGCTTCGCCGGGTCGAACACGCTGAGCTTGAGCACGCCGGCGCGGATCGACGCCGGGGTGTTCTGCTTGGCCAGACCGGACTGCCACCCGCAACCGCCGAGCGCAACCGGTGCCGCTGACGCAGGCGTCGATGGCACCACCAGCAGGCCGGCGACCAACGTCGCCGCCGCCAGCCGTGACACGCCACTCCAGCGCATCTCGCGCTCCCCCCGTCCGTGTTCCCCCGAACACGGCGCCCGACCTGAACGGTAGGGGAGGGCAGCGCAGGACCTCGGCCCGAATGGGCTAAGCGTTACCGACCTGATTCCCCAAACCGGGTCGAGGTCGGGCAATCGCCCCCTGGAGCGTTACCAGCGCATCATCGGCAGCGGCCGGCGGAGGTGCGACGAGGCGTACTTGGCGATGTTCGGGATCGCGACGGCCTTGTAGGCCTCGTTCATCGGGAAGGTCGCACGCACCTCGACACCAGCTTGCGCGGAATGCCGAAGCGCAGCTTGGTGAAGGTGACGTCGATCCAGTCGGCCTTGCGGCAGGCCTCGACCAGCGGGGCGTGCGCCCCGGTGTACGGCCGCACCTTGTGGTGGTTGTTGATCATCAGGTGCAGCTCCTCGGTCCACTCCTCGCGGCCGATCTCCTTGAGGTGGTCGGTCGCGAGGTCGCACGCCTTACCGAGGTAGTCCAGGTTTCCGGTGAGGAAGAACGGCACGTCGTGCAGCACCGTCATGATCGCGAGCTTCTCCTCGCGGAACGGCTCGGGCGCGGTGACGAAGCGGGCCCAGTTCACCATCCGGTAGCAGTGCGCCCGGTAGCCCCAGTAGCCGATGCCCAGGCCCTGCCGGTACGGGTCGAGCATCTCGTCGAGCAGGGGCAGGTCGGTCACGACACCGGTGGAGGTGACCGTGCAGGGAGTGGTCTCGAGCCGTTGGCCCACGGCAACCTCCGGAAGATGTGCTCTCAATTACAGCGCACGGTAGACCCGCAACCGCCCGGCCTTGCCGAACCGGAAGGATCGCGCCTTGTCGCCCACCTCGCCGTCGCGGGACAGGCGCAGCGGACCGGACCGGGCGTGGGCCTCGAGGCGCTCGGCGGTCCAGGCCTCGAAGGCCGGGCAACTGTCGAGCCGGCCGGTGAGGACCGCTCCGATCAACCGTGTCCGGCTGAACGGCCGGGTGGCGTCGACCAGGCGCAGGTCGAGCAGTCCGTCATCGAGGCGGTCCCGCCAGGAGGGCGCCGACCCGGGCGGGGAGTACACGCAGTTGCCGACGAAGAGCAGCCACACCAGATGCCGCGTGCCGTCGAGATCCACCTCGACCGGGTCCGAGTGACGCAGCACCCGGGACAGCGCGACCGCCATCGCGGGCCACTTGCCCAGGCGGGCTTCGAGGCTCTCCCGCGCGCGCACCATCTCGGAGTAGCCGCCCAGGCTCGCGGTGTTGAGGAAGACCTGCCGGGTCCCGTGGACATCGGCGCCGCCGACGTCCACCCAGCACGCCTCGCCCGCGCGCAGGGCGTCGAGCGCGTCCTGCACCGAGCCCAGGCCGACGTCCCGGGCGAAGTGGTTGAGGGTCCCGCCGGGGATGACCAGCAGCGGCAGGTCGTGGGCCAACGCCACCTCGGCGGCGGCGTTGATCGTGCCGTCCCCGCCGGCGACGCCGAGCACGGTCGCCGTGGCCGCCGCGGCGCGCAGCATGGCCATGACGTCGTCGTCAGGCCCGACGGTCCGCAGGTCGGCGGCAGGCAGCGCCTCGCGCACCGCGCGAGTGAGCTCGTCGTCCTTGCCGTCACCGGCGGACGCGTTGAGCACGATGACAACGCCGGAGCCGTCGGC
>NZ_JACDFE010000048.1 GCF_013815995.1 Sporichthya sp.
CGAGAGCCGCGGCGACGGCGAGGGACACCAGCGTCACCCGGTCGGTGCGCGCGTCTCGTTCCCCGCCTTCGGGGGTCCCCGCCGGGCTCAGCTCAGCCCCGTCGCCGCTCGAGCGCGACCACGGACACCGCCAGGGCCGCGAGCAGCGCGATCAGGCCGCCGGCCATCAGCGGCATGTTGTCGCCGCCGTCGGCAGTGCCGCCGAACCCGGTCGCGGGCGCGCCGCTCGGGACGTCGTCGGAGGCCACGTCAGAGTCGTCATCGGTCGACGCGCTGGCCGAACCCGAGCTGCTGCCGGCCGTCGAGCTGGCCGTCGAGCTGGCCGTCGAGCTGGCCGTCGAGCTGGCCGTCGAGCTGGCGGAGGCGCTCGCGCTGCTGGTCGGCTCCGCGGACTCGTCCTCGGAGGCGGTCGAGCTCGAACCGGAGCCCGCCACGGCTGCGGGCCGGCTCGCGGTGGCGGTGGGCGTCGCCGTCTCGTCCTCATCGGCTTCGGAAGCCGAACCGGAGCCGGCGGCGGAGAGCGCGCCACCCGTGCCGGAGGAGGACGTCGGCCGCGCGCTCGTGGTCGCCGAGGCACTGGTCGGCTCCGCGGACTCGTCCTCGGAGGCTGTCGCGCTCGAACCGGACCCGGCAACCGCGGCCGAGGTCGGCTTCGAGGTCGGCTTCGAGGTCGCGGCCGAGGTGGCGGTCGACGTCGCGGACGGCGAGGCGCTCGCGCTGGGTTTCGGCGTGGGAGTCGAGGTCGGACGCGGAGTCGGGCTCGCGGTGGCCACCGGCACACCCTCGCCGGCGACGGCCGTGTCGTCCTTGTCGTCCTGGGCCAGGCGGCCGATCAGCGAGAGGGTCGCGGCCAGGCAGGCAATGGCGATGACGGCGGCGACAACCCACCGGGCATTGCTGCCGTTTCCGTTGCCGTTCTCGGCGTTCTCGTTGCCGCCTTCGTTGCCGCCCTCGCTGCCAGGGGTCGCAGGCCCGTCAGGGTTGGACAAGGTGACTCCTCAGCGCTGACTCAGTGAACAACTTTCGACTTTAGTTCCCCGATAGTGATGGGAACCATGTCGACCTGGCAAGAATGTCCCCAGTCACACCCATAAGTGCTGATCAGGGCCCCTCTGTGGGGTGTTTCAGCGCACATCGAGGTGCACGTGGTCCCGGTGCATCAGGGTCGTGTCGTCGGTGGCCCCGTTCGGGGGCGTGTAGTCGCGCCAGCCCTGCACCGACCGGCGGGCGGTCCAGATCCGGCCGTCGTAGATCACGGTGGCGACCTCCAGTCGCTCGGCGTTGGCCACCAGCCATTGCGCGGTGGCCCAGCCGTCGCGGCGCTGGCCCTGGTTGACGGGCCGGTAGAAGACGTCGATCGCCCGTCCGGCGTAGTGGGCCGAGTCCTCCGTGTGGCCGCTGGTCACGCCGCCCGGGGCGTAGCCGCCGATCTCCTGGTCGCCGAAGGCGGTCTCGATCGCGGTCAGCGCTCGTGCTGCCCGTCCGGTCAGGCCGGCGCTGCCCGGCTCCTGGGACTCGACCCCGTCCGGGCGGATCGCACAGGAGAACGCGGCCGGCGAGTAGCCCATGAGCGCCGAGGCGAGGGCCCGGGCCCGGGTCTCGTGCTTGTTGTAGGCCTCGGGGTGCCCGCTGCGCTGAACCTCCTGCGCGGCGTCGTTGATGTTCATCGTCTTGTAGTTCTCGATCTTGACCAGGGCGTCGTAGAACTTGCCGGCTGCGTAGACCGGGTCCTGCACCTCTTCCTCGGTGCCCCAACCCTGCGACGGGCGCTGCTGGAACAACCCGAGGGAGTCCCGGTCGCCGTAGGCGAGGTTGCGCAGCCCCGACTCCTGCAGGGCGGTCGCCAGCGCGATGGTGGCCGCCCGGGCCGGCAGGCCGCGACGCGCCGCGACCGAGGCGATCGTCGCCGCGTTCTCGGCCTGCTCGACGCTGACCCGAGCCTTCGCTCCGCCGGCGCTGGCCGTGCACGCTTCCTGGAACACGATGCGGTTCGCCGCGATGCGGACGACGACCAGGCCGAGCGCGGCGAGCAGTACGAGAGAGGCGGTCACCGCCACGAAGGTCCGGGCGGGACTACGCCGTTTAGTCGTTGGCATGCAGGGCGGCGTTCAGCCCGCCCCACTCGCCGGTGCGGGCCTTGGCCTCGACCGCTCCGGTGACGCTGTTGCGGCGGAAGAGCAGGTTCGGCTCGTTCGACAGCGTGCGGGCCGCGACGACCTGCCCGTCCGGGAGCTTCACCTTGGTGCCGGCGGTGATGTAGCAGCCGGCCTCGACCACGCTGCCGTCCCCGAGCGGGATGCCCAGCCCGGCGTTGGCCCCGATGAGCGCGCCCTTGCCGACGGTGATCACGGTCTTCCCGCCGCCGGACAGGGTGCCCATGATCGAGGCGCCGCCACCGATGTCGGCGCCGTCCTCCACCACGACACCCGCCGAGATCCGGCCCTCCACCATCGAGGTGCCGAGGGTGCCGGCGTTGAAGTTCACGAAGCCCTCGTGCATGACCGTGGTCCCCGGCGCCAGGTGCGCGCCGAGGCGGACCCGGTCGGCGTCGGCGATCCGGACGCCGGTGGGGACGACGTAGTCGGTCATCCGCGGGAACTTGTCCACCCCGAAGACCTGGACCGGGCCGCTCGCCCGCAGCTTGGCGCGGGTGGTCTCGAAGTCCTCCGGCGCGCACGGGCCGTAGTTCGTCCAGACCACGTTGGCCAGCAGGCCGAAGATGCCGTCCAGGTTCTGCCCGTGCGGGCGCACCAGGCGGTGCGAGAGCAGGTGCAGGCGCAGGTAGACGTCCGCGGCGTCGACGGGCGGGTCGGCCAGCGACCCGATCACCGTCCGGACCACCTCCAACCGCACGCCGCGGCGGTCGTCCTTGCCGGCCAGCGCGGCCAACTCGGGCGGGGCGGCGCTCCCGTCGGGGGCGCCCAGAGCGGGCGAGGGGTACCAGGTGTCGAGGATCCGGCCGTCGGACTCGGCGATGGTCGCCAGGCCGTGTCCCCAGGCGCCGGAGAGGGAGGTGTCGGTCACGGCGCCAAAGTTACCCAGCGCGCCTGTGTTCTGCTGGCTGATCGCTACCGTGGCGCCATGGCGCGCGACGCGGGGGCCGACCTCGATCTGAACTCCGATGTCGTCTCCCTGACCGCGGACCTCGTCGACCGCCCGTCGGTGAGCGGCACGGAGGGCCCGCTGGCCGACGCCGTCGAGCGCGCGCTGCTGGCCTGCCCCCACCTGACGGTCGACCGCGACGGCGACTCCGTGGTGGCCCGGACCACCGCCGGCCGCGGTGAGCGGGTGGTGATCGCCGGCCACCTCGACACCGTCCCGGAGGCCGGCAACCTCGCCGCCCGACTCGACGGCGACCGGCTCTACGGGCTCGGCGCCTGCGACATGAAGGGCGGCCTGGCGGTCGGGCTGACGTTGGCCGCGACCCTGCCCGACCCCGTCCGCGACGTCACCTACGTCTTCTACGACAACGAGGAGGTGGCCGCCGAACTCAACGGCCTCGGCCGCCTCTCCCGCGCGCACCCGGACTGGCTGACCGCCGACTTCGCGGTGCTGATGGAGCCGTCCAACGCCGGCGTCGAGGCCGGCTGCCAGGGGACCCTGCGGGTCGAGGTCACCACGCGCGGGGTGCGCGCCCACAGCGCCCGGGCCTGGAAGGGCGAGAACGCGATCCATGCGGCCGGCGAGATCCTCGCCCGGCTCTCCGCGTACGAGCCGCGGCGTCCCTTGATCGACGGGCTGGAGTACCACGAGGGCCTGTCCGCCGTCGGGGTCCGCGGCGGTGTGGCGGGCAACGTCATCCCGGACGAGTGTGTGGTCACCGTGAACTACCGCTTCGCTCCCGACCGTTCCGCCGACGAGGCGCTGGCCCACGTCCGGGCGGTGTTCGCCGGTTGGGAGGTGGAGTGCAAGGACCTCGCCCCCGGCGCCCTGCCCGGCCTGTCCCGCCCGGCCGCTGCGGCCTTCCTCGCCGTCACCGGTAAGCCGCCGGCGCCGAAGTTCGGCTGGACCGACGTCGCCCGCTTCTCCGAGCTCGGCGTCCCCGCCGTCAACTACGGCCCCGGCGACCCGAGCCTGGCCCACACCCGCGACGAGTTCGTCCCGGTCGAGGAGATCCGCGAGTGCGAGAACACCTTGCGCGCCTGGCTTACGGGCTGACGCTTCCTCGCGGGAACAACTGAGCGACAGGGTTGTGACTCAGGAGGCGCCAGAACCGGGGCGTCGCGTCACCCTGTTCTCAACCCTGTCGTTCAGTTGCGGTGGAAGCAACTGACTGCGCGTCAGAATCGCCCGGCCGTCCAGTGCTGCGCATAGATCTTGCCCCTTTTCACGCGCGTCCCCGGGTTGGGCGCGTGCCAGACGCGGCTGTGGCCCGCGTAGATCACCACGTGGTAGACGGGGCCGTTGCGGCTGCCCGAGTGGTAGAAGAGCAGGTCCCCGACGCGGGGGTGCTTGACCCGGTGCGCGGCGTTGAACTGTTGCTGCGAGGTGCGCGGGAGCTTCTTGTGGAGCTTCGCGAAGACGAAGCGCGTGTACCCGGAGCAGTCGAAGCCGCGGGGCGTCGTTCCGCCGAAGCGGTAAGGCACGCCCTTGTAGCGCGAGGCGACCTTGATGGTGCGCTCGCTGAGTGCGGCACGGGCGGCGGCGCGATTGGCCCGGGGCGAGGGGGCCGGCGCGCGCTCGACGGCGGCGACGGTCGTCGTGGCCTCGGCCTGGCTTGAACCACGGAGATCGAGGGTAGAAGCGGCAACAGGGAGGGTGAGGGTCGCAGCCAGGGTGATCCCGGCCGCGCGTTTGGGCAGACTCATTGAATCCTCGGACGCCCGCAGGACTGTGCCGCCGGCCCCGAAGGACACGGCTTGCCTGCATCCCGCCTGACATGTGAGGGGGCAACGACCGACCGCATGGGCGGGAAAGGACGTCCCGCGGCCGGGGGTTCCGGAAGGACCGGCCGCTTCTTGGCCCGGGCGTCGTCATCGAGCGCCCCTGTCCGGACCCGGCGAATCTAAGCGACCTTTTCGCCTCGAGATCCGAAGCGGGCTCACGATGCTGTCGGCCCCGCGTGACAGCGTCCGAAATCCGGCGAAAGTGTGATCCACGCCACGCTGCTGCGCGCCCCGGCCGTCGCCGCGAATCGCCTCAAATCGGACTCGCGGCTGTGCACCCCTGGTCCCGGATGGACGCCTCGCACTCGCCGTTCATTTCGCGGCCGGACGAGGTGGGCGAGACCATCGCCAAGGCTGCCGCGGGCTGACGCGCGTCCTTCAACGCGGCGCCGGGGTGCCGGGTACGGTCGCGGGATGACGGATGAGAACAACCAGGGCCGCCCGCCGGAGCGCCACCGGGGCCCGGTCATCCTGCGACGACGCTTCTCCACCCAGGCCGGGACCACCGACCAGCGCCTGCTGGACAGCTCGGGCCCCACCGACTGGGTGCACACCGACCCCTGGCGGGTGCTGCGCATCCAGGCCGAGTTCGTCGAGGGCTTCGGTCTGCTGGCCGAGATCGGTCCCGCGATCACCGTCTTCGGGTCTGCCCGCACCCCGCGCGACCACTCCGAGTACGAGCTGTCCCGCCGCCTCGGGCACCAGCTGGCCAAGGCCGGCTACGCCGTCATCACCGGCGGCGGCCCCGGGGTGATGGAGGCCGCCAACCGTGGCTGCGTCGAGGGCGGGGGCAAGTCGGTCGGCCTGGGTATCGAGCTGCCCTTCGAGCAGGGCCTGAACTCCTACGTCGACATCGGGATCGACTTCCGCTACTTCTTCGTCCGCAAGACGATGTTCGTCAAGTACGCCCAGGGCTTCGTGTTCATGCCCGGCGGCTTCGGCACCCTCGACGAGCTGTTCGAGGCCCTCGTCCTGGTGCAGACCGGCAAGGTGACCCGGTTCCCGCTCGTGCTGATGGGCACCGCCTACTGGGCGGGCCTCATCGATTGGCTCGGCAACCGCCTGGTCGAGGCCGGGAAGATCTCCCCGCACGACATGGACCTGATCGAGATCACCGACGACGTCGACCGGGTCGTGCACATCATGAAGGACGCCGACGAGGAACGCCGTCGCCAGGAGATCGAGGCGACCGACGCGCTGGCCACCGACATCCGCGCCGGGCAGGCCCGCGCTCCGCTGAACCCGTACCCGTAGATCGCATGGCCCGGATCTGCGTGTTCTGCGCCTCCAGTGAGGCGATTGCGACGAAGTACGTCGAACTCGGCGCCGAGGTCGGCGCTGCGATCGCCGCCCGGGGCCACTCGCTGATCTCCGGCGGTGGCTCGATCTCGGCGATGGTGCACTTGCCCGCGCCGCCCGGGCCGGTGGCGCTCACACCACCGGGGTGATCCCGCGCGCCCTCGTCGAGTGGGAGGTCGCCGACCACGACGCCGACGAGCTCGTCGTGACCGAGGACATGCGGGCCCGCAAGGGCGAGATGGACGCGCGCTCGGATGCGTTCCTGGTGCTGCCCGGTGGGATCGGAACGCTCGAGGAGCTGCTGGAGATCTGGGTCGCCCGGGTGCTGCAGATGCACGACCGCCCCGTCGTTGTCGTCGATCCTGACGGCCTCTACGACCCGCTGCGCGAGCAGATCCGCGTCCTGGTCGAACACGGCTTCATGCGGCCGGCCTCGGCGGAACTGCTGCGGTGGGCCGGCACCGTCGAGGGCGCCTTCGACCTGCTGGAGGACGAACTTCGGCACGCGACGCCGACGGGGCCACCGGACGAGGCGGAGTTGCTGGAGTCCGAGCCGTAGAGGCTCAGGCGGCGACCGGATCGGCGGTCGGCTCGGCCCGCGGCACCGCCGTGGCGGTGAAGACGAACTTGCGGTAGGACCAGAACCGGAACATGGTCCCGAGCACCATGCCGACACCGTTGGCCGAGAGGTTGTCGGCCAACGGGCTGGTGAAGTCCAGCAGGTAGTGCGAGACGCCCAGGCAGCTCAGGGCGATGGCGAGCCCGACCGCGTTCAGGACGAAGAACAGCATGTACTCGCGCCGCAGCCCGGCCCGCTCCCGGTGCCGGAAGGTCCACTGCCGGTTGCCGGCGAAGGCGACGGTGGTGGCCAGGATGGTCGAGATGACCTTGGCGGTCAGCGGCCGGTCGTGCATGGCGCCGTTGCGCAGCAGGTTGAAGGTGCCGACGTCGACGACGAACGCGATGGCCCCGACGATGCCGAACTTCGCGAGCTCGTGGATGAGGTGTTCGACCCGCGCGTACAGCGCGCGCACGAGCGTGCGAACGGAGTTCACGGGGCGTCAGACCTCCATCACCTGCGGGCCGACGCCCGACTCGAGGGGACAATCTACCCGTTGCCCGCCGCGCTCATGCGTGCGCCGCCGCGGATACCGTGTGCGCGTGATCGCATCGCAACCCCGTCGATCTTGGTCCCGTCCGATGAGCCGCGGGTGAGCCGCCCGGTCGTCGGCATGATCGGCGGCGGCCAGCTGGCCCGGATGACCGCCCAGGCGGCGATCGCCCTCGACGTCCGGCTGCGTGTGCTCGCCCGCTCGGCGGCCGAGAGCGCCGCCAAGATCGCGGCCGAGGTCGTGATCGGTGATCACGATGACCTGGACACCCTGCGGGCCTTCGCCGCCGACTGCGACGTGATCACCTTCGACCACGAGCACGTCCCCACCGCGCACCTGGCCGCCCTGGAGGCCGAGGGCGTCGCCGTCCGGCCGGGCTCCGAGGCCCTGGTGCACGCCCAGGACAAGGTCGCGATGCGGGAGCGCCTCTCCGGCGCCGGTATCCCGTGCCCGGCCTGGGCCCTGGTCTCCTCGGTGGCGGAGATCGAGGAGTTCGGCGCCGACCTCGGCTGGCCGGTCGTGGTGAAGACCCCTCGCGGCGGCTACGACGGCCGCGGCGTCCGGTTGATCGACGCGGCGGCGGAAGCAGAGGACTGGCTGCCCCGAGGTCCGCTGCTCGTCGAGGCCAAGGTGGCGTTCACCCGCGAACTCGCGGTGCAGGTCGCGCGCAGCCCGCACGGCCAGGCCGCGGTCTACCCGGTGGTGGAGACGGTGCAGCGGGCCGGCATCTGCCGTGAGGTGATCGCGCCGGCCCCGATCACCGACGAGCACGCCCTGGCCGCGCAACGCGCCGCGCTGGCGATCGCCGCGGAGCTCAAGGTGGTCGGGATGCTCGCGGTCGAACTGTTCGACACCCCGGCCGGGGTCCTGGTCAACGAGCTCGCGATGCGGCCGCACAACAGCGGGCACTGGACCATCGAGGGCGCGGTCACCAGTCAGTTCGAGCAGCACCTGCGCGCCGTCCTGGATCTGCCGCTGGGGGAGGTGGCGATGCGCGCGCCGCACGCGGTGATGGCGAACGTGCTCGGCGCCGACGACCCCGTGCGCTTCCCGGACCTCTACGACGGCTATCTGCACTGCCTGGCCCACGACCCGGGGCTGCACATCCACAATTACGGCAAGACGATGGTGCCGGGCCGCAAGGTCGGTCACGTCACCGTCACCGGCACCGACCCTGACGACTTGCTGGAGCGTGCCCGGCACGCGGCGGCGTTCCTGCGAGGAGAGATCGATGGCTGAAGCGCCCGGCGGGCCGATCGTCGGCATCGTGATGGGCAGCGACTCGGACTGGCCGGTGATGGAGGCCGCCGCGGCCGCCCTCAGCCAGTTCGACGTGCCCTACGAGGCCGATGTGGTCTCCGCCCACCGGATGCCGGCCGAGATGCTGGCCTACGGGCAGAAGGCGGCCGGGCGCGGGCTGAAGGTGATCATCGCCGGCGCCGGGGGAGCGGCCCACTTGCCGGGGATGCTGGCGGCCGTCACGCCGCTGCCGGTGATCGGCGTCCCGGTGCCGCTGAAGAACCTCGACGGGCTGGACTCCCTGCTCTCGATCGTGCAGATGCCCGCGGGGGTTCCGGTCGCCACCGTCGCGATCGGCAATGCGCGCAACGCGGGCCTGCTCGCGGTCCGCATCCTCGCCGTGTCCGATCCCGAGTTGCAGGGCAGGATGCGCGACTTCCAGGCCGACCTCGGCGCCCAGGCCAAGGCCAAGGGCGCCACGGTGCGCAACCGGAAGGCCTGACGTGCGCCGGTCGCTGGTCGGCGCGCTGACTGCGTTGACCCTGGGCACGGCCGGGACCGCGGCGCTGGCCGCGCCGGAGACAGCGCACGCCGCCGAGATCGTCGAGGGGCCGGCGTTCGGGCCGGTGGGAGCACCGATCCGGCCGGGCATCATGACCGACACCGGCGGGTCGATGTGCACGGCGAACTTCGTCTTCACCGACGACAAGGGCCGGGTCTACCTCGGCCAGGCCGGGCACTGCGCGCAGGACCCCACGGACTCCACCGAGATCGACCCGGTCAGCTGCGGCTACGGCAAGCAGCAGCCGCTCGGCACGCCGGTCAAGCTCGGGGACAGTGGCGTGACCGGCAAGCTCGCGTACTCGAGCTGGCAGACGATGCAGGACCGGGCCGAGCCGGCCGGGGACCTGTGCCGCTACAACGACTTCTCCCTGATCGAGATCCCGGCCGCTGCGATCGGCGCGGTGAACCCGTCGATGCCGCTGTTCGGCGGCCCGACCGGTCTGAACAGCGACGGCACCCAGGGCGGCGACCTGCTCACGGGCTGGGGGAACTCGCCGCTGCGCCAGGGCCTCGAACCCCTGGCGCCGAAGCAGTCGATCGCGGTCCGCTCCGAGCCCGGCGGCCGGGCGCACGTGATCTATTCGCTGACCCCCGGCGTCCCGGGGGATTCCGGCGGCCCGTACCTGGATCCGCAGGGGCGCGCAATCGGCAGCCTGTCCGAGATCGCACTGGACCCGCCCGGGGCGAACATCATCACCGACATCGCCCGCGCGTTGGCCTATGCCGCCCAGTACGGCGGGCTCAAGGGCCTGCGTCTGGTGGCGGGCACCGAACCGTTCCACGGCTCCGTGATCCTTGACTCCCTCCTCGCCTCACCAGGGCTGCCCTCGGCGCCGTGACGACGTAGGGTTGCCGCCCATGAGCGGTGCGTACGGTTTGCGGAATTCGTCCCGTCGAGTCGGCGGTACGGCCCTGGCCGCCGCCCTGGCCCTGACCGGTCTGGCCGGTGGTATCGCTGCGGCGGACCCCGGGGACCCGGCGGCGCCGGCCACCAACGCCGACGGGCGCATCGTGTTCTCCTCCGACCGCGGCGGCGACCTCGACCTCTACGCGGTGAACCCGGACGGCTCCGCGCTCCAGCAGTTGACCACAGCGAAGGGCGCCGACCGGTTCGCGAGCTTCTCGGCCGACGGCGATCGGATCGTGTTCGCCTCCAAGCGTGGGGAGAGCAGTGACATCTGGGTGATGAACCTGGACGGGTCCGGCCAGACCGAGCTGGCCTCCGCGGCCGCCGACGAGTCGCACCCGGTGTTCTCGCCGGACGGCTCGCGCATCCTCTACACCCGCGCCGTCGGGGCGAGCAGCGATCTGTGGGCGATGAAGGCCGACGGCAGCGACCAGACGAACCTGACCAAGACCCCGTCGGTCAACGAGGCGTTCGGAACCTTTGCCCCGGACGGTTCCCGGATCGCGTTCACCGCCGAGGGTTCCCCCGGCCGGACCGACATCTGGTCGATGAAGGCCAACGGCAGCGGCCGCACCAACCTCACCCAGCTCAAGGACGGCAGCGCCTTCTATCCGCGCTACTCCCCGAACGGCAAGAAGCTGACCTACACCTTCGACCCGCCCGGATACCTCGCGGTGCGGGTGGCGAACGCCGACGGCTCCGGTGCGGTGGACGTCGACGCGGATGTCGCGACGGACATCTACTCCTTCTTCTCCCCGGACGGCAGCCGGGTCGCGTTCTCCACCACCCGCAACAGCGACGACGGCGACGTGTTCGTCGCGGCCGGCGACGGTTCCGGCCCGGCCACTGCGTTGATCGTCGGTGCCGGCGAGGACACCGCGTGGGACTGGGGCCGGCCCGGCTCCGGCAACACCGACTCCGCCTGCAAGCCCGGCGCACCTGTCCCGGCCGGCTACAAGGTGAAGAACGGCACCGACGCCAACGACGTGCTGAAGGGCACCGCGGGCAAGGATCTGATCCGGGGTCAGGGCGGCAACGACACCATCAAGGGCCTGGGCGGCAACGACATCCTTTGCGGCGGCGACGGCAACGACCGCCTCGACGGCGGGGCCGGCAACGACCGGGTGGCCGGCAACGGCGGCAACGACCTGGTCCGCGGTGGGCGGGGCAACGACACCCTCTACGGCGACCTCGGTGACGACGACGTCCGCGGCGACGCCGGCAACGACAAGCTCCAGGGCGGTGAGGGCACCGACACCCTGACCGGCGGCCCCGGCGTCGACAAGCTGGCCGGCGACCCGGGCGACACGCTGAAGCCCTGACATACCGTCAGCTCCGCGGGCGTGCTGTTCACCCCCGAAAGCGCACTGTGGCACTCCCCGCGCCGGAGACCGCGTGCTGGGCTGCGCTTTCGGGGGTCTCTGGCACCGCGCATCGCGCCGGCGGGGCTCAGCCGGCCGGTGGGATGTTGACGTTGCGCCGGAAGACGTTCTGCGGGTCGTAGACCGCCTTGATGCCGGCCAGGCGGGCGTACTTCTCCGGGCCGTAGGAGGCCAGGACCCGCTCGGCGTCGAACTCGACCATGTTGTTGATGTAGTCGCCGATGCCGAGCGAGTACGGCTGCAGGTCGGTCCACAGGTTGCGCACCCACTCGCGCTCGGACTCCCAGGCCGCCAGATCCGGCGTCATCGCGACGAGCATGGTGGCGTAGCGCGGGGTACGGGTGGCGCCGTACGCGGTCGCGTTCTCCTCGACGGCGGAGTAGGCGTGGTCGAGGCGGTAGAAGAGCACCTGCGAGGTCGGGATGCCGCGCCGGCCGAGGTGGTTGACGAACACCTCGATGACGGCGTCGCTGAGCTCGGGCAGCTGGGTGCCCTTCTCGTAGTTGAACTGACCGTGCGCGGTGGCCTCGTCCTGCAGCTGCTGCAGCGCCACGTAGGGCATCGGCGTCGCGAACTCGAACAGCGGGGTGAGCACGCCACTGATCTGACCGCACTGCGCCGCGTGGTCCTCGGGGGGGCCGAAGCCGACGAGGACGAGCAGCACGCCCGGCTTGAAGTGGTGCTCGGCCGGGACGAATGGCGCCGGCGGCGCATTCAGCAGGCCGATGATGACGTTGGAGTCCTGGGGCAGGGTCGGGACCTGGTCGCGCAACATCGTCAGCGCCTCGGTGGCCCGCTCGGCCTCCCAGAAGAACAGGCCGACTGAGACCATCGGGCCCACCGGGTGCAGCGCGTACTCGAAAGTGGTGACCACGCCGAAGTTGCCGCCGCCGCCCCGTAGCGCCCAGAACAGGTCCGCGTGCTCGTTCTCCGACGCCCAGACCACGCGGCCGTCGGCCAGCACGATTTCGGCCCCGGTCAGGTTGTCGATGGTCAGCCCGTGCAGCCGGGTCAGCCAGCCCATGCCGCCGCCGAGAGTCAGCCCGGCGACGCCGGTGTGGCTGATCATGCCGCCGGGGGTGGCCAGGCCGTGCGCCTGCGTCGCGCCGTCGAGGTCGGAGAGCAGCGCCCCGCCGCCGACCTTCGCGCGCTTGTTTTCCACGTCGACCTCGACGGAGTTCAGCAGCGCGAGGTTGATCATCAGCCCGTCGTCCCCGACCGCGTAGCCGCCGGTGTTGTGCCCGCCGCCGCGCACCGAGATCTCCAGCCCTGCCGCCCGCGCGAATCCGACCGCCGCGACCACGTCCTCCGTGCTGGTCGCCATCACGACCGCGGCCGGCCGCCGGTCGATCTGCGCGTTCCAGATCGTGCGTGCCTCGTCGTAGCCGGCGTCGCTGGGCGCGTGCACCTCGCCCTTGACTGAGGAGCGGAGCTGGTCGAGATCGGCTGAGCTGGTCGTCGTCATGTGGATCGCCTTTCGAGGTTCGGGCCGGCTGCGAGCACACCCTAGAACGCGGACCTGACACCGTGTTACGTCCGAAGGGGCGAGCGATATAGCGCACGGCCCTTCGGACGTAGGGGCAAAGTCAAGGGCGGCCGAGGCTCCGGTAGGTCCAGCCGGCCTCGCGCCAGCGCGCCGCGTCGAGGGCGTTGCGGGCGTCGAGGACGACGCGGTTGGCGACGACCTCGCCGAGGGCGGCGGGGTCGATGGCGACGAACTCCGGCCACTCGGTCAGGTGCAGGACCAGGTCGGCGCGCCCGCAGGCCTCGGTGGCCGAGCCGGCGTAGTTCAGGGTCGGGAACAGCGCGGCGGCGTTCTCCATGGCCTTGGGGTCGTAAACCGATACCAGGCCGCCCTGCAGCTGCAGCTGGCCGGCCACGGACAGGGCGGGGGAGTCCCGTACGTCGTCGGAGTTGGGCTTGAAGGCCGCGCCGAGGACGCCGATCCGGCGCCCGAGCAGGGTGCCGCCGCAGGCCGCGCGGGCCAGCTCGACGGTGCGGGCCCGGCGGCGCATGTTGATGGCGTCGACCTCGCGCAGGAAGGTCAGGGCCTCGGAGGCGCCGAGCTCGCCGGCGCGGGCCATGAAGGCCCGGATGTCCTTGGGCAGGCAGCCGCCACCGAAGCCGAGCCCGGCGTTGAGGAACCGCCGCCCGATGCGGGGGTCGTGCCCGAGCGCGTCGGCCAGCGCGGTGACGTCGGCCCCGGCGGCCTCGCAGACCTCGGCCATCGCATTGATGAACGAGATCTTGGTGGCCAGGAACGCGTTCGCCGCCGCCTTCACCAGCTCCGCGGTCGGGTAGTCGGTGACCAGGAAGGGGGTCCCGGCGTCGATCAGCTCGACGTAGACCTCGCGCAGGATCGCCTCGGCGTTCGCGGTGCGGACCCCGACCACCAACCGGTCCGGCTTGAGCGTGTCGACCACGGCGAAGCCCTCGCGGAGGAACTCCGGGTTCCAGGCCAGCTCCGCCGCCTCGCCGGCCGGAGCGTGCTGACGCAGGTACTCGGCCAGGCGCTCGGCGGTGCCTACCGGGACCGTGGATTTTCCGACGACCAGGCAGGGCTGGGTCAGATGCGGGGCCAGGCCGGCCACGACTGCGTCCACCTGGGTGAGATCGGCCGCCAGGTCGCCGCGCTTCTGCGGGGTCCCGACGCAGGTGAAGTGGACGTCGCCGAACTCGGCGATCTCGGCGTAGGAGGTGGTGAAACGCAACCGCCCGCTGTCCAGGTGCTTGGCGACCAGAGGCTGCAGGTCAGGCTCATAGAACGGCACCTGACCCGCGGTAAGAGTGGCGATCTTCGCCGCGTCGACGTCCATTCCCAGGACCTCGAACCCGAGCTCGGCCATGCAGGCCGCATGGGTCACGCCCAGGTAACCGGTTCCCAGCACCGTCAGTCGCCGCACGATTCCCTCCTTATGCTTGGGAGCCATGCTGTCAGCCCCAGCGATGTGGCCGGCGGCGCAGCGACACCTGGGGTGCAAGTGGTCGACGGTGCGCTTCCTGACGTTTGCATGATCGACAGAAAAGCATCCACACAGGACGACTCGCGACGATATGCACGCCCCGCGCGCGCCCCGCGCGGATACTGAGGACTCGCCCGTCACGTCCCACCCGGCAGCCCTCCATGCCGAAGGAGATCAGCAGGTGCAGAGCTCGAAGCTGGCCGATGTCGGCCGGCGGTCGGAACTGGTCCGGTTCCGCCGTGCGCTCGTGCTGCTGTGCATGACGCTGGTCCTGCCCGGTTCGGCGCAGCTCATGTGCGGCAACAAGGCCGTCGGCCGGGCGGCACTGCGCGTCCTCGGCATCCTCGCCGTCGGAACGGTCATCGTGGTCTGGCGGGAGGGCAAGGAGGGCCTGCTCGAGCTCGGCTTCGAATCCTGGGCCCTGATCGCCCTGCAGACCGGCATCGTGGTGCTGGGCCTGTGCTGGCTCGCCCTGTTCATGGACGCCTGGCGCCTGGGTCGCCCGCCGACCCTGGTGAAGAGCCACCGGCTCACGGTCTCGATCCTGTCTCTGGTCCTCATGGGCCTGATCGCCACCCCGGCCGCTTACAGCGCCAACCTGATCCAGACCCACCGCAACTTCCTCGAGACCACGTTCGATACCGGCGGCGTCAAGGACCTCTACAACGGCCGGTTGAACATCCTGCTGCTCGGCGGCGACGGCGGCGACGGCCGCACCGGTATCCGTACCGACTCGATCACGCTGGCCAGCATCGACGTCTCCAACGGCAAGACCGTGCTGTTCTCGCTGCCGCGGAACCTGCAGTACGCGCCGTTCCCGCCCGAAACTCCGATGGCGGCCCAGTTCCCGAACGGCTACCCGGACTTCGCCTTCGGGATCTACACCTACGGCTCCGAGCACCCCGAGTTCTTCAAGGGCGCCAAGGACCCGGGCGCGCTGGCGATGATGCAGATGGTCGCGCAGACGATGGGGATCCCGGTGCACTACTACGGGCTGGTGAACCTGGAGGGTTTCGAGAGCGTGGTCAACGCTCTCGGCGGGGTCACGATCCGGGTCGAGCAGCGGCTGCCGATCGGTGGTGGCACGAGCATGTCCGGGGTCGCGATGCCGATCCGCGGCTACATCGAGCCCGGCCTGCAGAAGCTCAGCGGCTACAAGGCCCTCTGGTACGCGCGGTCCCGGTCCTCCACCGACGACTACGACCGGATCACCCGGCAGAAGTGCGTGATGGGCGCCATCCTGCGCGCGGCCGACCCGGCCAAGATCCTGTTCAACTACACCAAGCTGACCAAGGCCTCCAAGCAGGTGCTGACCACCGACCTGTCGATCGACGCGGTCAAGCGCCTGATCGGTGTGGTGAGCGAGGCCAAGAACCAGAAGATGACCAGCGTCCAGTTCATCCCGCCGGCCATCGACCCGGCCGCGCCGGACATCGAATACATCCGGGCCCAGGTCCAGAAGGCGCTGCTCGACTCGGAGAAGCCCACCCCGACGCCCACGCCGTCGGAGACGCCGAAGAAAAAGAAGAAGAAGCCGACCGCGAGCGCCACCCCGAGCCTGTCCGCGGACAACGTGGTCCCAGGTGAATCGGTGAGTATCGATGACACCTGCAAGTATTCCTGAGCCCCGCGTCGCCGAGGCCGATCTGTCGAAGGCCGGCAGAACCCTGGGTACCAGGCCCGCCGTCGCGGTGGTGATGCCGGTCCTGAACGAGCGTCGGCACCTGCGCGCCGCCGTCGAGGCGATCCTGGCCCAGGACTACGCCGGCGAGATGGAGATCGTGCTCGCGCTCGGCCCGTCCACCGACGGCACCGACGAGGTGGCCGCCGACCTGGCCGCCGCAGACCCGCGGATCCGCACCGTGCCCAACCCGACGGGCGCGACGCCGTGCGGGCTCAACGCAGCCATCGCGGCGACCGCCGCGGCGATCATCGTCCGCGTCGACGGACATTCGATGTTGCCGCCGAACTATGTGCGCGCCGCGGTCGAGGCGCTGCAGAGCAGCGGCGCGGACAACGTCGGCGGGGTGATGGCGGCCGAGGGCGTCACGCCGTTCGAGCAGGCCGTGGCCCGCGCCATGCGCAGCTGGTTCGGCATCGGCGGCGCCCGCTTCCACCTCGGTGGCGAGGCCGGCCCCGTCGAGACCGTCTACCTCGGCGTCTTCCGCCGGGAGATGCTCGACCGGGTCGGCGGCTTCGACGAGGACATGCGCCGGGCCCAGGACTGGGAGCTCAACTACCGGATTCGCCGGGCCGGCGGCACGGTGTGGTTCACCCCGGAGATGCGGGTGACCTACCGTCCGCGCGCTGACCTGCGGGCGCTGTCCAAGCAGTTCTTCAAGACGGGCCAGTGGCGCCGCGAGGTGACCCGCCGGCACCGCGGCACCGCGAGCGCGCGCTATCTGGCCGCGCCGGCTGCCGTGGTCGGGGTGGTCGGCGGCACCGTGCTCGCCCTGACCGGTCACCGGATCGGCCTGCTCGGCCCGCTCGGCTACGTGGCCGCCGTCGCCGCCGGCTCGGCGGCCACCAGCAAGGGACTGCCGCCCGCGGGCGCGGCCGCGCTGCCGGTGGTCTACACGACGATGCACCTGTCCTGGGGCCTGGGTTACCTGCTCAGCCCGCGCGATCTCGCCGAGCCGAGCGACCTGGAGAGGTGAGCGCGGGAGAGCGGGTGCGCCGGCTGGCCGGATCGGCCCGCCGCCGCGTCGGTGACGAACGGTCAGAACGCCTCGTCACCAACGTCGAGCGGCTGCGCAAGCGCACCCACACCGCCGGCCCGGCCCCGCTGGAGCGCTCCGAGCGCCGGATGCGCGTGGCCCTGCTCGCCCCGGCCGACAGCCCGCTCACGCGGCGCTGGGCGGACTTCTACGCCGGCCGCGGCATCGAGGTGTACGCGATCAGCCTGGACACCCAACGTGAGGAGGGTCCGGCCCGGCCCGGGGTCCGCACCGCCTATCTGCCGACGTTGCGCGGGTCGGTCGCCTCGCCGGGCACGGTGACCCGGCTGCGCGCGCTGCTCGATGCGGCCCGGCCCGACGTGGTGCACGCCCATCGCGTGGGCGGCTACGCCCTGCTCGGGGCGCTCGCCGACCGGCATCCCTACGTGATCTCGGTCGGGAGCGGGGACGACCCGGGCGACGGCGCCCGGCGCCGGATGACCGAGTACGCCCTGCGCCGCGCCGACGCGGTCGTCCCGATCGGCACCCGGGCCGGCATCGGGACCGGGAGCGACCCCCGGGATCCTGACGATTCGGACACCTGGGACGTGGATACAGCCGCCATGCTGGACGTCTTCGCCGGGCTCGGGCTCCGCGGCAAGTAACCTGGCCTGCGGGTTTGAGTCCGCCGGTCGCTTGACCGGAGTGACGGGGTGCACCGAGAGAGGGAGCGGACGTCGTGGCGTCGCTGGGATTGGGGTTGGGGCGCTACCGCACGATCGTGCAGCGCCGCCGCATCCTCTTCCTGCTGATCAACCGCGACCTCAAGGTCCGCTACTCCGATTCGGCGCTGGGTTACGTCTGGACCGTGCTCGACCCGTTGATGATGGGCCTCGTCTACTGGTTCGTCTTCGACGTGATCTTCAACCGCGGCAAGGCGATCGCCGGCGATCCCTACCTGCTCTATCTCCTGCTGGCGATGATGCCCTGGCAGTGGGCGCAGGGCTGCATCGCCGGCTCCACCCGGACCCTGTCCGGTGAGGCCCGGTTGATCCGATCGGTGGACGTTCCCCGCGAACTGTGGATCCTGCGGTTGATCGGCTCGAGGTTCATCGAGTTCATGTTCACCATCCCGGTGCTGCTGATCTTCGTCCTCGGCTTCCAGCAGGGCGTCAACTGGAAGATCGTGTTCTTCCCGATAGCGATCGGCATGCAGTGGATGGCGCTGTTCGGGATCGCGCTGGCGCTGGCCCCGATGGCGGTGATGATCCCCGACATCGAGCGACTGATGCGGGTGACCAACCGGGTGCTGCTCTACATGTGCCCAGTCATCTACGGCTCGTTCGCCATCTTCGAGAACGACCAGATTCCCGAGTGGTTCAAGCAGATCTATGCGTGGAACCCGTTCACCACGATCCTCACGCTGTACCGCGTCGGGTTCTTCCCCAACGAGGACATGCCCTTCACCGTCGCGCTTCGCGGCGGGATCTCCTGTGTGGTCCTGCTCGTGCTGGGCGTGTACATCTTCCGCAAGCTCGAGCCGGCCGTGCTCAAGGAGATCTGATGGCGGCTCGGAAGCCGGCGCCCTCGAAGATCATCGAATCCACCGGGCTGGGCATCAAGTTCCGGGCGAACCGGCAGCGGCCGTTCAAAGCCCGCGCCCGGGAGACCTTCACCTCCGCGGGTCGGGCCGCCAAGCGCGAGCGCGGCCCGGAGGAGTTCTGGGCGTTGCGGGACGTCTCGTTCTCGATCGCGCCCGGCGAGGCCGTCGGACTGGTTGGCGCGAACGGCCACGGCAAGTCGACGCTGCTCAAGCTCATCGCCGGCGTGATGATCCCCGATGAGGGCGTGATCAAGACGCGTGGCCAGGTGGCACCGATGATCGAGGTCACCGGCGGCTTCGTGGGCGACCTGACGGTGCGGGACAACATCTGGCTCGCGGCCGGGCTGAAGGGCCTGACCAAGAAGCAGATCGCGCGCAGGTTCGACGAGATCGTCGAGTGGGCCGAGATCGGCCACCGCCTGGACACCCCGTTGCGGCACCTGTCCAGCGGGATGAAGGCGAAGGTCGGGTTCTCGGTGATCACCACCATCGACCGGCCGATCGTGCTGGTCGACGAGGTGCTCTCGGTCGGGGACCGGGCGTTCCGGCAGAAGTGCTTCGACCGCATGGAGGACCTGCGCCGGTCCGGCAAGACCATCGTGCTGGTCTCGCACAGCGAGCAGCAGATCGAGCGGTTCTGCCAGCGCGGGCTTTATCTGCAGCACGGTCGCCTGATCGACGACGGGCCGGTTGAGGACGTGCTGCAGCACTACATGGACGACGTGGACCGGGCGGTCGGGGAGAAGGCCGAGGAGGAGCGCGAGGCGATGGCCCGCCGCGCCCGCCGGGCCGCGCGCCGCGCCCGGCGCGATGCAGAGGACGGGGGTCTGTCCAGCACAGTGCCGACGCAAGCCACCTCCAAGCCTGCCGCCAAGCCTGCCGCCAAGCCGGCCGCCAGGCCGAGCTTGTCGGACCTGGACGACGAACCCGCCCCGCCGCCGCGGGTCGAGCCGGGCCGCTCAGAGAGCTGAAACGACAGCTGACAGATTCCACGCGACGCGTCCGCCGACCGTGGAGCAAGTTCGCGTTTACGCGCGGCCCTTTTTGTACGGCCGGGTCACCCGGGCGGACTAATAACACCATTGTATTTCAGCTGGTCACGGGACTTTTTGCCGCCGATTGGTAACCACGGGCCTGATGAATTCCACGGCTGTTATTTGTGTCCGCTCACCGAACGACCTGGTTGTAGGCGCGCGGCGGCCGCAAATTCCAGGTTTGTAATTCGCGCCGAACCATTGTGACGGGTGTTGTTTCTGGGATTTCATCCCACCAGTAACAACAGCACCATAAACAACTCCAGTCACAGGAGCACCACGCAATGCGGATTACCCCCGCCCTCCTCATTCTGACGTTGGCCGCGTCCACGGCCTCGGTCGCCGCGCCTGTCGTCGGTCTGCCGGGCGGGGCCTCTGCCCACGCCGTCGAGCCGAAGATCGTCGAGATCTCCCTCGCGCCGGCCGAGCTCACCGAGCGGGCGCTGCCCGCGGAGGTCACCGGTGTGCGGGAGCGGTTGCTCAGCCCCGCCAACTTCACCGAAGCCTTCTCCCTGATCGGCCTGACCTGGGACAAGCCCACGGTCGAACCGGTCGAGCACGGCTTCGAGCTCAGCGTCCGTACCCGCCACGACGGCGCCTGGACCGCGTGGTCTGCGCTGGAGGCGGACGGCGACGGGCCCGACGGCGACGCGGACGAGCTTGCGGCCGACCCGCAGACCGTCGCCGTCGAGGAGCGAGAAGGCACCGCGCCGTTGTGGGTTCCGAACTCCGACGCCTTCCAGTTCCGACTGGACCGCCTGCGCGGCCCGGCTCCGACCGGCCTGCAGGCGATGCTCGTCGATCCGGGTCGCTCGGCCGCTGACGCTGCCGTCGGCTCGGTGCCGCGGGTGGCCTCGCAGGCCCACGCCACCATCGCCTGGCCGACCGTCTACCGGCGCAAGGACTGGGGCGCCGCCGAGCAGCTGCGCAACGCGACCCCACGCTTCACCGGGCCGATCCAGGCCGCTTTCGTGCACCACACCGCGGGCACCAACGACTACGCCCCGGCCGACGTGCCGAAGATCCTGCGCGGCGTCTACGCCTACCACGTGAAGGGTCGCGGCTGGTCGGACGTCGGCTACAACTTCCTCGTCGACCGGTTCGGTCGAATCTGGGAGGGCCGGGCCGGCGGGGTGGACCGCACCGTTCTCGGCGCTCACACCGGTGGGTTCAACTCCGACAGCTTCGGCGTTTCGGTGATGGGCGACTACACCAAGACCGAGCCGAGCGCGGAGACCGTCGCCGCGCTCGCCCGGGTGATCGCCTGGAAGTTCTCCCTTACCGGCGACGGCCCGAGCCTGGACCCGCTCTCGATCGTGGAACTGGTCTCGGCCGGCGGTGGCACCTCGCGTTACCGGTCCGGGACGGCCGTCGACTTCATCCGGATCTCCGGCCACACCGATGCCGGGAAGACCGAGTGCCCGGGCAAGTACCTCTACGCGCAGCTGCCGACCATCCGCAGCATGGTCCGCCAGATCCTGTCCGAGGAGTCGACCTACGGCCCGGCGCTCCCCGAGGGGACGTCCGACGGGACCGAGCCCCCCCCGACGCCGACCCCGGGCACCGCTGGGGAGACCACGCCCGCGCCGGAAGAGGGCGGGGACGACGTCACCACGTCCTCCACATCATCCGAGGCCTCGACTGCGGGCAAGCCCGACCCGAGCTAGTGGTCTGTCTGTGAATTAGCGCGGTATGATTGATCATGCCGATCAAGACAGCACCGGCGTTGCCGGTCAGTAGTGAGCAGCGCGCGGAGTTGGCCCGGATGGCGCGGTCCTCGACGCTGC
>NZ_JACDFE010000255.1 GCF_013815995.1 Sporichthya sp.
GCTCCCCGGCCGCGTCCGCACCGGCCACGGCCGCCCAGACGGTCGTGCCGAAGGCCCCGGTCAAGGGCGCCCGTCCGCCCCGGCCCGGTCGCAGCGAGCAGCCGTCCGGCGAACCGTTCAAGGACTACGACGCGAAGCAGGCGACCGGTGACATCGAGCTCCCGACCCACGGCCAGAACACGTCGGCGCGGCCGGCCCGGCCCGCGGTGAAGAAGAACCTCCCGGTGGGCACCGAGAAGCTGTCCGCCGACAGCCTCACCGCGGAGAACGTGCTCAAGGCGCGCAAGCGCCCGCCGAGCAAGGGCTGGCGCAAGGGGCTGATGGCCGCCACCGGGATCAACCTCGGCCCCGGCGGCAAGGAGCTGATCAGCCAGGGCTTCGAGGACCGGGTGCGCACCGAGATCCCCGGCTGCCACCGCCTCGCCGTGATCAGCCTCAAGGGCGGCGTCGGCAAGACCACCAGCGCCGCCGCGCTGGGCTCGATGTTCGCCTCGCTACGCGGGGACCGGGTGATCGCGATCGACGCCAACCCCGACCGCGGCACGCTCGGCGACAAGATCGTGCCCGGCCTGGCCAAGACCACCGTGCGCGACTTCGTGACGCGCAGCCAGCAGCTGGACCGGTACTCCGCGGTGCGCGAGTTCACCGCGCAGGCCGAGTCGCGCCTGGAGGTGCTGGTCTCGGAGTCCGACCCGCTGGCCTCGCTGGCGTTCTCGGAGAACGACTACCGGATCATCAGCGACATCCTCGAGAAGTTCTACAACCTGATCCTCACCGACTGCGGCACCGGCCTGCTGCACTCCGCGATGGTCGGCGTGCTCGCCAAGGCCGACCAGGTCGTGATCGTGTCCTCCGCGAGTCTGGACGGCGCCCGCAGCGCGAGCGCGACGCTGGACTGGCTGGAGGCCCACAACTACGGCGAACTCGCGCGCGAATCCGTCACGGTCATCACCTCGGTGCGTCCGCAGGCGGCGGCCGTGCACCTGGACGAGATCATCAGCCACTTCGCCCGGCGCACCCGGGCCGTGGTCGCGGTCCCGTACGACCCGCACCTGGCCGAGGGCGGCCAGATCGACCTCAACCTGATGAGCAAGGGCGCCTATCAGGCCTACCTGGAACTCGCCGCCGAGATCGCCGACCAGTTCCCCCGCCTCGGCATCTCCAGGAGCGGCGAGCGCACTTTCTGACGTTCCTCTGACCGTCCTAACCGACGGGGCGCCCGGCCTCGCGAACTCGCTCTCGAAGGCCGGCGGCCATGCCGAGGATCGTCAGGTAGTCGAACAGGTCCCCGTAGATCCCGACCAGGCGCGGGTGCTTGACCGGGCCGAGCCGTAGCCGGAGATGCACCCGTGTGCCCTCGCGCCCATCGCGCGCGCGAACCGGACGCAGCATCAGCACCCAGGTCACCTGCATGTGCTTGCGCCAGGACTCGTAGACGAGGGTGTCCGGGTCCCGGGAGACCAGGGCGAGCGTCTCGTCCTTGCCGTAGTCGGGAACCATGTCGCCTACCGTCAGGCCCTGCCAGCGCGGATCGATCATCCGGATCGCGCGGTTCTTCGGCGGCAGCAACCGCTCGAACCAGCTGGGGAAGTACCAGCCCGCCCGGCCCTTACCCAACTGCACCAACCAGGGCATCGTCTCGGCCACCGACGCCTCGACGACGAACCGCGATCCATCGTGAGCGCGAGGTCCCGGACGAGATCATCCCCCGGACATCTCGCCGCCCGCTCCGCGGACGTGGGCCGCACGCTCACCATCCCGTCATCCTCCCCCGGGCTCGCCCTCCCGACACCGTGCCGTCGGCGAACAGCGGTGGGTCGACGTCGAACCGATGCCTGGCGACGAGGGCTACGAAGCGTTCCAGGAGTGGCAGGCCCAGCAGGACGCGTTCTGGTCCGCCTACGGCGCCGGTGAGTTCTCCCGGGACGAGGCGTTCCCGGACCTGCCCGGTTCCCGCACCGAGGCCGGGCTGCTCGCGGCGGTGGAACGGGCGGCCAAGGGTGAGGCCCGCGGCCGGAGCGAAGCTGCGGGCGATCGCCGACTGCACCCTGCGACGGATGGCCAACCCCGAGGTCGGGTATGACGCCGAGGCGATGGAGCACTCCGCGCAGTCCGAGATCGGGCTCGCGCTCGGGATCACCCCGGAGTCGGCCTCGCAGTCGATCGACCTCGCGCTAGCCCTGACCCGCCGCCTCCCGCAGACCTTCGCGGCGTTGGAGGACGGGGCGATCACCCTGCCGACGGCCCGCGCAATCGTGGAAGAAGCCGTCAATCTCGACGTCGCGCAGTGCGCCCACCTCGAGAAGGCGGTGTTGGCCAAGGCCGCCGGCCGGACCACCGGCTCGATCCGGCGGGCGGCCCGCCGTGAGGTGGAGAAGCTCGACGGCGAAGCGGTCCGCAAGCGCCGGGAGAAGGCCGTCGCCGAGCGCTCCCTGTACGTCACCGACGAACCCGACCGCATGGCCACCCTCCACGCCTACCTCCCCCGCGAGCAGGCCCACGCCTGCTTCACCGCGATCGACGCCCTCGCCCACCCCAAGGCGGCCGGGGACGACCGCCCGGTCGGAGCGCGCCGAGCCCACGCCTTGGTCGACCTGATCGCCGCCGCGACCGGCACGGATCCCCGCACTCCACCCGCGCCGCAGTCCTGCGCGCTCACCGCCGAGCAGATCGCCGAGCTCAACCGCGGCGCCGAGGTCTACGTCCCCCGCCTGGCCCTGCGGGACACGGTCCCAGCCGGGACAAGCACTGCCGCTTCCCCGGCTGCCGGCGCCCCGCCACCCGCTGCGACCTCGACCACAGCCTCGCCTTTAAGGCCGGTGGCCGCACCGTCTACGCCAACCTGGCGGCCGTCTGCCGCTTCCACCACCAGATCAAGCAGATGCCCGGCTGGGCCTGTACCCAGGACCAGCACGGCACCCTGACCTGGCCCACCCCCACCGGACGCCGCTTCATCACCCGACCCCCACCCGACGAGGGCGACGAACCACCCGACGTCGCCCCCCGCACCCGCACCCGACGAGGACACCCCGCCGTTCTAGTTGTGACGTAGCGTCAGCGGACGGGGAGGCCCTCGGCCCGGAGAGCGTCCTTGACCTGGCCGATTCGCAGATCGCCGAAGTGGAAGACGCTGGCGGCGAGCACGGCGTCAGCGCCGGCCGCGACGGCGGGAGCGAAGTCGGCGACCTTGCCCGCTCCCCCGCTGGCGATCACCGGCACGGTGACGACCTTGCGGACCAGGCGCAGCATCTCCAGGTCGTAGCCGTCCTTGGTGCCGTCGGCGTCCATGGAGTTGAGCAGGATCTCCCCGGCACCGAGTTCGCAGCCGCGTCGGCACCATTCGACGGCGTCAATCCCGGTACCCTTGCGGCCGCCGTGCGTGGTCACTTCGAACCCCGACGACGTGCGCGGGTCGCCGGGCAGGCACCGCCGGGCGTCGATGGAGAGCACCAGCACCTGGTTGCCGAACCGGTCGGCGATCTCGGCGATGAGCGCGGGCCTGGCGATCGCCGCGGTGTTCACCCCGATCTTGTCCGCGCCCGCGCGCAGCAACTTGTCGACGTCTCCCGCGGTCCGCACGCCGCCGCCGACGGTGAGCGGGATGAAGACCTGCTCGGCGGTGCGGGACACCACGTCATAGGTGGTCGCCCGGTCGCCCGAGGAGGCGGTGATGTCGAGGAAGGTCAGTTCGTCCGCGCCGTCGGCGTCGTAGCGCTTGGCCAGTTCCACCGGGTCACCGGCGTCGCGCAGGTTCTGGAAGTTGACGCCCTTGACCACGCGCCCGGCATCGACGTCCAGGCAGGGAATGACGCGGACCGCCACGCTCATCTGATGCTCCGTCAGATCGACGCGACGGCGGCGAGCGCCTCTTCGAGGGTGAACGCTTCGGCGTAGAGCGCCTTACCGACGATTGCGCCCTCGACGCCGATCCCGGTCAGGGCCGCGATCGCGCGCAGGTCGTCCAGGCTGGACACGCCACCGGAGGCGACCACCGGCTTGTCGGTGCGCGCGCAGACCTCGCGGAGCAGCTCGAGATTCGGGCCCTTGAGGGTGCCGTCCTTGGTCACGTCGGTGACGACGTAACGGGCGCAGCCCTCCGCGTCGAGCCGGGCGAGCACCGCGTAGAGCTCGCCGCCCTCGCGGGTCCAGCCCCGGCCGGCCAGCGTGGTGCCGCGCACATCGAGACCGACCGCGACCCGGTCGCCCCAGCGGGCGATCGCGGCCGCGCACCACTCGGGGTTCTCCAGCGCTGCGGTGCCGATATTGACCCGCGCGCAGCCGGTCGCCATGGCCGCCTCGAGCGAGGCGTCGTCGCGGATACCGCCGCTCATCTCGACCTGGACGTCGAGCTTGGCCACGACCTCGTGCAGGAGTTCACGGTTGGAGCCGCGGCCGAAAGCGGCGTCCAGGTCGACCAGGTGGATCCACTCGGCGCCCGCCGACTGCCACGCCAGTGCGGCGGCCAGGGGTTCGCCGTAGTTGGTCTCGGAGCCGGCCTCGCCCTGGACCAGTCGGACGGCCTGGCCGTCGGCGACGTCGACGGCGGGGAGCAGTTCGAGGCGGTTCGGCATGACGCGAGCGTAGTCAGGGCCCGGGTGTGGCGGCGCTCACACGGTCAGCCCATGGTGGTCCGCTCACGCGTCGACGTTGCCGGCCTTCCACTGATCCCACGGGACGTTCCAGTCCGCGATCCGGTTGGTCAGGTCGTCGAACGGCTTCGGGGAGCCGACCACGACGACCGGGTCGCCGACCATCGTGTGCTCGTAGAGCCAGTCCATCGCCTTGGGCAGCAGACCGATGCAACCGTGCGAGGTGTTGGCCTCGCCGATGTTGCCGGTGTTCCACGGGGCGTCGTGCAAGAACTCGCCGCTGTTGGTCACCCGCACGCGTACTTGGACTTGTAGCGGTATTCCTTCTTGGCGTCGATCGCCTCGTTGGTCCAGACCTTGTTCCGCTCCTTGTCCATGACGATCTTGGTGCCGTTGCGGGTCTCCCAGTTCTTCTTACCGGTGGAGACGTCGTAGGTCTTGACCACGCGCTCCCCCTGGAGCACCTGCAGTTGATGCTTGACGACGTCGACCTGGATCACCTGGGCCCGACCGACGCTGAACGTCGAGTTGCGGTTCTTTCCGCCGATGATGCCGTCGCCCGCGTCGATGCCGGCCAGCTTGGCGCGCAGCTCCACCTTGGTGTTCGCCGGCCAGAAAGCCTGCGGCCGGTAGTCCGCGGTGACGTCGTCGATCCAGTACCAGGCCCCTTCCACCGGCGGCGTCGCCGTCACCCGCAAGGCTTTCTGCACCGTGGCCCGGTCGGTGACCGGCTGGTTGAACGTCACCTGGATCGGGTGGCCGATCCCGACCTCCTCCCCGTCGGCGGGCGTCACGCTCGCGACCTCGAGGGTGCCGGAGCGCGCGACGTCCTTCTTGCTGAACCCGGTCGTCTTCTCGACCTGCTGGCCATCGGCGGCATCGCTCAAGGTCGGCACCCGGTACCGCGTGCCGACCTTGAGCGGCACCACCGCCGGCGCAGCCCCTGCGCTGACGCCGGGTCAGGCCCGACGGTCGAACGCGAGCGTCAGCGCGACCGGCAACGCGAACGCGGTCAGCACCAGCAGGAGCACGCTGCCGCGGACCGACCCGAACGCGAGCCAGCCGAACACCTGAATCACAACGGCGACGCCGAACACCACGCGGTTCTGCGCCCGTCGCTTGCGGGCGAGCACGCCGGTCGCCGGCCGACGTCTGGGCAGGAGCCGGGTCAGAGCCGCGCGCCGGGACCGGCTGCGTGCCTGCTTCGCGACCTCAGCCGCCCGCTGTTCGGC
>NZ_JACDFE010000049.1 GCF_013815995.1 Sporichthya sp.
GGGTTACACCTCGGTCAGAGCAGCTCGATGATGGTGGCGTTGGCCATGCCGCCGCCCTCGCACATCGTCTGCAGGCCGTACTGAATGCCGTTGGCCTTCATGTGGTGCACCAGCGTGGTCATCAGCCGGGCGCCGGAGCCGCCGAGCGGGTGGCCGAGGGCGATGGCGCCACCGTTGGGGTTCATCGCCGCCGGGTCGGCGCCGGTCTCGCGCAGCCAGGCCAGCGGCACCGTCGCGAAGGCTTCGTTGACCTCGAAGGCGCCGATGTCGGAGATCGTCAGGCCCGACTTGGCGAGGGCCGTCTGCGTCGCCGGGATCGGCGCGGTGAGCATGATCACCGGGTCGTCGCCGGCGAGGACGGCGGTGTGCACGCGGGCGATCGGGGTCAGGCCCAGGGCCTGAGCCTTCTCGCTGGTCATCATGAGAAGCGCCGCAGCGCCGTCGGTGATCTGCGAGCTGTTGCCCGCGGTGACGGCGCCACCCTCGGGCTTGAAGACCGTCTTGAGGCCGGCCAGGCCCTCCAGGGTGCCGCCGCGGCGGATGCCCTGGTCGGCGGCCACCAGCTGCAGGTTGCCCTCGGCGTCCGCGGCCTTGATCGGCACGATCTGGCTGTCGAAGGCGCCGGCGTCCTGCGCGGCGGCGGCGCGGGCGTGGGAGGTCAGGGCGAACTCGTCGAGCTCGGTGCGGGTGAAGCCCCAGCGCTCGACCATCATCTCCGCGCCGATGCCCTGGTTGGGCGCCGTGCCGCCGTAGCGGGCAGCGAAGCCCGGGCCGAGCGGGTCTGCGTCCTGGAGCGAGGAGAACATCGGAACCCGGCTCATCGACTCGACACCGCCGGCCACGGCGACGTCGTACTGCCCGGAGATCAGGCCGGCCGCGGCGAAGTGCACGGACTGCTGCGAGGAGCCGCACTGGCGGTCGATGGTGGTGGCGGGGACCGACTCGGGCCAGCCGGCCGAGAGCACGGCGCTGCGACCGGTGTTCATGGCCTGCTCCGCGACCTGCATGACGCAGCCCCAGATGACGTCGTCGACCTGGGCGGGATCGATCCCGGTGCGCTCGACAAGGGCCTTGAGAACGTGGGCGGACAGCTCCACCGGGTGCACCCCGGCGAGGGCGCCGTTGCGCTTGCCGAGGGGGGTGCGGACTGCTTCGACGATGACCGCATCGCGCATGTGTCGGTCTCCCTGGTTCTGGGGGCGGTAATACCCTGGAGTTGCGCATAAACAGTCAAACGTGACTGCCCCGCTCGTCAAGGCTTTCGGCCTATGACGGTGGCCACTAGGCTCCGGCCGTCCGGACATCCCCCCGGGCGGTTCTGAACTACCCCCCGAAGGAGTCTCATGGGCACGGCTCTGGCCGGCCGGACGATCGTGATGTCCGGCGGAAGTCGCGGAATCGGTCTGGCGATCCTGGTCGCCGCAGCACGGGAGGGGGCCAACGCGGTCATCCTCGCCAAGACCGACAATCCCGACCCTCGCCTGCCGGGCACGGTCCACACCGCCGTCGAGGAGATCGAGGCGGCCGGCGGCAAGGCCGTCG
The DNA here is from genome assembly GCF_013815995.1 of Sporichthya sp. Taxonomy (GTDB): domain Bacteria; phylum Actinomycetota; class Actinomycetes; order Sporichthyales; family Sporichthyaceae; genus Sporichthya. Next base: position 1,543 of record NZ_JACDFE010000049.1, read on the forward strand.
GCGTGATCGGCGACGTCCGCGTCGAGGAGGACGTCCAGCGGGCCGTCGACACTGCGGTGTCGACCTTCGGCGGCGTCGACATCTGCGTGAACAACGCCAGCGCGCTGAACCTGTCCAGCACCGAAGAGCTGCCCATGAAGCGCTTCGACCTGATGCAGCAGATCAATGCGCGCGGCACCTTCCTGCTGACCAAGACCTGCGTGCCGCACCTGAAGAAATCCGGGCACGGCCAGATCCTCACGCTCTCGCCGCCGCTGAACCTGGCGCCGCAGTGGCTGGGCGCGCATCCGGCCTACATGCTCTCCAAGTACGGCATGACGCTTCTGACGCTCGGCTTCGCCGCCGAGTTCGCCGGGGACGGTGTGACGGCGAACTGCCTGTGGCCGCGCACCACGATCGCCACGGCGGCGATCATCAATCTGATCCCGGACGCCGCCGAGGCCTCCCGGAAGCCGGAGATCATGGCCGATGCGGCGGTCGCGATCTTCACCGGTCCGCGCCGCTCCGGAGAGACCCTGATCGATGACGAGGTCCTCGCCGCCGCCGGGGTGAGCGACCTGTCGAAGTACGGCGCCGGCTCGGACTTCGCACTGGACCTCTTCGTGGACCCGCCGGGCACCGCGGCGAACTGACGATGATCGGCGCAGGCTCGTCCCGTGTGGAGTTCATGCGCGCGCGCGACCCGGGGGCCCCGTGGCCCGGGCGCGGCTACCTGCTGCCGGCCGGCCGTCGGGACCAGTTGCAGTCCCTGCTCGGTCAGATCGCCGAGGTCACCGGTCGCGACGACCTCTGGGACCCGTCGCTGGTCGTCGACTACGCCGCCGCCCACGACGTGCTCGCGGCCGGCTGGGAGCTCACTCTCGGCGCGCTGAGCACGCTGGGCACGGAGGGCCGGCTCGCCTCGGGTAGCGACCTCGACGGACTGATCGACCTGATGCGGACGCTGAAGGCCTTCGATGACGGGATCCGCGACGAGCGGCTGCACCAGCGCGACGCCGCTCTGGCCCGGGTCCGCGAGGCCCTCGCCGCACTGCGCCGGATCGACGCGACCGCGACGCTGGTGAACGAGGCCGCGGTGGCGGTGTGCAGCCTGGGCTTCGACCGCGCGATCGTCTCCCGGATCGACCACGGCCGGTGGCTGCCGGAGACCGTGTATGTGGGCCGGGACGCCCGCTGGGCCGAGGAGATCCTCGCGGCCGGCCGGGAGAACCCGGTGGTGCTCGACGACACCGTGCCGGAGTGGGAGATGGTGCGCCGCGGCACCGCCCTGCTGGTCTCCGACGTCCAAGGGGACACCGGCGTGAACCGGCCGATCGCCGAGTCCTCGCTGTCCCGGTCCTACGTCGCGGCGCCGATCGTGGCCCACGGCAGCGTGGTGGGCTTCCTGCACGCGGACTGCTACTACCAGAAGCGCAACCTGGACGAGACCGACCGCGAGGTGCTGGCGGCGTTCGGGGAGGGCCTGGGCTACGCGCTCGCCCGCAGTGCCGTGCTGGATCGCCTGGGCGCCGTCCGGCTCGACCTCGGCAACCTGGTCAACGGGGTCTCGACCGCGATGCCGGTGGCGGACTGGTCGCTGCACCGGCCGCTGGACCCGCCGGCCGACCCCCTGGCCTCCAACGGGCACGCCTTCCTGCAGACCTTCCTCGCACCCGGGGAGCACGGGGGGGCCGCGTTGACCCGTCGCGAGGTCGAGGTGCTGCGCCGGATGGCCGAGGGCGACACCAACGCCCGGATCGCCCGCCGGTTGGTGATCTCCGAAGGCACGGTCAAGACCCACGTGAAGCACATCCTGCGCAAACTCGGCGCCTCCAACCGCGCCGAGGCCGTCTCCCGCTGGGTGCAACTGGAGCGCCATCAGCGCATCCCGGGGGACTAGCTTGTCCGCACGACCAGACCTCTCCAACGATCGTCGGGAGCCCTCGTGACCACCGTGGCCGTGACGCACCACCAGATGTTCATCGACGGCAAGGGAGTCGACTCCGATTCCTCCTACGAGCTGCGCAGTCCGGCCACCGGCGAGGTCGTCGCCACGATCGCGAAGGGGTCCGTCGACCACCTGGACGCGGCCGTCGAGGCTGCCCGGCGCTCCTTCGACGCCGGCGTCTGGTCGCGCCTGCCGCACACCGAGCGCGCCGCGATCATGCTGAAGATCGCCGACCGGCTCGGCGCGGAGCAGGACGAGCTCATCGAGCTCGAGACGATGTGCAACGGCGCCACGCTGCGTCAGGCCATCGCCTTCCACGTGGGCTACGCCGGCCCGCACTTCACCTACTTCGCCGAGCGCATCGCGAAGTACGAGTGGATCGCTCAGATCCCGACCTCGGCCTTTCCGACCGCGTCGATGAACACCGTGCGCCGCGCCCCGGTCGGCGTCGTCGGCGCGATCGTGCCGTTCAACTTCCCGCTGCTGCTGGGCCTGTGGAAGATCGCTCCCGCGCTGGCCTGCGGCAACTCGGTCGTGGTGAAGCCGGATGAGAAGACCCCGCTGTCCCTGCTGCGTCTGGTGCAGATCGCCTCCGAGTGCGGCCTGCCGGGCGGCGTGCTCAACCTGGTCACCGGTGACGGCGTCGACGTGGGCGCGGCTGGCCAGCCACCCGGACGTCGACAAGATCGCCTTCACCGGCTCGACCGCGATCGGCCGCGAGATCATGAAGCTGGCCGCCGGCACGGTCAAGAAGGTCTCGCTCGAGCTCGGCGGAAAGGGCGCGCAGGTCGTGCTCCCGGACGCGGACCTCGACATCGTGGCCGACGGCGCGCTGTTCGGCTGCATGCTCTACTCCGGCCAGATCTGCGTCTCCGGCACCCGGCTGCTCGTGCACGAGAGCATCCACGACGAGCTGGTCGCCAAGATGGTCGCGCGGGTGAAAACCATCAAGCTCGGGGACCCGGCCGACTTCGACACCGACATGGGACCGGTCATCTCGCGCAAGCAGCGGGACAAGATCCTCGGTTACCTGGAGAGCGGTAAGGCGGCCGGCGCGACCGCGGTCGTCGGTGGCGGGCTCGCCGAGGTCGAGGGTTTCGAGGGCGGGCACTGGATCGCGCCGACGATCTTCACCGGCGTCACCAACGACATGCAGATCGCGCGCGAGGAGATCTTCGGCCCGGTCCTGTCGGTCATCAAGTACTCCACCGTCGAGGAGGCGATCGCGATCGCCAACGACACCGAGTACGGCCTGTCCGCCGGCGTCTGGTCGACCGACCTGGAGGAGGCCGGCGAGGTCGCGCAGCGCCTGCAGGCCGGCACCATCTGGGTCAACAACTGGCACATGCTCGACGTCGAGATGCCGTTCTCCGGCTGGAAGCAGTCCGGCGTCGGCGGTGAGCTCGGCCCGCAGTCCTTCGACGAGTACACGATCTCCCAGCACGTGCACGTCGACCTGAGCACCAAGCTGGAGCGGCACGTGTTCGATGTGCTGCTCTCCGAACCGCCGGAGTGACGGCCCGGGGAATCCTCTAGCACCCTAATATCTGGTAGTGCAGTATTCTCATGCGCGCACGCCGGGCAATAGCGGAGGCACAGTGGGTTCCTCGAACTACGCGGATATCTCCTACGAGGTCGACGGGCACGCCGCGGTCGTCACGATCCAGCGGGAGAACCGGCTCAACGCCTTCACCGCGACGACGATCGAGGAGCTGATCCACGCCTTCAAGAAGGCCTGGGCGGACAAGGCCGTGCGCGGGGTCATCCTTACCGGTGCGGGCGATCGGTCCTTCTGCGTCGGTGGCGACGTCAAGGTGCGCAACGAGCTCGGCAACTACGGCCCGACCGAGAACGGCCTGTTCGAGGTTGCCTACTTCCACCGCCTGATCCGGGACATCCCCAAGCCCGTGATCGCCGCCGTCAACGGCCTGGCGATCGGCGGCGGGCACGTGCTCCACGTGCTGTGCGACCTGTCGATCGCGTCCGAGAACGCGAAGTTCGGCCAGGCCGGCCCGCGGGTCGGTTCCTTCGACGCCGGCTTCGGTTCGGCCTACCTCGCCCGGGTCGTGGGGGAGAAGCGCGCGCGGGAGATCTGGTTCCTGCTGCGGCAGTACGACGCAGCCACCGCCGAGCGGTGGGGCCTGGTGAACAAGGTCGTGCCGCCGGGTCAGGCGCTCGCCGAGGCGAAGGTGTGGGTGGAGGAGTTCGCCCACTACAGCCCGACCGCGATCCGCTTTCTCAAGCACTCCTTCAACGCCGACACCGACCACCAGGGTGGACTGTCCCAGATGGCGATGGCCGGACTGGACGTCTTCGCCCTCACCGACGAGGCCAAGGAAGGCGCCGCCGCCTTCGTGGAGAAGCGCAAGCCGGACTTCGACAAGTACCAGGTCGAGCACTGATGGTCGAGAACCCCGACTCGATCGGGTGGATGCGCGAACGGTGGGAGCAGCGCGGCGAGCCGGCGCCGGCCCAGTTCGCCGCGCTGTTCTCGGTGCTCCGGGCGGCCACGATCATGACCGAGGAGGTCGACCGCGTGCTCAAGGAGCACGCGCTGACCCGGACCGGCTACATGGTGATGATCACCCTGCAGATGAGCGAAGGGTCGGCGCGGCCGTTGGGTCAGCTGTCCAAGCGCCTGCTCGTGCACCCCACCACGGTCACGATGGTGATCGACCAGTTGGAGAACGCCGGGCTGGTGGAGCGACGTCCGCATCCCACCGACCGCCGCACCGTGCTCGCCGAACTGACGCCGGCCGGCCACCAGGCGGCCACCACGGCGAGCGCCGCCCTGGCCGCGGTCGGGTTCGGGCTGCCGGAGATCGACGACGAGACGGCCGAGCGGATCACCGAGGACCTGCGCCGGGTGCGTCGGGCCCTCGGCGACAAGCAGTAGCGTCGCCTCCGAATTCGAGGAGGCGCGCGTGCACGATCTGACCGGCCGGACCGTGGTGGTCACCGGCGGTAACTCCGGCATCGGCCTGGCCCTGGCGGCCGGCGTGGCCAAGGCCGGCGCCGACGTCGCGATCTGGTCCCGCAACACCGAGCGCAACGCCGAGGCCGCGGCGGCGCTGGCCAAACACGGCACCCGCGTCCTGCCCGTCGCCTGCGACGTGGGCGACGAGGCTGCGGTCGCCGCCGCGATGGCCGCGACCCTCTCCGAGTTCGGCCGGCTGGACTGCCTGGTCGCCAACGCCGGGGTGCACGCCGGCGCCCCGATCCAGGACATGACCCTGGAGGACTGGCACCGGGTGCTGCGCATCAACCTCGACGGCGCCTTCCTCACCACCCGCGAGGCCGCCCGGGTCCTCATCGAGCAGGGCACCGGTGGGTCGATGGTCGTGGTGTCCTCGACCATCTCCCGCTACGGCGCGGCCGGCCAGGCCTCCTACGCCGCCAGCAAGACTGGGCTGATCGGGCTCGCCCGGACGCTGGCGGTCGAGCTGGCCAAGCACCAGGTGCGCTGCAACATCCTGATCCCGGGCTGGACCCGCACCCCGCTGAACGAGGCGCAGCAGGCCAGCGAGCAGTTCATGGCGGCCACCACCCGGCGCACGCCGGTCCGGCGCTGGGCCGACCCGGAGGAGTTCGAGGCGATCGCCCCGTTCCTCGCCGACCCCACGCTGACCTTCCACACCGGCAACGAGATCATCGTGGACGGCGGCTACACGATCTTCTGAGGCCCCGTCAGGAGACCGGAGCCTCGGGGGATGTCATCCCTCTCGACCGAAATATGCCCGATATGTCCGGTTCTGGCGGTCGAGAGGGATGACATCCCCCGCGCCGGGTGGTCACATGTGCGGGATCTTGAAGGGGGCACCACCGCCGGCGTCGAGGACCTGGGTCGTGCCGGTGATGTAGCGGGACTCGTCCGAGGCCAGGAACAGCACCATGTTGGCGATGTCGATCGGCTCCAGGCCGGAGATGTTCAGTCCGTGCATTCCGCGGTAGCCGTCCTCGGCCTCGGCTCGGCTCGGACCGCTCAGGTGCGGCAGGAACAGCTGGTAGATCGCGTCGTTGTGCGTCATGTCGGTGTGCACGATCGCGGGGTGCAGCGAGTTGGCGCGGATGTTGTACGGCGCGAGCTCGACCGCGAGGTTGCGCATCAGCCCGGTCACCCCGTGCTTGGCCGCGGTGTAGTGGCCCAGGTTCGGGAAGGCGACCAGGCCGGCCAGGGAGCTGGTCAGGATGATCGAGCCGCCCTTGCCGGCCTCGATCATCGAGGGGATCGCGGCCTTGACCGTCTTCCAGACCCCGGTGAGGTTGACGTCGACCGTCTCGTTCCACTGTTCCTCGGTCAGCTCCCAGACCGGCGCGAAGCTGCCGATGCCCGCGTTGGCGACGACGATGTCGATGCCGCCGAGTTCGTCGACCCCGTCCGCGACCACCTGCTGCAGACCGGCCAGGTCACGCACGTCGACCTGACGGGCTATCACCCGGCGGTCGTGCTCCTCGACCAGCTTCGTTGTCTGGACCAGGTCCTCCGGCGTGGCCAGTCCGTAGGGAACGGTGCCCAGCTGCGAGCAGACGTCGACGGCGATGATGTCGGCGCCCTCCTCCGCGAGCCGGACCGCGTGCGCGCGGCCCTGGCCGCGAGCGGCCCCGGTGATGAGGGCGACCTTGCCTGACACGCGTCCCATTGCTGGCTCCTTTGCCGAGGGGGCTATCGGCTTCCGACGCTAGCCCGGTCGGCGGAGCGAAAGGAAGGCCGATCAGCGGCCGGTGTGCGTCGCCTTGCCGGGCCCGTCGCGGAGGAAGGAGGCCACCGCGTTGCGGTTGTCCGCGGTCTCGAACAGCTCACCGGCCAGCGCCGGGGTGATGGCGGTGGCGGCCGGTTCGCCCTCCGAACACGCGAGGTCGACCAGGCGCTTGGTGACCGCGTGCGCGCGGGTCGGGCCGTTGGCGAGGCGGAGCGCGAACTCGCGGGTCGCGGCGTCGAAGCCCTCGACCGGAAGCACCCGGTTCACCACCCCCCAGTTGTGCAGGGTGGCGGCGTCGTAGCGGTCACCGGTCATCACGAATTCCTTGGCCCGCGCGGGACCGACCCGCAGCGCGAGCCGCTGCGGTCCGCCCATGAACGGGCTCAGGCCGACGATGTGCTCGACGAGGGCGAATTTCACCGGTTCGGCGGCCAGCAGCAGGTCGCAGGCCAGCGCCAGTTCGAAGCCCCAGGTCAGGCAGAGCCCGTGCGCGGCCAGCACGGTCGGGTAGGGCAGGGCGGCCACCCGGCCGGCGACGGAGAGGACCTCGCGGGCCATCGCCGCGCCGGTCTCGCGGTCACGGCCGGCGAAGACGTGGACGTCGACCCCGCCGGTGAACACGCGACCCTCCGCGCGGATCAGCAGTCCGCGCGGAGGGTCGGCGTCGAGTGAGTCCAGGGCCCCGGTGAACGCGGGCCCGGTGGTGGCGTCCCACAGGTTGAGCGGCGGGCTGTCGATGGTGAGGACTGCGAGCGGCCCGTCGCGCTCTACCCGAAGGGGACCCATGGTTCTAGCGCGGGGCCATGCGGATCGCGCCGTCGAGGCGGATCGTCTCGCCGTTGAGCATGGCGTTCTCGATGATGTGCGCGACCATCGCGGCGAACTCCGACGGGTCCCCCAGCCTCGAGGGGTGCGGGACCGACTTCTCCAGCGACGCGATCGCGTCCGGCGGCAAGCTGTCGAACAGCGGGGTCTTGAACAGGCCGGGAGCGACCGTGACCACGCGGATCTTGGTGGACGCGAGGTCCCGCGCGATCGGCAGCGTCATGCCGACGATGCCGCCCTTGGACGCGGAGTACGCGGCCTGGCCGATCTGGCCGTCGAAGGCGGCGGCCGAGGCGGTGTTGACGATCACGCCACGCTCGCCGTCGACCTCGTCGGCCTCGGCCATCCGGTCCGCGGCAAGCCGGATCACGTTGAAGGTGCCGATCAGGTTGATGGTGATGGTCCGCTCGAACTTCTCGAGGTCGTGCGGGCCGTCCTTGCCGATCGTCTTGATCGCGTAGCCCATGCCGGCGCAGTTGATGACGATGCGCAGCGGCGCGAGCGCGCTGGCCGCGTCCACGGCGGCCTGGACGGCCGCCGGGTCGCGGACGTCGGCGCCGGCGAACACCACACCGTCACCCAGGCCCTTGGCGACGGCCTCGCCGTCGGAGTTCGGCAGGTCGACGATGACGACCTTCGCGCCGGCCGCGTGGAGGTTCTTGACGGTGGCCAGGCCGAGGCCCGAGGCCCCGCCGGTGACCAGGGCTGAGCTTCCGCTGATGTTCACGTGCTTCTCCTGTCCTGCCTGTTCGGGGCGCGCTCCCCACTGACAGGGAGGATTTCACCCCCAGTCAGCTCTGACGGTAGGGGGTCCGTCCGGCACACGGCGGCAGCCATGTCGGTGAGCCTGGCCCTGGCGGGTTGTGGGGGTTCCGACGACGACGACGTCGCCGAGCCGCCGGCGCCGTCCCCGACGGCGACGGCCTCCAGCGCGGAGCCCACCGCCGAGGAGACGCCCGAGCCGGGCGTCGACCTGGAGGCCAACGCGCAGTTGCTCGCCGAGATCGTCGACGAGATCGACGAAAGCGCCAAGGGCTTCGCGCAGATCCTGCAGAACCCGGCGAAGCTCAAAGTCCACATCTACTGGAAGGGCCAGCCGCCGGCCGAGGTCAAGGCCCTGGAGGGCACCACCGGCACCGGCGTCGAGGTGATCCTCGTCGAGGCGAGGCTGAGCAAGGCCGACGTCAACACCGCGATCGCGCGGATCTCCCAGGCCGCGCAGGTCGGCACGGTGCCGGCCCCGGACTCCATCTCGGCCAACAAGGACTTCTCCGGGATCACGATCGGCTTCCTCGAGTCGCGGTTCGCGGCCAACAACAACGCGAGCGTCCGCGGCAAGTACGAAGCCGTCGCCAAGGTGCCGGTCACGATCGCCGCGGCCGCCCAGCACGCACCCGACTAGACGGAACGGGCGAGCTCAAGCGCGGCGGCGAGCAGCCGCGGGTTCGCGGTGTCCAGGCAGGCGAAGAACGGGTCGTCGGTGGTGCCGGCCAGGTGCCGGGTGTAGCTGGCCTCCAGCAGCAGCGCCATCTTCCACAGCGCCAGCACGTGGTACCAGCGCAGGTCCTCCAGCGTCACCTTCCGCCCGCTCAGCTCGGCGTAGACGCCGACCATGGCGGCCCGGTCCAGGAAGCCGTCGGCGAGGGTGACCTCGCCGAGCAACTCCTCGAAGACAGCCGCGGCCGCGGGCGAGTCCGGCCAGAAGGCGAGCAGGAAGCCGAGGTCGGCCAGCGGATCGCCGAGGGTGGCCATCTCCCAGTCCAGGACACAGGTGACTCCGCAGGTGTCCGGGTCGACCAGCACGTTGTCCAGCTTGAAGTCCCCGTGCACCAGCGTGGACGGCCCTTCGTCCGCCACGTTCGCCTGCAGCCACGCGCGCACGGCCGGCTCGTCGTCCAGTGCCCGCCCGCCGCGGGCGACGAACTCGTCGCGCTGGCCGGACCAACGCGTGAGCTGGCGGGCCAGGTAGCCACCGGGGCGGCCGAGCTTGGCCGCCTCGAACGGGGCGATCGGGAGAGCGTGCAACTCGGCGAGGGCCCCGACCAGCTCGCGGGAGATGGTCGCCCGCTGGGCGGCGGAGTCCAGCCACGCCGGAGCCTCGTTGCGGATCGCGACGCCGGGCAGCCGGGTCATCACATAGGCGGGGCCGACTCCGGCGGCGTCGCCGGCCTCGGCGATAGCCACCACCCGAGGGGTCCGGGTGGAGCCGGCCTCGGCGAGCACGGTGAGGAGCCGGGCTTCGCGGAGGACGTCGTGCGCGGACGCGGCGTACTCGCCCATCGGCGGGCGGCGCAGGATGTAGCGCTGCTCACCCCGGCGCAGCGCGAAGACCAGGTTGGAGTGCCCCGCCACCAGCGGCTCGAGCTCCACCGCGCCGTCGCCGGGCAGCACGCCGGGCAGCCAGGCCAGAACCTTCTCGGTCCAGGCGGCGGTCTGGGCGGTGGGCGCACTCATGGGATGCATGTATACCGGCGGCGTGCCGGGCTGGGCGTACCGCCCAGGGGAATGTGAGGGTGGACCCATGGCCCCAGCTCTCGCGGACCGGTGGGTGGTGTTCGGCACCGAGATCCCGAACCCGGCGCAAATTCGTGACGCCCGGTTCGCCGGGGCGGTGTACGCCTGCCGCGCTGCCGAGGCGCGCGCCCTGATGCGCGGGACGGGACTGGAGCCGGTCACCGCGGGCGGGCGGGCCTTCTCGGCGCTGGCCTGCATCCAGTACATCAAGCTCTGGGACGGCGAGACCCGGGTGCTCGCGGTCGCCCTCGACGGTGGGCCGGTCGCCGCACCGACCGCGATGACCATCCCGCTGCCGGTGTGGAGCGTGCGGGTCGACGGGGCCAACCAGGGTGAACTGCTCCACGGCCCCTTCCCGCTGCGGGCCGAGGGGTTCCGGATCCGGCCGGGCGGTGCCCGGGTCGCCCTCGGTGAGCACCGGATGTCGGACCTCGCCCGCCGTCTGGGGATGACCGGCTCCGCGCTCTACACGATGAGCGCGCGCAAGATCTCCGGCTCTCTCGGCGACTTCGACGTCGTCGGCTGACCGCCTTGCGTCAGCGAAGGCGGTCGCTATAGCGACCGTTCTCGCTGACGCTACGGGGATGCCGTGGGCGCGGTGTGCTCGATCACCGCACGCAGCACCTCGTCGCAGCGCTCGGGGGAGAGCCGGAAGCTCGGCGGGTACACCACGGTGTGATCGGCGACGGCGTCGAAGGCCCGCAGCTTCTCGCGGACCTGGCCCGGGGTGCCGGCGCAGGCGAACGCGTCGATCATCTCCTCCGGCACCCGCTTGACCATGGTGTCGAAGTCGCCGGCGGCGAAGGCCTCGCGCAGACCCGCGGCGACGGTGCCGAAACCCTGCCGCTCCAGCACCGGGGCGTAGGCCCCGGGGACCGAGTAGAAGGCGATCTGCGCGGCCGCCTCGCGCCGGGCCTGCTCCTCGTCGTCGGAGACCGAGGTGATCACCAGGGCGACGACCGCGACCTCGGCCGGGTCGCGGTCGGCTTTGGCCGCGCCCTTCGCGATCGCCGGGCGGACGTACTCCTCGAGGTAGGCCGGGGTGAAGAGCACGTGGCCGAACAGTCCGTCGGCGACCCGGCCCGCGACCTCGACCATCCGGTCGTTGACCCCCGCGGTGTAGACCGGGATGTCGTCTCGCTCGGGCTCGATGACCTCGGCCGTGGGCTTGAGGTCCACCCGGTAGAACCGGCCCTCGTGCTGCACCGGGCCCTCGTGCAGCCGCCACAGCCGCCGCAGCAGCGGGACCAGTTCCTCCATCCGCGGGGCGGGTGACTCCGGAGGAGTGCCGTGCCAGTCGGACATCATCCGCTTGGTGCCGGTGCCCAGGCCGAGGATCAGGCGCCCGCCGGAAAGCTCGTCGAGGCTGCGGGCCTCGGTGGCGATCGTCAGCGGCGAACGCCCGACCGCGTAGGCGATCGAGCTGCCGATCGTCGCCGTCGAGGTGAGTCCGGCCATGTGAGCCAGCGTCACAATTCCGGAACGGACGTAGAACTCCGGGGACCAGACCGTGTCGAACCCGCGCGCCTCGGCCTCGGCGGCCGCGGCACCGACGTCGCGGACCCGGCCCTGCAGAACAGAGACACCTCGGGTCGCGGTCATCGCTCTCTTCCCGGGACTAGTACGAGCGCGGCAGGCCGAGCACGTGCTCGGACAGGTAGTTCAGCACCATCTCCTGCGGGATCGGCGCCAGGCGCTGCAGGCGGGCCTCCCGGAAATAGCGCTCGACGTGGTACGCCCGGGCGTAGCCGAACCCGCCGTGCGTCTGCACCGCGGCGTCGGCGGCGGCGAAGCAGGCATCGGCGGCGAGGTACTTGGCGGTGTTGGCCTGTTCGCCGGCGGGCATCCGCCGGTCCACCCGCCAGGCCGCCTCGCGGATCACCAGGGCCGCCGCGTTCAGGCGGGCGTGTGCGTCCGCGAGCGGAAAGGCGATGCCCTGGTTCTGTCCGATCGGGCGGCCGAAGACCACACGCTCGTTGGCGTAGGCGACCGCGCGGCGGATCGCCGCCCGCCCGATGCCGAGGGCTTCCGAGGCGACCAGCACCCGCTCGGCGTTGAGGCCGTCGAGCAGGTAGGAGAAACCCTTGCCCTCCTCGCCGACCCGGTCGGCGACCGGCACGTGCAGCCCGTCGTAGACGACCTCGCAGGAGGCGACTGCGTTACGGCCCAGCTTGGAGATCGGGGAGATGTGCACGGCGGGGTCCCTGAGGCCGGCGACCAGCAGCGTCATCCCCAGCGTGGGCTTGGCGACCTGGTCACGCGGCGTGGTACGCACCAGCAGCAGCACCCGGTCGGACTCCAGGGCCTTGGAGGTCCACACCTTGCGGCCGTGCACGACGTAGTGGTCACCGTCGAGTACGGCGCGGGTGGAAATGTTGGTGGTGTCCAGGCCGGCGTCGGGTTCGGTGACCCCGAAGGCGACGTGGGACTCACCGGAGGCGACCTGCGGGAGCACCCGGGCCTTCAGATCGTCGCTGCCGTGCAGCACTACCGGGTGCATGCCGAAGATCGAGAGGTGGATCGCGCTGGCGCCGTTCATGCAGGCGCCGGACGCGGCCACCTCCTCCAGCACGATCGAGGCCTCCGCGATGCCCTGCCCGCCCCCGCCGTACTGCTCCGGCATCGCAATGCCGATCCAGCCACCGGCGGCCATCGCGGCGTAGAAGTCGCAGGGGAACTCGTGGTTCTCGTCCCGGGCGAGCCAGTAGTCGTCGTCGAACTTCGCGCAGACGCCGCGGACGGCCAACCGGATCGCGCGGTGGTCCTCGGTCTCGGTGAAGTCCATCGCGCTCCCCAAGTCCTCTAGTACTGGACACTCTATCGCTAGACAATAGGATGAGCTGGGTCACACTCAGGAGGTGATGGTGGGCGGCTACGAGACGCTCCGCCTCGAGCGCACAGCACCGGGTGTCGTTCTGATCACCCTCGACCGGCCGGACCGGTTCAACGCGTTGAACCCGCAGGTGTTCGCCGAACTGCTGGCCGTGGTCGAGGAGATCCGGGCCGATCGCGAGGCGCGCGCGGTCGTGCTGACCGGGGCCGGCCGCGCCTTCTGCGCCGGGATGGATCTCGACGTCGCCGACGTGTTCACCCAGCTCTCCCGGGCCGAGTTGCTCGAGCTTGCGGACAACGGCGCCCGCTCCTTCCACGCGCTCTACTCGCTGCCGCAGCCGGTGATCGCCGCGGTCAACGGCGTCGCGGCCGGCGGCGGCTTCTGCCTGGCGATGAACGCCGACCTCCGGCTGGTCTCGCCGCAGGCCCGGTTCACCTCACTATTCGTGAAGATCGGGCTCTCCAGCGGGGACCTGGGGCTGTCCTGGCTGCTGCCCCGCGCGATCGGGAGTTCGCTGGCCGCCGAACTGCTCTTCACCGGTCGGGAGGTGGACGCCGAGGAGGCCGTCCGCATCGGGCTGGCGAACCGGGTCGTCCCGGCCGATTCGCTGCTCGAGACCGCGGTGTCCCTGGCCGGCGACATCGCCGCCCTGCCCCCGACCGGCGTGCAGCTGTCAAAGCGCTCCCTGCACGCGAGCCAGGAGACCTCGTCGTATCCGGCCGCCCTCGAGAGCGAGATCCGCGGCCAGGTGATCGCGATGGGGGACCCCGCCACCGAGGTCGCCGTCGCCGCCGTCCGTGAACGCCAAGCCAGTCGTCAGCCCGTCCGCTGAGGCACGTCCCACGTCCCGTCCCAACATCGGAGACTCGCATGGCCCTCGACACGTCCACGCTCGAGCCGATCATTGACAAGTTCAGCAGCCTGAGGTTCTGGGCGCTGCCTCCGGCGGAGCGGCTGGACTACTTCACGTACCTGCGCGAGAACGACCCGATCAGCTGGCACGGCCCGCCGGACTCGATCGACCCCTCGATCCCGAACGCCCAGGGCTTCTGGTCGGTGGTCAAGCACGCCGACATCCAGTACGTCTCGCGCAACCCGCAGATCTTCTCCTCGGCCGAGGGCGTCTTCATCGACGACTTCCCGCAGCTGGAGCAGATGCTCTCCTTCATCGTCACCGACGCGCCCCGGCACGGGCAGATGCGCGGCGTGGTCTCGGCCGCCTTCACCCCGAAGCACACGCGCAAGATGGAGGAGGACCTCAACCGCATCGTCGCGGAGACCGTCGACTCGGTCGCGCACCTCGGGGAGGGTGACCTCTGTCAGCTGATCACCAAGCTGGTCCCCGGCCGGGTCTTCGCCACCTACTTCGGCATGACCGACCCCGAGCAGATCCAGTTCGTGATGGACGCCGCCGAGCAGCTCGGCGCCTGGAACGACCCGGAGTACGCGCACATCGGCTCCCCGCTGCAGGTGTTCGCGGACGCCTCGATGAAGCTGCAGTCCGTCGCGCTCGAACTCGCCAAGCAGCGCCGCGAGAACCCGACCGAGGACCTGATGAGCTGGGTCGCGCAGGCCCATTACGAGGGCCAGAAGATGACGGTCGAGGAGGTTGGCGTCTTCTTCGCCCTGCTCGCCGGCGCGGCCAACGACACCACCCGCCACGGGATGGCCCAGGGGCTGATCCTGTTCCAGCAGCACCCGGACCAACTCGCATACGTGATGGAGGATTTCGAGAACCGCTGGGAGGACGCGGTCAACGAGATCCTGCGCTTCGAGCCCCCGCTCTACCACTTCCGCCGCACCGCCACCGAGGACACCGAGCTCGGCGGCAAGACGATCCGCAAGGGCGAGAAGCTCGCGCTCTGGTACGTCTCTGGCTGCCGCGACGCCGAGGTCTTCGAGAACCCGGACGTCTTCGACGTGACCCGTCCGTCCAAGGCCAACCCGCACCAGGCCTTCGGTGGTGGCGGCCCGCACTATTGCATCGGTCACATGATCGGGAGGTCGATGCTGCGGGCGGAGATGTACGAGATCTACACCCGCATGAGGGACCTCAAGGTCGGTGAGCCCGTGCTGATGCTCTCCAACTTCATGAACGGCGTCATGAAGCTGCCCGGCACCTGGACGCCTGAGTCCCGGTGACGCGCGGGCGGCCCAGCTGCGCCGGGATGCCTTCGCGATGGCTCGGTTCCGGGTCTGCTCGCGGGCTCGCTGACCCGGAACCTGCGCTTTATTCGCTGCCGGCAATCCCGGCTGCGCCGGGCCCGCCCGCGCTCGGCCAGTTGGCTGCCAGCGTCAGCTTGTCGGTCTTTCCCGCATCGGTCATGGGCAGGGGATCGGTGCGGAGCCACCATTCGGCGGGAACCGAAAAGCTGCTGAGCAAGGGTTTGACGTGGGCGAGCAGGTGTTCGACGGTGACGCCGGGGTCGGCTTCGACGCAGGCGCCGACGATCTCGCCGAGGTCAGGGTCAGGGCGGCCGAGGACGGCGGCGTTGCGCACCTGAGGGTGCGTCAGGAGAGCGGCCTCGACGTGGGCGGGGGCGATGTTCTCCCCGCCGCGGATGATCAGGTCCTTGAGCCGGCCGGTCACGTAGAGCAGCCCGTCCGCCAGGCGGCCGAGGTCGCCGGTGTGCACGAAGCCGTCGGCGTCGATCAGGTCGTTCGCGGTGCTCACGCCCTCGGGCGTCCAGTACCCGAGCATCTGGCTGGGGGTGCGGACCGCGATCTCGCCCTCACCGCTGGAATCAGGGTTCTCGATGCGCAGGTCCACCACCCGGCCGGGCGGGCCGGCGGTGCTGGGGTGCTCGGCCATCAGCGCGCCCGAGGCGGAGGCGACGGTGCCGCCGAGCTCGGTCATCCCGTAGATGGTGGAGAGGCCCTTGCGGGCGTTCGGGAAAACGTCGCGCAGCCGAGCCAGCAGGGCCGGCGGTACCGGGGCGCCGCCCATCGTGATCGAGCGCACCGAGGAGAGGTCGCGCTTGCCGACGGCGGGGTGTTCGACCAGGCGCGTTGCCATCGTCGGCACCGCGCCCCAGACCGTGACGCGTTCGCGTTCGAGGAGCTCCAGCACCTGCCCCGCGTCGAAGCGGCCCTCCAGGAACACCACGGTGGCGCCGCCGAGCAGGTTGAGCATGGTCGCCTGCAGCCCACCGACGTGGAACAGCGGGCCGCTCTGCAGAATCACCAGAGGAGCCCGGGTGGGGTCGAGCTGGTGGGGCAGGCGATTCGTCCCGACCATCAGGTTGTGCAGGTTGGCGATCACGGAGCGGTGAGCGAGAGCCACCGCCTTCGGGGCACCGGTCGTGCCGGCGGTGAACAGGATCAGGGCCGGGTCGTCCTCGTCGACGTCCGGGACCGTTGGTAGGTCAGCCGTGGCTCGGTCGAGCACGTCCACCAGGTCCGCGATGTCGAGGGCAGGCGTCCCGGCCGGCAGCCGGCTGCCGCGCCGAGCATCGGCGATGACCAGCGTGGGGGAGATCAGGTCGATCGCGTGCGCGATCTCGGGCTCGCTCCACCAGCCGTTGCCGAGGGCGACCACGGCGCCGAGCCGGATCCCGGCCCACTGCATGACGATCCACTCGGGGCTGTTCGGCGCCAGCAGGAGCAGCCGGTCGCCGGGACGGACGCCGCGATCGTGCAGCAGCGCGGCCGTGGCCTCGATCCGGGCGAACAGGTCGGCGTAGGTCAGCCGGCGGCTGCCCTGGACCAGGTGGGTCCGGTCGGACCAGAGGGCGGCGTCGTCCAGCAAGGAGGCCAGATGGGTGCGCCGCGGGGCGTACATCTGGAAGGCAATTCCGCGTTCGCGACGGGTCACCTCGGTGCCCCAGACGAACGTCACACTGAAAAGTACTCCATCACCAAATACTCGACAACTAGACTATTGAGTCGTAACGTGAATGGCGGCAAGACCGAGGGCAGAGGGTGGTTTTGAGCGTCGAAGAGCAAGCCCAGGAGAAGCAGGCGGTGATGCCGCAGGCGGTCATCACCGACGAGATGATCGCCTCGATGCAGACCAAGGTCGGCGCCAATCTGCGCATCGACCACTCGGTGAACAACGAACTCGCCTCGCGGATCGCGGTCACCAAGTTCGCCGGCGGCATCGGCGACATCAACCCGCTCTGGACCGACCCCGAGCACGCGAGCGCGTCGCCCTACCGGGCCCCGGTCGCACCGCCGAGCTTCATCATCGGCTGCTTCTCCGGCATCCAGTTCGGCTGGCCCGGGCTCGGCTCGTTCCACTCCGAATCGACGCTGACCCTGCACCAGCCCGTGTACTGGGGCGATGTGGTGGACTCCGGTTGCGTCTACACCGGCTTCGACGGGCCGTCGGCCAGCAGCTTCGCCGGGCGCACGGTCACCGACAAGTTCCGCAACAGCTACACCAACCAGTTGGGCGCGCTGATCGCCACGATCGACTGGAAGGTCATCAACTTCGAGCGGGGCGCCGCCAAGGCCAAGGCCGGCACCAGTGAGGCCAAGCCGCAGCCGACGCTGCCGCACCCGTGGGCCGAGGACGAGATCGTCGCGATCGAGGCCCAGGTCCTGGCCGAGCGTCCGCGTGGCGCGGAGCCGCGCTACTGGGATGATGTGACAGAGGGTCAGGAACTGGAAGTCGTCACCAAGGGCCCGATCGGTCTGACCGACGAGATCGCCTTCGTCGCCGGCGGTGGCACACCGATCCCGCGGCTCAAGGCGCACGCCGCCGCGCTGCACGACTACGCGGCGCACCCCGCCTGGGCGTTCCGGGACCCGATCACCGGGGCCAAGGAGCCGATCTACTCGGTGCACTACAACTACCAGGCCGCCCGCGCCATGAGCGTCGCCTTCCAGTACGACGTGGGCTTCCAACGTCAGTGCTGGCAGTTGCACCACCTCACGCACTGGGCCGGCGACCACAGCTGGATCAGGTCCGCGCGCTCGGAGTACCGCAAGTTCGTCTATCTCTCCGACGTCGTGCG
The DNA here is from genome assembly GCF_013815995.1 of Sporichthya sp. Classification (GTDB taxonomy): domain Bacteria; phylum Actinomycetota; class Actinomycetes; order Sporichthyales; family Sporichthyaceae; genus Sporichthya. The sequence goes on from NZ_JACDFE010000049.1 coordinate 19,300, forward strand.
CCTGACCGGAACCGTCACCGGCAAGCGAGTCGACGACGACGGTGAGCACGTCGTCGACATCAAGACCTCCGCGGTGAACCAGCGCGGCGAGACCGTCATGCCCGGCACCGCGGTGATCGCGCTGCCGGTCCGCGGTGCCGACCTGGGGGCTGCCTCGCCGGCCGGTGCCCGGGCCCGCACGTGAGCGCACCCAGCACCCCGCCGAGTCTCGAGGAGTTCGCCGCAGCGGCGCGGGCCTGGCTGGCCGAGCGCTACCCGGCCGCGCCGGCCTCCGAGGGCAAGCGGCGCTTTGTCTGGGGCGAAGGCAGCGATGAGGTCCGGGTCTTCCAGGAGCCGGACCCGGCGACCGAGGCAGACGCGCTGGCGGGAATCCGCCGGTGGCGAGCCGGGGTCTGGGAGGGCGGCTACGGCTGGATCACTGGCCCGACCGAGTACGGCGGCGCCGGGCTCCCCGGCGCGTACCAGGGGGCTTTCGAGCAGGTCAGCCGGCAGTTCGACGTTCCGGGTGACTCGTCGCTGACGATCGGGCTCGGCATGATCGCCCCGACCATCGTCAAACACGGCACCGAGGACCAGAAGCAACGCTACCTCCCCGCGCTCTACAGCGGCGAGAAGATCGCCTGCCAGCTGTTCAGCGAACCCGGCGCCGGCTCGGACCTGGCCTCGATCAGCACCAAGGCGGTTCGCGACGGGGATGTCTGGCGGATCTCCGGCCAGAAGGTCTGGACCTCCGGTGCGCACATCTCCGACGTCGGCGAGATCATCTGCCGCACCGCGGCCGAGCCCCGGCACAAGAACCTCACCGCGTTCCTGATCGACATGCACGCACCGGGGGTCACGGTCCGGCCGCTGCGGCAGATGACCGGCGACGCCGCCTTCAACGAGGTCTTCTTCGACGACGTCGTCGTGCCGGACGCCGACAGGCTCGGGGCCGAGGGCGAGGGCTGGACCATCGCGCTCACCACCCTGGCCAACGAGCGCAACGCGATGGGTCACAGTTCCTTCGGCGGCGTCGGGATCCTGTCCACCGAGCGCCTGGCCGGCCTGGTCCGCAACCAGGATCTCGCCGGGGACGCGACCGTGCGGCAGGAGTTCGGCGAGGTCGTCTCCCACCTGCGCAGCGCCCGGTACGTCAACGAGGTGATTGCGGCCCAGGCCCGCGCCGGCCAGCCGCCGGGCGCCGAGATCGGGTTGAGCAAGATCGCGCTCTCGGACAACATGCGCCGCCTCGGTGAGTTCGTCGGCGAGGTGCTGGGTCCGGAACTGGTGGCCGACACCGGCGAGTGGGGCACCTACGCCTGGAGCAGTCTGGTCCTCGGTGCCCCGGGCTACCGCCTGGGTGGCGGCAGTGACGAGGTCCTGAAGAACACGGTCGCGCAGCGCGTGCTCGGCCTTCCCCGAGCGACCTGAGGAGGCATCAGATGACGACTGCGGAACTGGTGCCCAGCGCGGACGAGCGGGCCCTGGCCGAGACCGTGCGCGACGTCCTGACCGACCTCTCCTCGGTCGACCAGGTCCGGGCGGACCTCGACACCGAACCCGGCTTCGGCGCCACCGCGTGGAAGGCCCTCGCGCGCGATGTCGGACTGTGCGGACTGACCATCCCGGAGCAGCACGGCGGACTGGGACTCGGACTGTCGGCGGCCAACGTGGTCCACCACGAACTCGGCCGCGCCCTGTACCCGGGGCCCTTCCTGGCCACCTCGCTGGCGACCACCGCCCTCCTGGCCGCCGGCGCCGAGGGCCCGCTGTCCGGCATCGCGGCGGGCGACACTGTTGCGACGGTGGCGCTCGCGGACCGCGGTGGCGCCTGGACCGGTGCCGGCG
>NZ_JACDFE010000050.1 GCF_013815995.1 Sporichthya sp.
GCGCCGGCGGCGCCGCGCCGACCTTCACGTGCGGCAGCGCGAGCCGGCGGGCGGCCTCGGCGGCAAGCACCCGGTGCCCGTAATCCGAGGGATGCACCCGGTCCACCGCCCAGCACTCCGGGCGATCGACCAGCACCGACATGTCCACGAGCACGACGCCGGGGTCGGCGGCGAGCTCGTCGAGGGCGGCGTTGATGGTCTGCACGTGGGCGCGGACCACCCGCTCCAACCGGGCCGGGAACCGCACCAGCCGGGTCGGGTCGTGCAACCGGCCGGCCGCCACGACGATCTCCGCGTCGCGCAGCCGATGCAGCAAGGAGACCACCCCGGCGGTGGTGTCACCACCGGCGCCACCGGAGCGGAACAGATCGTTGAGCCCGATGCAGACGCAGACCACGTCGGGGTCGAGGGCCAGCGCCATCGGGACCTGGTCGCGCAGGGCGACACCGGCGGGGGCACCGCCGCGGGCCAGCGCCACGAACCTGGCCCCGGCGGACTCGGCCACCAGGCCGGCCCAGGTCCGGTTCGGAGCCGTGCGCAGACCAACCCCCTCCCCGCTGACGAAGCTGTCGCCGAGGGAGACGAAGACCGGCGCCGACGCGGTCATGATCGGACACCCACCCGCTGCGGCGCGGCCCGTTCCGGACTCAGGCCGTGGGCCGCGAGGAAGCCTTCGGCGGTTGCGGACCAGGGGAAGCACTCGGCCCGGTCCCGCGCGGCGTTCTTGGCCCGTTCCCGGGACACTTCCAACAGCGTCTCAACCGCCCCCGCGAAGGATTCCGGTTCCCCGGGAACCGCGAAGCCGGCCGAGCCGATCACCTCGGGCAGCGCGCTGGCGGAGTCCACGACCACCGGGGTACCGGAGGCCAGCGCCTCCAGCGCGGCCAGCCCGAAGGTCTCGATCGGACCGGGCGCGACCACCACGTCCGCGGTGGCCAGCAGTCGGGCGAGTTCGGCGCGGTCGGTGACGAAGCCCAGGAAGGTGATGGGCAGTCCGGTCGCGGCCTTCTCCAGTTTGGATCGCAGCGGCCCGTCACCGGCGATCACCGCGCGCACCCGCCGGCCCCGCCGGATCAGTTCGCGGACGGTATCGACGACCCGCATCGGGGCCTTCTCCGGCGAGAGCCGGACCGCAGTGACGATCAGCGCCTCCCCGCGCGGGGTGAGCCGCGCGCGCAGGTCCTCGTCGTAGTTGGAGGGATGGAAGCCGGTCAGGTCGACCCCGAGCGGGACCTGCACCAGGTTGGGCGTGCCGAGGCGACGGAACTCCTGCGCGGCCCAGTCGGTCGTGCAGACCACGGTGTCGAAACCCTCGGCCAAGGCCCGGTTGGAGCCGTCCACCACCCGGCGCAACGGGGCGCCCGCGGGCAGCCAGCGCCCGACGAGGCGGTCCAGACGCTCGTGACTGATCACCAACGACGGGATGCCTTCGCTCTGCGCCCAGCCGCCCAGACCGCGCAAGGTCAAGCGGTCGTGCACCTCGACCCGGTCGGGGCGCAGCCGCTCGAGGAGGTGCACCACCCGGCCGGGCTGCGCGATCACCCGGTAGCCCGAGCCCGGCAACGACGGGGCGCGGACGTACTCGATGCGGCCCCAGTGGGTGAACTCGGTGCCGTCGTAGCGGTCGGGCACGATCTGCACGACGCGGTGACCGGCCGCGGCGTAACCCTCGGCGAGGTGCCGCATCGCGGTGCGGAGCCCACCCGAACGCGGGGTGACGAAGTTCGCGCACTGCACGATCTGACTACTCATCAGGCTGCTTCCTTTCCGGAGGCCACGTGCTCGTAGTGTCCGAGCAGTTCATCGCCGATCACCGACCAGGTCCGGCCCTGGACCGACGGGCGGGCGGCGGCCGCGAAGTCCAGTACCTGCTGCCTGTCCGTACCGAGCTGACGGACCTTCAGGTGGAGGTCCCTCGCCTCACCAGGGGTGAACAGCAGGCCGTTGCGGCCCTCCTCGACCAGGTCGAGCAGTCCACCGGCCCGTGGCGCGACCACCGGAAGCCCACTGGCCAGTGCTTCCTGGGCGGCCTGGCAGAAGGTCTCGTGCGCGCCGGTGTGCACGAACACGTCCAGAGAAGCGAAAACCTCGGCCAGCCGGGTACCGGACTGAAAACCGAGGAAGCGGGCGTTGGGCATTTTCCGTTGCAGCGAAGCCCGTTGCGGGCCGTCGCCCACCATCACCAGGCGGATGCCCGGGGTTCGGTCGAGGCCGGTGAGCAGGTCGACCTGCTTCTCGTGCGCGAGCCGGCCGACGTAGCCGACGATCAGCTCACCCTCGGGAGCGAGGCGTTGGCGCAGTTCGTCGTCGCGGCGGTCCGGGCGGAAGCGCTCGAGGTCGACGCCGCGCGCCCAGCGCGCAACGCGTTTCACCCCGCGTCGTTCGAGCTCGGCGACCGCGTGCCGGCTCGGGGCCAGCGTGCGCCCGACGGTGGCATGGATGCGGCGCAGCCAGCGCCACAGGACTTTGTCGGCCGAGCTCAGCCCATAGCGGGACGCGAAGCCGGCCAGGTCCGTCTGGTAAACGGCCACAGCCGGGATGCGCATCTTCTGCGCCAGGAAGGCGCCGTGCGCTCCGACCGCGGCGGGGGAGGCTAGGTGAACGATGTCGGGACGCCAATCGCGCAACATGCGACCGAGTGCGGGGGCCGGAAGGCCGACCCGGAAGTCGCGGTAGCGCGGGAGGCCCACGGACGGTCCCCGGACGATCTGCGCCGACCCGTAGTGGTCGGGCGTCTCGTCGCAGCCGGGACCGCCAGGGGCGTAGACGATGACCTCGTGGCCGCGGGCGCCAAGGTGGTCGCACACCCGGAGAACACTGTTGGTCACGCCGTTGACCTGGGGCAGGAACGACTCGGTAACCACTGCGATTCTCACGTGCTCAAGGATCGTTCGTGACAGGTGATCAGATGCCGTCCGCAGACCCTGCGTCCTGTGAACTCGGCGCGAACCGCAGGTACGGACGTGACCTGCGTCAAGATCTGGCACGAATGTCCATCGCCAGGCAGAATTGTGTTCACCCGCACGTGCTCGCGGGTTCATTCCGCGAAGTGGGGCGCCGCAGTGGGTTACGTATTCGTGCTCGGCGGCGGTGGGGCCATCGGCGCCTACCAGGCCGGCGCGTTGCAGACCCTGGCCGAGGCCGGCGTGACTCCCGCAAGCCTGGTGGGGTGCAGCGTCGGGGCCCTCAATGCGGCCTATTTCGGGGCGAATCCCTCGCCCGAGCGGGCCCGGGCGCTGATCCACTTCTGGCAGGCTGAGGCCACGCGAGCCGTGCTCTCCCCCTCGCTGCTGGACCGCTTCCGCGGCGCCCCGGCCGTGCTGCGCCGCGGCGACGCCCTGTTGGACCAGCGTCCCCTGCGCGACCTGCTGAACCGGTCCCTGGAGGCGCACGACCTCTCTGAGCTGGCCGTCCCGCTGACCGTCACGACGACGTGCCTGGACTGCGGCGAGGCCGTGCACCACACCTCGGGCCCGCTGGCCGACATCCTGATCGCCAGTTGCTCGCTGCCCGGCCTGCTCTCCCCGGTCCGACTCGCCGACGGCCATCAGCACGTCGACGGCGGCGTGGTGTGCGGCGTACCGGTGCAGGCCGCGCTCGATGGCGCAGGTCCCGACGACGTGGTCCTGGTGCTGGATGCGGGCCTGGCGCCGGTGACCGGGCTGCCCGGCCGGTGCGCGGCCGGTCCCGACCCCCAGAGCGGCTGCGGCCTGCCGATCCATCCGGAGCTGCCCTACACCGCGCCGGTGGAACGAGCCTCGGCCCGCGTCCTCGACGTCGTCCTGCGTTCCTTCACCGTCGCCCGCGCCGTCGCCAACCGGGCCGCGGTGCGCGACGCGTTGGGTGACCCGCGGGTCCGCGTCCTGCCGCACCTGGCCGACGCCTGGTCGGCCGGGCATCTGCGGACGATGCCGACCGGGCCCCGCGACTTCAGCCGCACCGGAGACCTGATGGACGCCGGCCGCGCCGCCACCGCGGCCTGGCTGACCCGCGGCGGGCTGACGTCAGCGCCGGCCGAAGCACCGGCGCGACGTCACCTGCCCTGAGCGATGCGACAGCGAGGGCGAGGGCCAGCGAGCTCCAGAACAGCAGCGAGGCCAGCCCGGCGTCCATGGCACCCGGAACGACCAGGACGACGGCGTTGTCCACGATCTCCATCACGGTGATCGAGATGGTCGCTTCGGTGTGTTCGACGTGGGTAGTCATGGCTATCGCCAACGGACTACCCCCTCCGGGTATTTCCGACCCTAGGCTCCCGCCATGACCGACCACCCGCTCGCGCACCTGATCCGGGCCGCGGCCTCGGGTGAGTTCCCGGCGCCGGACGGCGGGTGGCGCCGGGTCCCGCCCTGGCGGCCGGGCGTCGAGGCGGTCGTCGCCTTCACCGGGCACGCAGTCCTCGCCGTCGGCGAGCGGGTCACCGACGCGGCGCTGGCGAAGCTCGGCGTGGACGGATCCGGCGGGGCGCACCATCCGGCCGTGATCGCGGCGCTGGCCGGCGGCGGGTGGATCGACAGCCTGGACGGACTGCTGGTCGGGGTCGGCACGGCGGGCACCGAGCCGCGCGGCACCGGAGGGGCCCTGGTGCCCCGGGCCGACCTGGCCGGGCATCCCCGCGTCGGCTTCGCCGCCCGGCTGCGCGAGGACCTTCAGGTGTTGGGTCGCGCCGATCTCAGCGACGCTTCGGTCACGGTGCTGGCCCGCGGGATCGCCGGCCTGCCCGAGCTGAGCTTCGAACTCGACCTGTCCCGTCGCGGCGCGGGCGGCGGCACCGCGCTGGTCCGCGCCGCCCTCGCGGCGGTCCCGGCGGATGAGTTGGTGGTGTCCGCGTGCGCCCCCGGCAACGCCGCCAGCATGCGGGCGTTGTTGCGGGCCGGGATGGTGCCGGTCGGGTCGATCCAGCTCTACGTGCCCTGACGCTCCGTCACGGCCCGGGTTTCCAACAAGCGGGCGCTCAACGTCTCGGCGTCGAACGGACCGACGTGCCGGACGCCGTTGACGAAGAAGGTCGGCGTCCCCTGCACCCCGCTCGCCTCGGCGGAGGCGGCGTGCTTCTGCACCCGGATGGTGTGCTTGCCCTCGACCAGCTCACGGGCGAAGCCGGACCCGGCACCGGTCCTCTCGCCTCGGTGCGCGCTCGACGTCGAGACCGATCGCGTTGGCGTGGGCGATCAGCTCCTTGATGGTCAGCTGGTCCTGGTGCCCGAACAGCCGGTCGTGCATCTCCCAGAACGCGCCCTGCTCCCCCGCCGCCTCGGCCGCCTCGGCCGCTAGCGGGGAGTGCGGGTGCACGTCGAGCGGCATGTGCCGGAAGACGTAGCGCAGCTGGTCGCCGAGGCGGTCGGTCAGGTCGTGCACGGCGCCGGTCGCGGTGCTGCAGAACGGGCACTCGAAGTCGCCGTACTCGACCAGGGTCATCGGGGCGTCGATCGGCCCGCGGATGTGGTCGTACGACGGTTCGACAGAGGGATACAGCCGGGTCGGTCGGGTCGGCATGTCTCCTTGGCGCGCGTCCGCGACCCGGAACAGCACCCACCCGAGCAGGGCCGCGAGCACCGAACCGTTGAGCACGCCGATCCGCGCCTCGTCGGCAAGCGGGGATCCTCCAGCGCGAGGTCGACGATGAACAGCGAGATCGTGAACCCGATGCCGGACAGAGCCGCATCGCCGGCGATGGTGAGCGGTCCGAGCCCGGGGGCGAGTTCGCCCAGGCGCAAGCGGACGGCGGCGAAGGCGCCGACCCAGACCCCGACGGCGAGCACGAAGTAGCCCGGCCTGCGCCAGACCTCCAGGTCCGCAGACCCATCATCAGCGCGAGCCCGACGGCGGCCAGGCCGAGCGCGACGACGTCCAGGCTGTCGGTGTAGGCCAGCGCGATGATGCTCCGCGCTCCGACGTCGTCGGCGACGGCCAGCGTGAGCAGGAACAGTCGCAGCTGTACCGGACAGCCCGGGCCGACCAGCGCGAGCACCCCGAGGAGGAACGCGGTGTCGGTGGAGACCACCAGTGCTTCAGGTCCAGATTCAGGGTGTGGGTGTCGAGGGTGACCGAGAGCTCGGTGTGCCAGAACCGCTCGTAGCTGTCCGGCCAGGGCGAGTTGGCCCCAGAACAGCGCGGCGAGCGTTGCGGCGAGCAACAGCCCCGCACTGCCGGACTCGGTGTCGAGGTATCGGCGGATCGGGCTGCGAGCTGGGCCACCAGGGCCCGGCCCGCCGAGCTGGCAGACGTCGAGGTGTTCCCCACGGCCTAACAATGCCGTCCCGCCCGATCCTGTTCCCGGCGCCCCGCTCAGACGGGAATGCTCAGCCCCCGGTAATCGCATCCAGCATGGCGGGCGAGCCCTGGATCGCGGAGCGCTGCATGTGGTGCAGGACGCCGCGGAGGCCGCCGAGCTCCTCGCCGCCACCGGCGCGGCCGGGGCCGCCGTGCACCAGGGTCGGCAGCGGGGTGCCGTGCCCGGTGCTGTCCGGAGCGGCGACGGCGTCCAGGACCAGAATCCGGCCGTGCCACGGGGCCAGCCCACGCACGACCTGACGGGCCACCGCGGCGTCGGCGGTGATCAGCGAGCCCGCCAGGCTGCCCTTGCCGCGGGCGGCCAGGGCGATCGCGTCCTCGACGGAGTCGTAGCTGAGCACGGTGCTGACCGGGCCGAACGGCTCGACGTCGTGCGGCTCGACGGCGCCGGCGCGGGCCTTGAGCAGGACGGGCGAGAGGAACGCGCCGCGCTCGGCGTCGGCCCCGACGACCTCGACGGAGTCCGGGTCGCCGAACACGATGTCGGCGGAGCTGCGCAGGGCTTCGACCGCCTTGCGGACCTCGTCGCGCTGGCCGAGGCTGGCCAGCGCGCCCATCCGGACGCTCTCGTCGGCCGGGTTGCCGACGGTGATGCCGGCGAGCTTGGCGGCGATCGCCTCGGCCACGGCGTCGGCGCTGGCGGCGGGCACGATGCAGCGCCGGATCGCGGTGCACTTCTGGCCGGCCTTGACGGTCATCTCGGTGACGACGCCCTTGACGAACAGGTCGAACTCGGCGGCGCCCGGCGCGACGTCGGGGCCGAGGATCGAACAGTTCAGCGAGTCGGCCTCGACCTGCAGGCGGACCCCGCGATGCTGCACGGCCGGGCTGCTGCGCAGCACGCCGGCGGTGTGCGCGGAGCCGGTGAAGGCGACGGAGTCCTGCTCGCCGAGGACATCGAGCAGCCCGCCCGCGCGGCCGCAGAGCAACTGCAGCGAGCCCTCGGGCAAGATCCCGCTGTCGATGATCTTCCGGACCACGGCCTCGGTCAGGTACGCGGTCTGGCTGCCCGGCTTGACGATGGTCGGCAGCCCGGCCAGGAACGCCGGGGCGAGCTGCGCGCGACCTCCTCGCCGGTGACCGCGTCGAGCAGCGGGTCACCGCCGTCGGAGGCCCGGTACCAGTGACCCGCTGCGTAGCTCTCCAGCAGTGCGCCCATGTCGACCGTTCCTTCCGCTCAGGATGACCTGCCCATCCTGCCCCGCGCCGCAGCGCGCGACTCAGGACGGAGGCCGAGGCCAATATTCTACGTTATCTTGATGCTACGTCAATATAATGTAGTACTTTACTGGCCCTCTAGCCTCACCGCGATCCCGACCGGCCTGGCGCCGGCGCAGATCAATGCCTGGGTGCGCGAGCGGGCCGCGGCCGGGGTGCCGATGTACGAGCTCGACCGGACCGCATTGGCGGCGCTGAAGCCGGACCTTGTCCTCACTCAGGACCTGTGCCGCGTGTGTGCGCTGCCCGCCGGGACGGTCGAGGACGCGGGCCGCGCGATCGGCACCGATGCGGCGGTGCTCTCCCTCGATCCGCGCTGCCTGTCCGACGTCTTCTTCGACATCGAAGCGGTGGCGAAGGCCGCCGGGGCGGCGGCGGTCGCGGACCGACTGGCGGGCGTCCCACTGCGCGCGATCGACTCGGCCACCTACGTGGTGCAGGCCGGGCCCGGTCTGGTGGACGGCATCGAAGCCCTCGCGTGGGCCTTCCATCCCGACGCGGTCCCGCCTCCACCGCCCGGGCGCATCGCCTCCGCGGGCTAGCGTCGCGGCGTGACCGACACCGACAAGCACGGCCGCCCGGAGCCACCGCACAGCGGCGACGAGGCGGCGACGCTGCAAGGCTTCCTGGACTACCAGCGCGCGACGCTGGCCTGGCGGTGCCGCGGGCTGAGCGACGAGCAACTGCGTCTCACGCTGGCGCCGTCCCCGCTGACCCTCGGCGGGATGCTCAGCCATTTGGCCTACGTCGAGGACTACTGGTTCAGCACTGTCGTCGCCGAAGCGCCCGACCCCGAGCCCTGGGCCTCGGTGGACTGGAAGGCCGACCCGGACTGGGACTGGCACCTGGCCGCGACCGAGACCGGCGAGGCGTTGCGCGCGCTATGGGAGGCGCGGGTCGAGGCGTCCCGCGCGGTCGTGGCGAGCGCCCTGCAGGAGGCCGACGCCCTCGGCCGGACGCACCCGGCGTGGGGTGGGAGCGGCCAGGTGTCGCTGCGCTGGGTCCTCACGCACATGGTCGAGGAGTACGCCCGGCACAACGGCCAGGCCGACCTGATCCGCGAGTCGATCGACGGCGAGACCGGGGAGTAGGCCCCGATTGCTCCCCACTGTCGACGCGCTGTGATCGTGCGACTCACGCTGAACGCTGGAAGAATCCGGCCATGGCACCGGGCCTGATCACCGCGAGCACGCGGATCCTCCAGATCAAGATCGAGCTGGGTGAGGTTCGCCCGCACGTCTGGCGCCGCGTCCTCGTTCCTGACGCGATGACGTTGAACGGTCTGCACGACGTCATCCAGCAGGCGATGGGATGGACGGACAGCCACCTGCACGAGTTCGAGATCGACGCCCAGCGCTTCGCCCCGCCCGATGAGGACAACGACGAGGAGGTCCTCGACTCCACCACCGCGACCCTGGGCCTGGTTGCCGGCCAGAACAGCGACCTGTCCTACCTCTACGACTTCGGCGACGGTTGGTCCCACACGCTCATCGTCGAGGCCGTCCTCGCGCCGGAGCCGGGCGGCCGGTACCCGCGTTGCCTCGCCGGCGCACGGCCGTGCCCACCCGAAGATGTCGGCGGCCCGCACGGCTACGGCGAATTCCTCGCCGCCCTCCGCGACCCCGACCACCCGGGTCACGAAGAGCTCACCGCGTGGGCCGAGGGCTTCGACCCAGGCTCCTTCGACCTCGCGATCGCCGACAAGCGCCTGGAAGAACTCGCCTGGATCAACAGCGCCTGAGCACCGCCGCCCGCAGCCCTCGGCCGACGCCCGGACTTGAACCTCACGCGCCCTCCGTCTAACAGCTCCCGGACCTGCGTGCCAGTGCGGCCGCGCCGACCACGCCGGAGTCGTCACCGAGGGCGGCGGCGATGAAACGCAACCGGGCGTGCCGCGCCAGCAGCCAGGGCTGGGCGGCCGTGGCGATCCGGTCGGCGAGACCCTGACCGAGCTTCTCGGCCAGCCCGCCGCCCACCACGACCGTGTCGACGTCGGTCAGCACAACCGCGTTGGCCACGCCGATCCCGATGGCCTCGACCGCGGCGGCGAAGACCTCGACCGCGAGTGGGTCGTCCTGCGCGAGTGCTCGCGCCCACACCTTCGAGGTCAGCCTCGCCTTGCCGTAGCGGTCGCGGATCTCGTGCAGTGACGTCACGCAGCCGGCGCCGACCATCACGCCGACGGTGTGTTCCATCGCGCGCCGACCCGCGTAGGCCTCGACGCAACCGCGCCGGCCGCAGTGACACAGCGCACCGTCGGCGCGGATGAGGACGTGACCGATCTCCCCGGCGGCGCCGTGCACCCCGGTGAACGGCTGCCCGCCCAGGATCAGGCCCCCGCCGACGCCGGTGCCCAGCCAGACCCCGAGGACGTTCTCGGCGCCGGCGGCCGAACCCGCTACCCACTCCCCGAGCAGGCCCACGTTCGCGTCATTGCCCAACGCCACCGGCAGGTCGAGGCGCTTGGTGAGCTCGGTCGCCAGGTCGATCGGGCGGATCCAGCCCGGCAGGTTCGGCACCGTCAGTACCTCCCCGCCGTGCACCACGCCCGGGACGCCCACCCCGACCGCGACCGGGTCGCCACCGAGCGTGCCCACCAGCATCTCGATCGTGTCCAGGACGGCATCGGGTCCTCCGGCCGGCGTCGCGGCCTTGCGCCGTCCGAGCACCTGGTGATCCGGGCGGACGAGCCCGGCCTCGATGTTCGTGCCGCCGACGTCCACACCGACAACGAGCGCCGGACTCATGGTGCTGGCTCCCCGGGCGGACGCCAGCCGCTGTCCGGGGCGAGGGCATCGGCCGCGGGCGGGCCCCACGAACCGACGGGGTAGCCCTCGACGGGAGGTTGGTCCGTCAGGGCGGGTGCCACGACGCGCCAGGCGGCCTCGACGGCGTCCTGACGGGCGAACAGCAGGGGGTCCCCGCGCAGCGCGTCGTCGAGGAGCCGTTCGTAGGCCTCGTGGCTTCCGGTGTCGGCGTCCGCGCCGTCGTCACGTTTGAGCTGGACCGGGCAACTGATCAGCTCGTCGCCGGGCTGCTTCACCTGCAGGCTCAGCGTGATCGGGGTGACCGGCTTGACCCGGAAGCGGACCTGGTTCGGCTCGGGCTCGCGGTCCGAGCCGGTGAACAGAGGCCGCGGTGGGGACTTGAAGACGACGAGGGCCTCGGTGACCGAGGCGGCCATCGCCTTGCCTGCCCGCACGAAGAACGGAACCCCGGCCCACCGCCACGAGTCGATCGCCAGCTTCAGCGCGACGAAGGTCTCGGTGTCGGAGCCGGCCTCGACGCCGTCGACCTCGCAGTAGCCGTGGTACTGGCCACGCACCAGGTCGTCAGGGCCCAGCGGCCGGATCGCGGCCAGGACCCGGACGATCTCGTCGCGCAGGTGCTCGGGGTCGGCGGAGATGGGTGGCTCCATCGCGAGCAGCGCCACGATCTGGAGCAGGTGGTTCTGCACGACGTCGCGCAAGGTGCCGACCCGGTCGTAGAACCGGCCCCGGCCCTCGACCCCGAAGTCCTCGGCCATGGTGATCTGCACATGATCGACGTGATGCCGGTTCCACACCGGATCCAGGACGGTGTTCGCGAACCGGAACACCAGCAGGTTCTGCACCGCGGCCTTGCCGAGGAAGTGGTCGATCCGGAAGATCGCCTCCTCCGGGTAGTGCTGGTGCAGGGTGGCGCGGAGCTCGCGGGCCGAGGCCAGGTCGTGGCCGAAGGGCTTCTCCAGGATGATCCGGCCGCCGGTGTGGAGTCCGGCCGCGCCGATGCCTTCAACGACGGCGCCGAACAGGGCCGGCGGGATGGCGAGATGACAGGCAACGCGCTGGCAGCCGTCGAGTTCCTCACGGACGCGAGTGAAGGTGTCCGCCTCGGTGAAATCTCCGGCCACATAGGTCAACAGCCCGGCCAGCAGATCAAAGGTCTTGGGATGCACCTCGACGCCGGCGGACTCGAGTGCCGTGCGGGCGTGCTTGAGCAGTCCGTCCCGGTCCCAGTCGTCGGCGCCGACCCCGACGACGCGCGGCAACAGCCCGCGGCAGGCCAGGTTGTACAGCGACGGGAACAGCTTCTTCGCGGCGAGATCCCCCCCGATGCCGAACAGGACCAGCGCATCGCAGCGCTGCGTCATGTCCACTGTCACGACGGGAGCTTCTCGTCGTGCCCGCCGAACTGCTTGCGCAGCGCGGAGAGCAGCCGGTCGCCGAAGTCGGCGTTGTGCTGGCTGGTGAACCGGTCGAACAGCGCAGCCGAGAGCACCGTCGCGGGGACGCCGAGCTCGACGGCGGCGGCGGCGGTCCAGCGGCCCTCCCCGGAGTCCGAGACCCGGCCGCTGCAGCTGTCCAGTTCGGGCTCCGCGGTGAGGGCCGCCGCGGTGAGGTCCAGCAGCCAGGAGGAGATCACGCTACCCCGGCGCCACACCTGGGCGATGTCGGTGACGTCGAGGTCGAACTGGTAGTAGCGCGGGTCGCGCAGCGGTGCGGTCTCCGCGTCGCCGGCCTGCGCCTGCGCCGACCCGAGCCCGGCGTGCGCGAGGATGTTGATCCCCTCGGCGTAGGCCGCCATCAGGCCGTACTCCACGCCGTTGTGCACCATCTTGACGAAGTGCCCGGCCCCGTGCGAACCGCAGTGCAGGTAGCCGTGCTCGGCCTTCGACGGGCGCCCGCGACGCCCAGGCGTGCGCGGTGCGGCCTCCACGCCGGGCGCGATCGAGGCGAAGATCGGGTCCAGATGTGACACCACGTCAGCCTCGCCGCCGATCATCAGGCAGAACCCGCGCTCGAGGCCGAACACCCCGCCGCTGGTCCCGACATCGACGTGGTGGATCCCGGACTCGCGCAGGTGCTCCGCCCGGTCGATGTCGTCGCGGTAGTAGCTGTTGCCGCCGTCGATGATGATGTCGTCCGCGTCGAGGTGGGCGACCATCTCGTCGACCACGGCGCCGGTGAGCTCGGCCGGGACCATCAGCCAGATCGCCCGCGGGGCCGCGAGTCGGGCCGCCAGGTCGGCCAATGAGTCCGCGCCGGTTGCGCCGGCCTTCACCAGCGCGGCGACCGTCTCGGTATTGCGGTCGAAGACCACGCACTCGTGGCCGTCGCCGATCAGCCGCCGCACCAGGGCCGCGCCCATCCGGCCCAGGCCGACCATCCCGAGTTGCATCAGCTCTTCACCTCGAGCAGGGCCTGCTCGAGCACCTCAGAGAGCGCCGGGTGGATGTAGAGCACGTCGTGCGCGAGCTGATCGACCCTCTGGCCGAGCATCATCGCCTGCAGGAGCGGCTGGATCAGCAGGGCCGCCTGCGGGCCGATGATGTGCGCACCCAGCAGCGTGCGGGCGCCCGGGTCCACGACGAGCTTGACGAAGCTGGTGGTGTCCTCCAACGCCCAGCCGTAGGCGGTCTCGGCGTAGTCGCGGCAGGCGATCACGTGCGGGACGTCCCCCTCGATCGCCTGCCCCTCGGTCAAGCCGACCGCGGCGATCTGCGGGTCGGAGAACACCGCGTGCGGGACGATGCTGCGGGCCGGGAGCTGACGAAGCCGCGCCGGGTGGACCAGGTTGTGGGCCACGATGCGCTGCTCGGCGTTGGCCATGTGCTTGAGCTGGAAGTGGTTGGCAGCGTCACCGAGCGCCCAGACACCTGGAGCCGTCGTGCGGTAGGCGTGATCGGTGATCACGTGCCCGTGCTCGTCGAGTTCCACCCCGCCGGCGGCCGGGTCGATCAGGTCGGTGTTGGGGCGGCGGCCGGTCGCGACGAGGAGCAGCTCCGCGTCGACCTGGTGGGCGATGCCCTCCCGGACCGCGGTGACCCGCACCCCCGCACCGTGCGCCCGGACCTCGGTCGCGTCGGCGTCGAGCAGCATGCGGAACCGGGTGCGGGCCAGTTCGGTGAAGCGGGCCGAGATCGCCTCGTCCTCGGCCATCAGCAGCCGGGGGCCCTTGGCGACGATCGTCACGTCGACGCCGAACGCGGCGAAGACGTGACCCATCTCGGCCGCGATGAACCCGCCGCCGATGATGACCATCGAGCGCGGTAGGTCCTCGATGCGCATGATGGTGTCCGAGGTGTGGAACGCCACCGAGTCCAGACCGGCGACCGTCGGGACCACGGGCCGAGCGCCCACCGCGACGACGATCTGATCGGCCATCAGTTGCGTGCCGCCGACGTCGATGGTGCGCGGGCCGACGAAGCGCGCCGGGTCGGTGTAGACGTCGATCCCGCGGGAGCGCCGGAAGTCGATCCCCTGCTGATGCAGCGGGTCGATGCGCCCGAACACTCGCGAGCGGATCGCCGGCCAGTCCACTCGGTCCAATGTGGCGTGCACCCCGAGGCGGCGGGCCTCACCCACCCCGCGGGCCGCGTCGGCCGCCACCACGAACATCTTCGACGGGATGCAGCCGCGGTTCAGGCAGGTCCCTCCGAAGCGGTCCGGCTCGACGATCGCGGTCCGCAGGTGCGCCAGTTCGGGGCCGAACAGCCCGTTGCCGCTGCCCGCGCCGAGCACGATCAGGTCGTAGGTCTTCACGGCGTTGCTCCGGGTATGAGTGCACGTTCGGCCTCGGCCAGGGCGTGCGCGGCGGTGACCAGGCCCAGGTGGCTGAAGGCCTGGGGAAAGTTGCCCAGCAGCTCACCCGTCCCCGGGTCGACCTGCTTGGCGAGCAGGCCCAGTTCGGTGGCATATCCCGCGGCCCGCAGCAGCGTCTCGCGGGAGCGGTCGAGCTGGCCGGTGAGGGCAAGGGCATGGGCCAGCCAGAAGGTGCAGAGCAGGAAGGTGCCCTCGGCGGTGTCGAACCCGTCGCCGCTGCGGTACCGATAGAGCAGCCCGCGCTCATCGGCCAGGGCTGCCTCCACCGCATCCACCGTCGAACGCACCCGCGGGTCGTCCGGCGACAGGAACCCGACGATGGGCAGCAGCAGCGCCGAGGCGTCCAAATCCGCCGATCCGTAGTACTGGGTGAAGGCACCGGCCGCGGCGTTCCAGCCGTCGGTGAGGATGGACTCCCGCAGCTCGGCGCGGGCCGCGGCCCATTTCTCCGCGCGGTCGCCGGCGCCGAGCAGGTCGAGCATGTCCAGCCCGCGGTCCAGCGCGACCCAGCACATCAGCTTGCTGTGCAGGTACGGCCGTGCCGGGCCCCGGATCTCCCAGATCCCCTGGTCATCCTCCGCCCAGCGATCCGCCGCGGCGTCGACAGCAGCGACCAGGAACGCGCGGGTGCCGGCGTCGAGGGTCCCCAACCGGGAGCGCAACGTGTGCGCGGCGTCGAGCAGGGAGCCGTACACGTCGAGCTGGCGTTGCGACCACGCCCCGTTGCCCACCCGCACCGGTCCGCAGTCCCGCCAGCCGGACAGGTGCCCGAGCTCACGCTCCGTCAGATCGCGCTCGCCACCGATGCCGTACATGATCTGCAGGTCCCGGCCGCGGTCGAGCTGGGTGGCAGCCGCGCGGGCGAGGAAGTCGAAGAACCGCCCACCCTCGTCCGGGCAGGCGGCGATGAAGAGACCCTGCATGGTCATCGAGGCGTCGCGCACCCAGGTGTAGCGGTAGTCCCAGGTTCGGCCGCTGCCGATTCCTTCGGGCAGGCTCGTGGTGGGCGCGGCGATCAGGGCGCCACTGCGCGCGTAGGTGAGCCCGCGCAGGACGACGCCGCTGTGGTGCACGAGGTCGCGCAGCGGACCCTCGTACTTCTGATGCAGCGCCGACCAGCTGCGCCAGGACTCCTCGGTCCCGCGCAGCAACCGACGGATGCGCCGTGGGCTGCGACGCTTCGGCAACACACCCCACGCGTCGGCCTGCTGGAGCGCGAAGTCCCAGCTCTGCCCCGCGGACAGGCGTGCGGTGGTGCATGCCCGCGCGGCATCGAGCTCGAGGCCCACGGGCGTGCTCAACACCAAGACGGTGGCCCCGCCGTGGGCGAGCACCGTGCCTGCTCCGGCGCTGAGCCGGGGGTGCACCAGCCCGAACTCGGGCCGCGGGACGAACTCGACCCGCACCGCGACCGTGCCCCGGGTACACCGGACCCGCCGGATTAGCACGCCCGGGGCTGAGAGGCCGAGGTCGTGCCCGCGTTCGCGGCGCCCCAGCGCCAACGCGTCGGTGACCACCAGCTCGCCGGCGGGACCGGACCAGATTGTCTCCAGGACGAGGCTGGGCGTCCGGTAACGGCGGGTGACGGCGAAGCCCCCGTCGGCCGGGGCGATCAGGAAATGCCCGGCGGCGTCATCGAGGAGCCGGCCGAAAACCGCCGGGCTGTCGTAACGCGGTAGGCACAGCCAGTCCACCGAACCGGCCGACGTCACCAGGGCCGCCGCGCCGCAGTCGGAGAGAAGCGCGTGCTCGCCGATGGCGACGTTGCTCACCGGTGAACCTCTCTTTTCGGTGCAGGCGCGGAGCTGCCCGTGCGCCCTGGCGTGTTGTATCTACGCGTTGTGTCTACCCGCCCGGGAGGCTGAATCGCGGATCTGACCGCGGACGTCACCGCCCGGTAATGTCCCCCGCCTCGAGGCGGCGATCATCCACCTCGCGCCCATTCGGTAGTCCGCCGACCCGGGCAACTCGTTGTGGCGGTAGGCTGTTGAGCGTAGCTGCCTCGAGTTCTCTCGCAACGGCTGACGATCCGTCAGAAGGACGACGAGGTCGTCCTGGGCAGGTACCGGTCCGTACATCGCTCGCTGACGGCACGCCAGCCCTGAGGGCCTCGCGCCGAGATGGCCGACTGGGCGTCGTGACCGGCGTCGTTCAGGCGATCAGCGACTCGCTGCACAGGACGGACGGCAGCACGCCAAGCGCGGCCATCGCGGCCTGGCTCGGACTCGCCTCGGCCGCCTTCACGATGCGCACCTAGGTCCACTCCCAGGACGGCGCCCTGAACAACGCCGCTGCAACTCTCGATCGCGTGTTCGGATCGATGGGTGTGACATCGGCGTGACATCGGGACGTGAAGCGAAGCCGTCACCGGCAACCGCACGCCGCTGACGTGCGGAAATATGAGCCGACGCCCGGACTTGAACCGGGAACCGCTCGATTACAAGTCGAGTGCGCTACCAATTGCGCCACGTCGGCGGGAACGCTCAAGGTTACCGGTGAGTCGGAGGTCTTCCCGGTAATACGCAGGCGAGCGCCGGATGACGGCTGGTTGGCGCGCTTGCGCGCAGGCGGCTCAGCCGGCCGAGGAGATGTAGTTCACCAGATGCTCGCGCTCGGACTCCAGCTCGTCCATCCGGTGCTTGACCACGTCACCGATGCTGACCAGGCCGGCCAGTTGCCCGTCGATCAGCACCGGGATGTGGCGCACGCGGCGTTCGGTCATCATCCGGGTCAGCTCGTCGAGGCTCTGCTCCGGTGAGGAGGTCAGCACGTCGGTGGTGGCGATCGCGGAGACCGGCTCGGCGAGGATGTTCGCGCCGCGCTCGTGCAACGCGCGAGCGATGTCGCGCTCGGAGACGATGCCGACGACCGTGGTCCCGTCCGAGGACAGCACGCACGCGCCGATCCGGCGTTCGACCATCACGGCGAGGAAGTCGCGCACGGTCGTGTCGGGCTGCACCGTGAAGACTTCGGTGCCCTTGGTCCTCAGCACATCGGAGATCCGCATGACGTCCTCCCTGCTCACCCGGCCGTACCGGTAAACGCAGAGTAGGCCGAACGGGGCCTGCCGGAAATGCCCCCGAGCTCGGGAAATAGTTCACGAGGCCACCCTTCGCTCCGCGCATGGATGCGCGAAACCCGGCGAGACGCCGCCGGACGGCGCTCATGGATGCCGGTGCGCGCATGGATGCGCGGAGCAAAGGGCGTTGCGCGTCAGGCGCGGCGGCGGTTGATCTCGTAGAGCGCGATCCCGGCGGCGACGCCCGCGTTGAGGGACTCGGTTTTGCCCGCCATGGGGATCCGCACCCGGACGTCGGCGTTCTCCGACACCAGGCGCGAGACGCCCTTGCCCTCCGAACCGATCACCAGGCACAGCGGGTCGGTGGCCAGCTCCAGGTCGCCGATCGCAACGTCGCCCTCGCCGTCGAGGGTGACAATCATCAGCCCGGCCTTCTGGTACGCGACCAGCACACGGTTGAGGTTCGTCGCCCGCGCCACCGGTAGCCGCGCAGCTGCACCGGCGGCGGCCTTCCACGCTCCTGCCGTCATGCCGGCCGCGCGGCGCTCGGGCACCAGCAGGCCGTGAGCACCGAACGCCTCGGCCGAGCGGAGCACCGCGCCGAGGTTGCGCGGGTCGGTGACGCCATCGAGCGCGACGATCAGCGGCGCGGCCGTGCCGGCCCGGGCGAGCAGGTCATCAGCGTGGGCGTACTCGTACGGCGGCACCTGCAGGGCGACGCCCTGGTGGTAGGCCCGGTCGCTGATCCGGTCGAGCTCGGCGCGGGTGATCTCCAGCAGCGGGATGCCCGCGCCCACGGCGAGCTTGAGGCACGCCTTGACCCGGTCGTCGGAGTCGATCCGCTCGGCGACGTAGAGCGCGGTGCCGGGGATCGAGGCCTCGAGCGCCTCAAGCACGGAGTTACGGCCGACCACGAGTTCTTGAGCCTCCTTGGGCCCCTTCGCCGGACGACGCCCGCCGCGGGCCTGGCCGGTGGCCGGGCGCCCGGGCGGGGTGGCTTCCTTGCGCGCAGCCTCGGCACGACGGTTTTGCGCCGCAACCTTGCGGGCGGCCGGGTGCCCGGTCCGCTCGGTGGCCTTCGGCGTCGGGCCCTTGCCGCGGGTCAGCGTGCGCGACTTCTGGCCGCCGCTGCCGACCACGGCCCCCTTCTTGCTGCCGGGGTTGCGCATCGCGCCCTTGCGGCTGCTGTTGCCTGCCATCAACTCATCCTGTCGTTTTGCCGTGAAGTGTCAGCCGCTGCGGGCGCTGGTCAGCTTGCCTGCGGGCTGATGTGCGCCCGTGCGGGACGTCATCCCGCGGAGCCGGGGTCGACCGTCCAGCGCGGTCCGTTCGGGGTGTCCTCGATGACGACCCCGGTCGTGCGCAACCGGTCGCGGATCGCGTCCGCGGCCGCGTAGTCCTTGCGTTCCCGGGCCGCGGCGCGCTGCTCCAGCGCCAGCGCGACGAGGCCGTCGACGACGCCGTGCAGGTCGCCGCCGGAGTTGCCGTCGGCCCAGGCCACCGGGTCCAGCCCGAGCACGCCGAGCATCGCTCGGGCCTCGGTCAGCCGCGCGGTGACGGTGTCCTTGTCCCCCGCCGCCATCGCGGTGTTGCCTTCGCGAACCGCGTGGTAGATCGCGGCCAGGGCCTGCGGGGTGCCGAGGTCGTCGTCCATCGCCTCAGTAAAGGCGGCCGGAACCTGACCCGGCGTCACATCACCGACCAGGTCAGTGGCGTTGCGGACGAAGGTCTCGATCCGCTGGTAGGCGGTGCCCGCCTCGGTCAGCGACTCCTCGGAGTATTCGACCATCGAGCGGTAGTGCGGTGCGGCCAGGAAGAAACGGAGCTCGACCGGACGGACCCGCTTGACCACCTCGGAGACCAGCAGGGAATTGCCGAGCGACTTGCTCATCTTCTCCCCGGACATCGTCACCCAGCCGTTGTGCAGCCAGTAGGCGGCGAAGTCTCCCCCGGCGGCCTTGGACTGGGCGATCTCGTTCTCGTGGTGCGGGAAGACCAGGTCCAGGCCGCCGCCATGGATGTCGAAGCGGTCGCCGAGGTACTTGCCGGCCATCGCCGAGCACTCCAGGTGCCAACCGGGCCGACCCGGGCCCCACGGGGTCTCCCAGGACGGCTCGCCGGGCTTGGCGGACTTCCACAGCGCGAAGTCGCGGGCATCGCGCTTGTGGGTCTCGACGTCGGTGTCGCCGGCGGCCAGCATCGCGTCCGGCTTCTGCCCGGACAGGGCGCCGTACGCGCCGAACGAGCCCACGGAGAAGTAGACGTCGCCGCCGTCGGCGTAGGCGTGCCCGCGCTCGATGAGCTCGCGCATCAGCACGATCATCTCCGGGACGTGCCCCGTGGCCCGCGGCTCGATCGTCGGACGCAGGCAGCCGAGCACGTCGTAGGCCCAGCCGAAGGCGTTCTCATTCGTCTGGGCGACCTGCCACCACGGGACGCCCAGTTCCTCACCCTTGCGCAGGATCTTGTCGTCGATGTCGGTGACGTTACGGACGAAGGTGACGGTCGAGCCGGTGTGCTCCAGCCAGCGCCGCAGGATGTCGAAGTTGACGCCGGAGCGGATGTGCCCGATGTGCGGGGGCGCCTGAACCGTCGCGCCACACAGGTAGATCGAGGCCCGGCCGGGTTCGGCGGGCACGAAATCCCTGGTGGAACGGGTCGCGGTGTCGTATAAACGCAGCGTCACGGGCCCCAGCCTATCGGCGTGGAGCGATTGCAGAAGATCTCTGCAGAATTCTTGTGCAGAACTATTCTGCGATCTACGGTGGAGCGATGAGCGACGAAACCCCGGTCCCGCGACCCACCGCCATCTGGCTCGACTCCCGCTCGATCCGGGTTCTCGCGCATCCGCTGCGCAGCCGGCTGCTCGGTCGGCTCCGGGTGGACGGCCCGGCCACCGCGACCCAGCTCGCGAGCCGGCTCGGCACCAACAGCGGGACCACCAGCTACCACCTGCGCAAGCTCGCCGAGGTCGGGCTGGTCCTGGAGGCCAGCGACGCCGGGGATGCCCGGGACCGCTGGTGGAAGGCCGCGCACGACTTCACGAGTTGGTCGCAGGACCGGTTCCTCGACGACCCGGACGACCGGGCGGCCGCGACCTGGCTGATCGGGGACCACCTGCGGATGAACACCGCCAAGACCCAGGCCTGGCTCGACGCCGCCCAGGAGTGGCCGCGCGAGTGGGTCAAGGCCTCGGACCTGTCGGACTACCGGCTCGTGCTCACGGCGGAGCAGACCCGGGCACTGACCCGCGAGCTCGACCAGGTCGTTCTGCGGCACCGAGCCCTCGCCGAACTCACCAGCCCCGGCAACGACATCCCGGCCGAGGGCGAGCCCACCAACGTCGCGGTGATCCTGCACGTGCACCCCTGGGTGAACGCCCCGCAATGACCCTCGCCGACGTGCGCCAGGTGCGCCGCCGCTTCCTGCTGCTCTCCGCCACCCGCTGGTTCCCGGTCGGGCTGCTGATCCCCGTGCTCTTCGTCCTGCTGCAGGAGCGCGGCCTGTCCCTGGCCACCATCGGCCTGCTCTCCGGGCTCTCCAGCGCAGTGGTCGTCCTGCTCGAGCTGCCCACCGGCGGACTTGCCGACACCATCGGCCGCCGCCCGGTGCTGCTCACCGCGGGCCTGCTCAGTTTGGCCTCGATGTCGATCACGGCGTTCTCGGAGTCGGTCGCGCTCTTCGCGGTGGCCTGGACGATCGAGGGCGTCTTCCGCGCCCTGGACTCCGGGGCTCTGGAGTCCTGGTACGTCGATGCCGCGCAGGCCGCCGATCCCGACGCCGACATCGAATCGGGCCTGGCGGCCGAGAGCGTGGCGATCTCCGCCGCCCTCGCCGCCGGCGCGCTGGTCGGAGGCGTGCTCGCGCTCGTGCCGGCCCCGGGTTCCTGGCCGGTGCTGGCGCTTCCGGTGCTGGTCGCGATCGCGCTGCGCGTGTGCGACCTCGCGATCCTGTGGCGCCTGCTGGAGGAGGACCGGGCACCCGTCGGTGGGGCG
>NZ_JACDFE010000256.1 GCF_013815995.1 Sporichthya sp.
GTCCAACGATCTGCAGGCGGCCGCGGTCTCGCTGCGGCCGGCGCTCGCGCAGACCCTGGGCGCGGCCGTCGAACTCGGTGCCCTCGGCGCGATCGTCTCCGGCAGCGGCCCGACGGTTGCGTTCCTGGTGCGCTCGCCCGAGTCCGGCCTCGACGTCGCGGTCGGGCTGACCGCGATGGGGCTGTGCCGCGATGTGAAGCGGGCCACCGGCCCGGTGCCCGGCGCCCGCGTCGTTCCGCAGGGGCGCTGAACTGGTGGCCAACCTCGTCAACCTCGAGGCCGTGCGGAAGTCCTACGGACTGACCACCCTGCTCGACGGGGTTTCCCTGGGCCTGTCCGCCGGTGAGCGGATCGGCGTGGTCGGGCGCAACGGGGCCGGCAAGTCCACGCTGCTGAAGGTGCTCAGCAAGGTCGACCCGCCGGACGCCGGCCGGGTCACGCACAGCGGCGGGCTGCGGATCGCGGTGCTGTCCCAGGCCGACGACCTCGACTCGAATATGACGATCCGTCAGGTCGTGCTGGGCGACCGGGCCGAACACGACTGGGCCGGCGACGCCCGGGTCCGCGACGTCATCTCCGGCCTGTTCGGCGGCCTCACGCTGCCGGGTCACCCGCAGGGCTTCGACACGGTCATCCGACCGCTGTCCGGTGGCGAACGGCGCCGGATCGCGCTGGCCCGTGAGCTCGTGCGCGAACTGGACCTGCTGGTCCTGGACGAGCCGACGAACCACCTCGACGTCGAGGGCATCGACTGGCTGGCCCGGCACGTGGTGACCCGGCCCGGCGCGCTGCTGGTCGTCACCCACGACCGGTGGTTCCTGGACACCGTCTGCACCCGCACCTGGGAGGTCGCCGACGGCGCGGTCAACGCGTTCGACGGCGGCTACGCGGCCTACGTGCTGGCCAAGGCCGAACGGAACCGGATCGCCTCCACGGAGGAGCAGAAGCGCGTCAACCTGGTCCGCAAGGAGCTGGCCTGGCTGCGCCGCGGCCCGCCCGCGCGGACGTCCAAGCCCCAGTTCCGCATCGACGCCGCCAACGCGCTGATCGCGGACGTGCCGCCGATCCGCGACAGCGTCGAGCTGGTCAAGTTCGCGACCGCCCGCCTCGGGCGTACCGCCTACGAACTGCACGACGTCACGCTCACGGCCGGGCCGAAGACGCTGCTGGAGCACCTGACCTGGAACCTCGGCCCCGGCGAGCGGGTCGGCCTGGTCGGGGTCAACGGCAGCGGCAAGACGAGCCTGATCCGGCTGCTGCTGGACGAGGTCAAGCCCGCCGCCGGCAAGGTCGTCCGCGGCGTCACGCTGCGCCCGGCCCACCTCTCGCAGGAGGTCCGCGAGCTCGACCCCAAGGTGCGGGTGCTGGAGTCCGTCGAGCGGATCTCGCGCGTCATCACGATCGGCAAGAAGGAGTTCACCGCCTCCTCGATGCTGGAGCGCTTCGGCTTCAGCGGCGACCGGCAGTGGCGCGCGGTCGGTGACCTGTCCGGCGGCGAATGCCGCCGCCTGCAGCTGCTCCGGCTGCTGATGGCCGAGCCGAACGCGCTGTTCCTCGACGAACCGACCAACGACCTGGACATCGAGACACTGACCGAACTCGAGGACCTCCTCGACGGCTGGCCCGGCACCCTGGTCATCGTCAGCCACGACCGGTACTTCCTGGAGCGCACCACCGACACGGTCTACGCCCTGCTCGGTGACAACGACCTGCGGATGCTGCCCGGCGGCGTGGATGAGTACCTGCAGCGCCGCGCCGCCATCGCCGGTGCGGAGCCCGCCGCGTCGCCAGCCCAGGCTTCCCCGTCCGCCGCGGCCGCCGCTCCTGCCGCGCCTGCCGGGGATGTCCGCGCCGCCCGCAAGGAGCTGGCCCGGATCGAGAAGCGCTGGGAGCGGATCGAGGCGGCCGAGAAGAAGCTGCACGAGCAACTGGCCGAGAATGCCTCGGACTACGCCCGGGTCGCCGAACTCGACGCCGAGCTCCGCGCCCTCGCCGCCGAACGCACGGCCCTCGAAGACCAGTGGATGGCCGCCGCCGACATCGCCGGGGGCTGAACTCCGATACGGGCGAGTCGGCCCGCCGCCTGCGTGCACGCAGGTCGACGCGACGGAGAGAGCGAGCGGCGCATCGGTTGACCACCCGCTACGCCGCGCGCGAGCGACCGGAGGAGCGGAGACCAAGTAGCGCCGGCCGGGCCGCGAGCGTTCGCGCGCGGAGCGCGCCAACTATTCCGGATTGTCGAACGGCGAAACGAGGTCGCGGAGCAGATCCGCGAGGGCGTCGCGCTGACGGTCCGTCAGACCCGCCAGCAGCTTCTGCTCGTGGGCCAGCAGATCGGTGAGGGTGTCATCGACGACGGCGAGGCCGCGCGGGGTGAGGACGACCAGGACGCCGCGGCGGTCGGCCGGGTCGGGCTCGCGGCGGACCAGCTCCTTGGCGGTCAGGCGGTCGATCCGGTTGGTCATCGTCCCGGAAGTCACCAGCGTCTGGTTCAGCAGCGCGCCGGGGGAGAGCTGGTAAGGCTCGCCGGAGCGGCGTAGCGCGGACAGGACGTCGAACTCCCAGGCCTCCAGGTCGTGCTCGGTGAAGGCGCTGCGCCGGGCCCGGTCCAGGTGGCGGGCAAGGCGGGTCACCCGGCTGAGGACCTCCAGCGGCCGGGTGTCCAGATCGGGCCGTTCCCGTCGCCACGCGGCGACGAGCCGGTCCACCTCGTCCTGCATGAATCCGAATATAGCCACGATATTGTCTTGACATCAAGAGACTTCGGGCGGATCTTCGAGAGTCCAGGGGATGTCATCCCCCTCGACCGTGAAATGTCCGTTATGTCCGCATCCCGGCGGTCGAGAGGGATGACATCCCCGGAGCAACCTGGCCCCGGAGGACGCCATGTGGGACCCGCAGACCTACCTGACCTACGCCGATGAGCGCACCCGGCCGGCCCGCGACCTGCTCGCCGCGGTCGATCTCGCCGACCCGGAGCGGGTCGTCGACCTGGGCTGCGGCACCGGCACCTCGACCCGCCTGCTGGCCGCCCGCTGGCCCGGCGCGGACGTGCTGGGCACCGATTCCTCCTCCGAGATGATCGAGGCGGCCAGGGCGGAGCAGGACGGCATCCGCTATGAGGTCGTCGGCGCCGCGGAGTGGCAGCCGGAGGGCCCGGTGGACCTCTGGTTCTCCAACGCGATGCTGCAGTGGCTACCAGGGCACCTCGACCTGCTGCCGCGCTGGCTGGGCACGCTCAGCAGAACGGGCCGGCTGGCCTTCCAGGTGCCGGCCAACTTCGACGCCCCGCACCACGTGCTGCTCCGCGAGTTCTGCGCCGCACCGGCCTGGCGCGACCGGCTCCACGGCATCTCCGAGCGGCACGAGGCCATCCACACCCCGGTCGGGTACGCCGACGCCCTGGCCGCGGCCGGCGCCCGCCCGGACGTCTGGGAGACCACCTACCTACATCGCCTGGAGGGGCCCGACCCCGTCCTGACCTGGACCATGGGCACGGCGCTGCGCCCGGTCCTGAACAAACTCGACGGAGCCGAGCGGGAGGCGTTCCTCGCCGAGTACGGCGAAGCGGTCCGCGCCGCCTATCCGGTCGGACGGGACGGGGTGACGACCTTCCCGTTCCGGCGCATCTTCGCCGTGGGCGCCCCGGCCTGAGTGTGAGGTTCATCAACCGTTCGGATGGGTTGCATCACATCCCCTCGCGGGGGGAAGAACCGAAACCGTAACCTACGGAGACGTAGGTCAGTGGCCCCCGAGAAACGAGCCCTAGTCGATGGCGAGTACGCAACTCCTGCCGAGCCCTGAGCCCGAGGTCAAGGGCACCATGGGCGGGGAGCAGAAGGGCTGGCTCGAACAGGCCACCCTCGCGCTGTTCATCGTCGTCCCGCTGATCGCCGTCGCCGCGATCGTCCCGGTCACCTGGGGCTGGGGCCTGCACTGGCGCGACGTCGTCATCGCGCTGTTCTTCTACCTGCTGACCGGCTTCGGCATCACCGTCGGCTTCCACCGCTACTTCACCCACGGCTCGTTCCGGGCCAAGCGGCCGCTGCGCATCGCGCTCGGCATCATGGGCAGCCTCGCGGTCGAGGGCCCGCTGATCCGCTGGGTCGCCGACCACCGAAAGCACCACAAGTACTCCGACCAGGACGGCGACCCGCACTCGCCATGGGCCTTCGGGGACAGCGTCGGCGGGCTCACCAAGGGGCTGTACCACGCGCACCTCGGCTGGCTCTTCGACGAGGAGCAGACCCCGCAGCGCCAGTACGCCCCCGACCTGCTGGCCGACAAGGACATCGTCACGATCTCCCGGCACTTCCCGACCTGGGTCGCGGTCTCCACGCTGCTGCCGCCCCTGATCGGCGGCCTGTGGTCGTGGTCGTGGCAGGGCGCGCTGTCCGCGTTCTTCTGGGCGACGCTGGTCCGGATCGCGCTGCTGCACCACGTCACCTGGTCGATCAACTCGATCTGCCACGTCGCCGGCAACCGGCCCTTCAAGAGCCGCGACCGCTCCGGCAACGTGTGGTGGCTGGCGCTGCTGTCCTTCGGTGAGTCCTGGCACAACCTGCACCACGCCGACCCCACCTCGGCCCGGCACGGCGTGCTGCGCGGCCAGCTCGACACCAGCGCCCGGCTGATCTGGATCTTCGAGAAGTTCGGCTGGGCGTCCCACGTCCGGTGGCCGGACTCCAAGCGCCTGGACGCCCGCCGCGCCACCTGAGGGCCGGAACGGGGCAGACTGATCGAATGGCCGACGCTGGGGACCCGAACGCGCGCGCGGTGACCCGGGCCCGGATGACGGGCAAGGAGCGCCGCCTCCAACTCGTCGACGTCGGGCGCCGCCTGTTCGCGGAAAAGGGCTTCGAGGGCACCTCCGTCGAGGAGATCGCCGCCAAGGCCGGAGTCTCCAAGCCGGTCGTCTACGAGCACTTCGGCGGCAAGGAGGGCCTCTACGCGGTCGTCGTCGACCGTGAGATCGAGGTCCTGCTGGAGCGGATGACCGCGTCCCTGACCAGCCGCAACCCGCGCCAGCTGGCCGAACAGGCCGCCCTCGCGCTGCTGGAGTACATCGAGACCAACACCGACGGGTTCCGGATCCTGGTCCGCGACTCCCCGGTCGCGGGATCCACCGGTGGCTTCGCCAGCCTGATCTCGGATGTGGCCAGCCAGGTCGAGCACATCATGGTCGCGCAGTTCAAGGCCGGCGGCTTCGACCCGAAGCTGGCCCCGATGTACGCCCAGATGCTGGTCGGGATGGTGGCCCTGACCGGGCAGTGGTGGCTGGACGTCCGCAAGCCCAAGCGCACCGAGGTGGCCGCCCACCTGGTGAACCTGGCCTGGAACGGGCTGGCCCACCTCGAAGCCAAGCCGACCCTGCGCACGATCGACCGGGTGCCGCTGAAGTCCGCGCGCCCGAGGCGGGCTCCGGGCGAGGCCTAAGGACACGCCGCCTAAGGGCACGCCGCCCCGCCCACGGCGGCGCGCTCGACGCCCCGGACGTCCCCTGGCTACGTTCTCGTCGTCGCCCGATGCTCCGCATCGGGCTCCTCCTCGGCCTTGCCAGAGAACGCCCGGAACGCCGAATCGCATCCACCGTGAACGGGGCGGCGCGCCCTGAGCAAGTAACGTCTTCCCCGACCGATCCCGGGTCGTCTAAGGGCAGGACAATTGGTTTTGGTCCAATTTATGGGGGTTCGAATCCTCCCCCGGGAGCTGCGCAGTCGGGGGGCTACCGCCCCCCGAC
>NZ_JACDFE010000051.1 GCF_013815995.1 Sporichthya sp.
GTCGACTCCGCCTAGCGGCCGTTCCTTGCTCACACCCGAAATCGTACTGCACTCAAGCAGATATGCAGAACGTATGTTCGAGTGCTTGGGCAACCTCATTCGCCCCTGCAGTCACTACTTTCTGACGCACAGTCAGCAATCCGAGCGGTCGGGCCACAGCAACCCTGGCGGGGGGCGGGCTTCGCCGGGAGCGCGTCCAAGACGCTGCCCGGCGGGGTCGAAGGTGTACACCAACCGCTGGGCCGACCGGGACGCCTCCACCGACAAGCTGCGCGGCGAAAGCCCCGCGTACTACATCCGCCCGGACGGCACGATCGTGGTCGCGACGCTCAGCCTCGTGGCGACCCGGGTAACCGCCGAGAACCGCGACGAACAGGTCAACGGCACGCTCGCCTGGTTCGACTCGCTGCAGGACGCGCTGATCAAGGCGGCAACCGACCCGCGGATGAGCTTCGACGAATCACCTAGGAACCGGTCGCGCGGCCGCCCAGTGTCTTCACGAGCCGGGCGGCCGCGCGTTCTCCGGCCACCGTCGCGGTGCACATGTTCGACGAGGAGCGAAGACGCCGGCGAGCTGGATCCGCGAGTTGGCCGCCTCGTGGGCGACGAAGTGGCCGAGCTGCTTGTAGAGGCCAGGCCGGCTGTAGATGACCACCTCGTTCCAGCGGGTCACCCGGGTGTAGTCGACGGTGTCGGAGACACCCGGGATGACCTTCTCCAGGGCCCCGAGCATCCGGTCGCGGATGGTGTCGTCGTCCTCGCCGATCAGCTGCTCGGCCCACTCGGTCATGGTCAGCACCGCCATCAGGCCGTGGCCCTCGGGCGCCCGCCCGGGGGCCTTGTTGTGCTCGCAGGTGAAGCCCATCAGGCCGGCGTCGACCTGGCGCGGGACGTTGATGACCGAGGCAGTGATCCCGACCGGCTTGCGGGTGACTCCGGTGTTCAGCACGACGCACTTGGTGTAGCGCAGACCGCGCAGGAACGAGGTGGCCTCGGCATCGAAGTGACCCGAAATCAGATCGGGCACGTAGTTCAGTCCCTTGCTCGCCCGGGCCGCGTCGATACCGAACCGCGCCATCGCCACCTTCGAGCGCCCGGAGACCAGCTTGGTCCGGGCGGCGTCGAGGAACAGGTGGTTCGATCGCAGGTTGTGGATCGCCTTGTCGCGGGCGAAGCCGATCACCGACCCGGCCGGGATCAGGTCCGCCCCGACGCCGATCTCGTGGGCGAGCTCTACCACCGGTTCGTAGGCGCTCGGCAGGATCGTCGCGCCCTCCTCCATCAGGTAGCCCTGCTCGCGGTGGGTGTGGATCATCCCGCCGGTCCGGTCGCGCTTCGCCAGCACGATCGGGGGGAGCCCCGCCTGCTTCAGCCGGTACGCCGCGGCCAGCCCGGACGGGCCGGCGCCGATGACGAAGACAGGATCGCGATCGTTCATGAGGGTCTCCCGGGGAGGGACGGAGCGATCAGGGCCGGCGCGACCAGCGACGGCAGGACGAAGTCGACGAGCAGTGCGCGCTCCCCGGCAGAGTCGAGGTCCTCGCGCAACAACAACATCAGGTAGACCGAGCGCAGCCACTCGACGATGCGCTCGTCGTCGAGGTCGGCGCGGATCTCCTTGCGCTCGCGGGCCCAGGTCAGGGGCGTGCCGGGGACGGGCCGAACCCGCCGCGGTCGGCCCCGGGCCCCCGATCCTTCTCGGCCCGCCAGGCGGCATAGCTCGCGGGCAGGCACACCGCGCAGGGCCGGTAACCCGCCGCGAGCGCCATCGCCTCGTCGGCGAAGAAGACCCGATGCTGGACGTAGCCGCCCCGGGCAATGGCACGCAGCGCTGACGAGCAGTCCAACCGGCCGTAGATCTCGCTGCGGCTGTACCCGCCGAGGGTTCCCGGCGTCGCGCTGTCGTAGACGCCGTCGGGACCAGTCAGAAGGAACATGACACCCCGTCAGGTCGCATCGTGAAACACCAATCCCAGTGCGAAGCGTTCGCCGGAGCGGATCGTCGAAACGCCGTGCCGCATCGGCGCCGCCGACCACCCGCGGGCCGAGCGAATCGGCCGGTCCCGAGTGGTGAACACCAGCCCACGCCCTTGCGGGATCAGGTTAGTCGTGGCCCGGGATTGCGCCCGCGGCCGCTGCTCGACCAGGACGAACTCGCCGCCGGTGTGGTCCTCCCCCGGCGCGCTCAGGTTGATCACGACCTGCAGCGGGAACACCTTGTCCCCGTACAGGTCGCGGTGCAGCGCGTTCCAGTCCCCGGCCCGGTAGCGCAGCAGGATCGGGGTCGGCCGACGTTGGCCGGCGGCGTGACAGATCTCCAGCCACTCCTCGATCGAGTCTGGCCACTCCGGCTCGCGGCCGAGTCGGCTCCACCAGTCCCGCGCGATCGGCAGCAGCCGCGGGTACAGCTCAGCGCGCAGCCGCGCCACGGGCTCCGGGAACGGCCGGTCGAAGTACCGGTACTGCCCGCTGCCGAATCGGTAGCGCGCCATGTCGATCGTGGAGCGGAAGAGCTCGGGACGCTCGTAGAGCGTCGCGATTTCCGCGCACTCGCCCGGCGAGAGCAGCGGCGGCAGCAATGCGCAACCGTCCGCATCGAGGCCGGTGGCGACCGCGGCCCAGTCGGCCGCGGCCACCCGGGCGGCCACCTGTGTCGCCACGATGTCGGGTGCGTCGAGGACAGTCACGCCGCCGCCTCCAGCTCGAGCAGAGTTGCTTTGGCCTGCACTCCCCCGGCGTACCCGCCGGCCGAACCGTCGGAGCGGACCACGCGGTGGCAGGGCACGACGAGGACCAACGGATTGGTCGCGCACGCGGTGCCCACCGCGCGCACCGCCTTCGGGTTGCCCGCCCCGGCCGCGACCTCCGCGTAGCTCTCGGTGCGGCCATAGCCGATCCGCATCAGGTGATCGAGCACCTGGCGACGGAAACCGGACGAGAGACTCCAGTCCAGTTCGAGGTCGAACGAGCGCCGGGTCCCGGCGAAGTACTCCTCGAGCTGCCGGGCCACCGGGTCCAGCCGGCCGGGCGCGCGCAGGATCCGCGGGCTGACCTTCTCGGCCAGGGCGGCGAGAACCGCGTCGTGGTCCTGCACCTCGAAGGCCACCTTCATCAGGCCTCGGTCCGACGCGGCCACCAGCAGGGACCCCACCGGAGAGTCCACGGTGCGGTAGGCGATGTCCAGCAGACCGGAGGCCGCGGCATCAGCCACGAGCCGGGTGTGCAGGCGGGCGAGCTGATTCTCATCGGTCTGCAAGAGGGCAGCAGGAAGTTCGGTCATGACCGTGCTCCTTTCGTCGTCGGGGTGGCGCCGTACACGCGGCGCAGGGTCTTGAGGCCGTCGGCCGCGGCGCGGCGGACGGCGTCGGCGTTGCCGCCGGTGATCACCGCGATCTCCGCATAGGGCAGGCCGGCGAACCAGTGGTAGGCCACGGCCTCGCGCTGTCGATCCGGCAGGTCGCGCACCGCGGCCCACACCTGGTCGTCGTCGACCGCCACGGGCGGCGGCTCGGGCGGCTCCGCCACCGCCATCGGGCGGCGCGTGTTGGCCCGGCCCACGTCGATCGCCTTGCGGTGCGCGATCGTCACCAGCCAGGCCTCGACGTTCGCGTCGGCAGCCAGCTCGGGATAGGCCCGTAACGCCGCTACGAACGTCTCCGACCAGGCGTCCTCCGCATCCTGGACGCCGAGCATCGCCCGGCACACGCGGAGCACCGCCGGGCCGTGCGCGGCCACGATCTGCTCGAAGGGTTGCTTCACACCCGGTAGACGCTCGGGCCGGGTCAGACGTGAGATCGCGGCCTACTTGACTTTCACCGTGGGAAGGAAGCTCACCCGATGACGGTACCTCCGCGCGCGTGGCGGCCGTCAGCGAGTCGAGCGACAACGAACCGGCGGCCCGGTCGCTGACCGGGCCGCCGTTCGCCTCCTCAAGGGAGCGCCGCTACTCGACGACCAGCGTCCCTCGCATGAACGGGTGGACCTGGCAGATGAAGGGGTAGGAGCCGGGCGCCAACTTGTCGGTCCCGTGCACCTCGTGCACCTGCATCCAGTCCACCAGGCCACTGCTGAACCGGGTGGTCGGGCACCCCTTGCCCGCACCCTTGCCGTACGGCGGTGCCGTGCAGCCGGGGATGAGCTGGTCGAGGCTGTGCGACGGGATGCCCTGGATCACGTCGTAGTTGGCGAACTTGAAGGTCTGACCGCGCTGAATGTGCACCTCGGAGGGGAAGTACTGGTAGCCGAAGGTCGTCACGTCGCCGGGGTGGTCCTGCCCGGTGATCGGATCAGCCGAGGCGCTGCCGGGGATCGCCGCCAGGCCGAGCCCGAGGACGAACGTCGCGGCGAGGGCCCGATAGCGGGTGCTCTGCTTCATAGTGGCTCCTCTTCCGCTACGAGATCGAGTAGGACGGGAAGGTCACCCGGGCACCCTCGACGAACCGGGAACCCGGCAGCCCGAGGACGAAGGGGTGCGGCAGGCAGCCGGCGTGGGTCTGAAGACCGATCAGAACCCGCACCGCCTCACCGGCGGCCGACTTGTTGAACAGCGGCACCTGGATCGACCCGCTCTCGAAGTACTTCGGCCCGAACGCGGCCTTGTGGCCGAGGACGCGGCCGCCCTTGCCCGAGACCAGCACATCGATGATCGGGTGCTCGGTCATGAGCGCGTCCCGGTAGTCGACCTTGACCATCGATGCCGGGCTCTTGGGGGTCTGCTGGCCGATCAGGGTCGCCCGCGGCCCCTCGCCGGAGCAGTGGACCGTGCCGGGCTGCCGGGTGTTGTGCTGGAAGATCGTGATCAGCCCGGCCCCGGCGTCGACCTCGTGGAACGTCGAGGCGTCTCCGTTGGTCGGACCTGCCGTGTAGCTGGCCGTGGCCGAGGACGAACTCGCCTCCGCCGGCGCGATCGACCCGGCCACCAGCAGGGCGGCCGCGATCGTGGTGATTCCGATGCGATGCATGCGTGCGCCTCCGGTCAGGGGGTGTAGTCGGGTGCGGTGACGAAGTTGTAGAACTCGCGCCTGGTCCGTGGACCGAGGATCCGGTTGCTGCGCCACGTGGCCTGCTCCCGCGGGGTCATCGGGTTCAGGATGTACGCGTCGCGCATCGCCTGGACCTGGTCTCCGGAGATCATGCCGCGGTGCGCGTCGGGGTCGAGGCCGTAGGCCTTGGCCGCGTTGCGCCCGAGGATGCCGTTGCGGATGCTCCGCTCCGGGTGTGCCTTCCCGTCCGTCGGCCACCCCTTCACGTTCGGGTGCTTCCGGCGGTAGGTGTCCGGCGCGAGCGCGTTCTTTCGTGGGTCGAAGCGGTCGCCGTCGAGGCCGTAGGGCAGGTTGTAGAACTCCTTGGCCTCGGGGCTGAACTGCAGCGCCCGCATGGTGACGAACTGTGGTTGCGGGTTGCCGTACCAGATGCAGTCGGTGCCGAGAACGATCCGCTCCGGGCCGACGTAGGTGATCAGCTTGCCCAGCAGGTGCGCCGCCTGGTCGGCATCGTTCATCACGTTCCACCAGACGCTGCCGAGCTCGGCGTACATGTTGATGGTGTTGCCGTGCTCCATGCCCGGCTTGACGAACAACGTGGCGTCCCAGGCGTTCTCGCGCAGGCTCTTGATGAACGCGTCCACGCTGCGGTTGGACGAGTTGACCTTCTCGTCGCCGGGGTAGGAGGTCATGTACTCGCCGTCGTAGCCGCAGTGGTACGTGTAGAACTTGATGTCGGGGTTCTGCCGGCCGATCACGCCCATGTCGCGGGGCGAGAACTTCGCCGAGTCGAACGTCCCGTTGAAGGCCAGCCCCTTGTGGGTGCAGATCACCTTCGGCCGGTTGTAGCGCTCGCAGATGTTGCGGATGTGCTCGACGATGGCCATCCCGTTGTCGTCGTCGAACCACCACCCGTTCATGGGCGGCGCACTGCCGATGGGCGGCGGGGTGCCGAACGCGGCGTCGCCCCACCCGCAGTAGAGCTTCCAGCCGTAGATGTCCATGTTCTTCGCGGTCTGCTCCATCCAGGCGAAGTCCTCGGCCTGGTGGATCGGGGTGATGCCGTCCTTGATGAACCCGCGGTTGGGCTGCGCGAAGGCGTGCATGAAGCAGCGCTGCGACTGCGAGAGGTGATTGGCGAGGTCGACCGTCTCCTTCGCGTACGCGGTCGGAAGGATGTTCGTGGCGTCCGGGAGGTTGGGCAGCGAGGTCAGCAGGCTGACCGTCGTCGAGGAGTCGAGGAACATCTCCTTGAAGTAGTGGTAGCGCCCGAGGTTCTCCATCGGGTCCAGTTCGCCGCCGAAGCCGAAGCCGCGCAACTCGCCGTCCTCGACGCCGGGCAGCTGGCCCATGGCCTGCGACGTCCACAACTTCAGGAACTGCTCGAAGCCCGGGTTCTCGACGCGCCAGCGGCCGGCGGAGTCGAGGTGGTGGCCCTGGGTGTCGAGGATGAACTCACCCGGCAGGTTCGCCAGCTGCGCGCCGGGGTTCTCCAGGTCGTCGACTTCCTCGCCCGGAACTCCGTCGGCGGCGAACGCGAAGCTGCCCCAGCGACCGGCGGTCACGGTGTTGATCGCCGAGATGCCGATCGCGTAGGCCGCGGCGGTCCGCACGAACGAGCGGCGGTCCATGGCGAACTTGCGGCGGTAGTGCTCGATCTTCTCGTCCTGCAGCGCCATGATCGCGAGCTGGTTGCGGGACGGGGGCTTCGGGACGTACTCACCGTTCGAGGCCGGCATGACGTCGATCGCGACGTCCTCAGGGACGTCGGGCCAGGTCTGCTTCCAGGGCAACTTCGGGGCCTTGCTCATGCAGCACCGCTCCCTTTGCGAACGCGCCCCAGAAACCCGGATGCGCCGTTTGCGGGGGCCGGCGGCACGCGGGGAGATCGGGGGCTCGAAAATCGGGCATCCACCGCCCACGCGGACGTAGGCGGCGGTCGGGGTGTGACGAGCGTCGCAGCGCTCTGATCGGAGGTTGGCCCACCCGGGTCCAAGGGACAATCAGGGACATTCCGGCGTGCGACTAACGGTTACGTTCTTCGACGAACTGGCAGGCGGGACGGCGCCGTCCCGCCGATCGGCCGCGACCGAACCGCCGATCGGCGGGGGCTCATGCGCGGGTCAGTCCGCGGGTCAGGTACGCGGGTCAGGTACGAGCGGTCGGACGCTCGTTGGCCGGGAGCTCGAGCACCCGGGACCGCCGCAGGCGCCAGGACAGATAGGCGATGCCCGCGCGTACGCGGCCGTACCCGTCTGACGGGTCGAAACCCAGGTCCGCGATCAACGCGTCGACCCGGGTCTGCATGGTGCTGTGGTGCACCCCCGCCAGCCGCGCGGCCTGCCGTGCGGAGGTGGAGCGGATGACGACGTCGAGCGTGGGCAACCCCCACGGGTGCTCGGCCACCCGGTCGACCAGTTGAACATCCGGCTGATGGGTGTCGATCCGGGCGTCCGCGAGCAGGTCGATCAGGCCGGCGTATTCATCGGCGTTGACCACCGGGGTGGACGGCGGGTCGCAGAGCCGCAGCGCGAGCAACGCGGTGCGGAACGAGTGGTGCAGTTGGTCGACGGTGGTGGCGACGCCGATTCCGCAGGGGCCTGCCATCACCGTCTCCGTGCTCGCCGGGAGCACCAGCACGTGCATCGGCCCGTACCTGGTCGCGACCACGTCCTCCGGCGCAGAGGGGTGCTCGGTCCAGATCGCGAACAGCGGCGCGGCGGCCACCCGGTACTGGGTCCCCGGGGTCAGGCCGAGGGCGGCGGAGGCGACGTGCCGTTCCTCGATCGGAACCTCGTGGTCGACGACCACGCCGAGGTGTCGGCGAGCGTC
Source organism: Sporichthya sp. (assembly GCF_013815995.1). GTDB lineage: Bacteria > Actinomycetota > Actinomycetes > Sporichthyales > Sporichthyaceae > Sporichthya. Next base: position 7,815 of record NZ_JACDFE010000051.1, read on the forward strand.
GATGTCGCGGGGGCCCCGCGAGTGCCGCAGTCGGACGGTGAGCGCGAGGCGCTCAAGAATGATCGTGTCGTTGGCCTCCGGTTCCCCCGCGCGCTCCAGCCAGACGTTCATCCCGCCGCCGGCGTCGGCGCTGAGCCGCGCGCTCGGTTCCCCCGGGGCGAGTTCACCGCGCGGCGTGACGCGCATGCAGCGCTGCGGGCGCTCGGAGTGGAAGCCGGCGACGCAGCCGGACAGCGACGCCGCCGCCGCGAGCAGCCCGCGGGTGTTGACCCCGCCGATGGACAGCTCGTCGAAACAGGCGATGACCCGCAGTGCCTGACTGGCCTGCGGGTCGAGCCGGGTGATCCGTCCGAGCAGTTCCTGCACGTGTGCGCCCTTCGTTGTTCGGTCGTCCGTTGGTCAGTCGTCGAGGATCTTGGCCAGCCAGGTGTTGCGGGCCCGGATCATCTCGCGGCCGACGGAGGTGTGCGGAGCGAAGACGTCGCACGCGTGGAACGCACCGGCCCACACGTGCAGCTCCGCGTTGCCGCCCACACGCCAGATTTCCTGGGCGTACGCGATGGCCTCGTCGCGGAAGATCTCCGCGGAGCCGACGTCGATGTAGGCCGGCGGCAGGCCGGACAGGTCGGTGGCGCGGGCCGGGGCCGTGTACGGCGAGACGTCCGGGCCGCCGCAGCGCTCGCCGAGCAGCGCGGCCCACCCGGTCTCGTTGCTGATCCGGTCCCACACGCCCATCGCGTCGAACTGATGCATCGACGCAGTGGTACCGCGGTCGTCGAGCATCGGATAGTCGAGCACCTGGGCGGCCAGTCGCGGGCCCGCGCGATCGCGCGCGGCCAGCGCCACCCCGGCCGCCATGCCTCCCCCGCAGCTTCCTCCGCTGACGGCCAGTCGGTCGGCACGCAGACCGAGGCTCTCGGCGTTCGCGGCCATCCACTCCAGCGCGGCGTAGACGTCCTCGCGTGGATAAGGGTCGACGTGCTCCGGCGCGAGGCGGTACTCCACCGCGACCACGGCCCAGCCGAACTCGGTGATCCAGTCCAGCGCCAGTTCGATCCCACTGAACCGGTCCCCGAACATCAGCCCGCCGGAGTGGATGAACAAGACCGCGGGCCGCTCACCGACGGCGTTGTCGGGGCGCAGCACCGAGACCTCGATCGGGTCGCCGGCGTGCCCGGCGAGGGTGTGGTCCTCCCGCGCGATCCCGCGCTGGGCGAACAGGCCGTCGACCGGGCCGGAGGCGTAGGAGATGCGCATGAAGTCGAGCAGGTCGGCGGTGATCGAGGGCGGGAACATGCCGCCGACGATCGCCAGGCCGGCCTTGAGCTCGGGGTCGTACCCGGGCCGGGCCACCACGTCCACCCGATGCTCCAAGGTGCCCTCCCGGCGTCCGGCAACCCGCCAGGTGTAGCACTCCGGCCCCTCGGTGGGAAGCTTTGCGCGGCCCCGCACGCGGCGTACCCGCCGACAAATGAGCTGGTCACGCGGCTGCGATCGCCAGGGCGGCGCAGATTTGCACCGGCAACCCGCCAGATGGCTGTTGCCCTCGGAGCCCGGGCGCGGGAGCCTGTTACCCCGCCGCCCGCGCAGTCAGATCGCCCCCACCAGACTCGCCGGATTGGACGACAGTGTGAGAGTGCCCAGGCTCGGCCCCGGCCTGTCCGAGTTCGACCGCGCTGTTCCGCTGACGGTGCTCGCGGTCGACCCCGAGCCGCCGGCGCTCGCCCGGCTGGTCAACCTGCTGCGCGCCGACACGCGGATCGGCACCGTGATGACCGCGGACAACGGCATCGACGCGTTGCGCCTGCTGCGCCGCCACGACCTCGACGGCGCGTTCCTCGACATCCGGATGCCGGGCCTGACCGGCATCGAGGTCGTCACCCACCTCGCCCGCTACCGGACGCCCCCGCCGATCGTGTTCGTCACCGCGTCGGAGACGCACGGGCCGCAGGCCTTCGAACTGCAGGCCGTGGACTACGTCCTCAAACCGGCACGCCCCGAACGCCTCGCCGAATCGGTCCGACGGGTGGTGGCGGCCGCGACCCCGGCCCGCGAGCCGGCCCCGGCCGACGACGGCTCCGACGAGACCATCCCGGTCGAGCTCGGCGGCGTCACGCGCTTCATCTGCCGCAGTCAGGTGCGCTACGTCGAGTCCCATGGGGACTACGTCCGCCTGCACACCGCCGAGGGCGCCCATCTGGTCCGGGCCCGCATGACCACGCTGGAGCGGCGCTGGGCCGACGCCGGCTTCATCCGGATCCATCGCAGCCATCTGGTCGCGCTCGCCCACATCACCGACGTGCACCTGGCCGCCCGCGGGGCGAGCGTCGTGCTCGGCAACGAGGAACTGGCGCTCAGCCGTCGGGCCGCGCGCGAGCTGCGCGAGGTACTGATGCAGCGGGCGCGGGCCGACGGCATCGCTCATGCCGCGGTGGTCGGCCACTGACTCAGGCGAGGAGCAGGACCTCGCCGGCGTCGCCGTCCACAGTGATCTGCTGCCCTTCGCGGATGGTGGTCGTCCCGGTCTTGACGTTCACGACGCAGGGGATGCCGATCTCCCGGGCGGCGATCGAGGAGTGCGACATCGGGCCGCCGACGTCGACCACGACCGCGGCGGCCTGGAAGAACAGTGCGGTCCACGCGGAGTCGGTGCCGTAGGCGACGATGACGTCACCGTCCACCAGCTCGACTGACGAGGGGTCACGCACGATCCGGGCCCGACCGGTGAGGCTCCGGTGTTGTTCACCGCCCCGAGCCCGGCCGCGCCGAATTGATCCAACTCGGCGCGCCGCCCGCTACCCAGCCGGCGGGATGACCGCGTCGACCAGGCGCCACGCGAGCGCGGTGTCGGTGTCGAGTTCGATGCCGGAGAGCGCGAGATAGAGGGTGCGCCAGCGGCCGATCCGGCGCGGGAGGGACACGGTCCCGCCGGCGCCCGGGATCAGGCCCATGCCAACTTCGGGCAACCGGAACGTGGTGCCGGGCGCGGCGTAGACGTGCTTCGCGAACGCCGGCAGTTCGACGCCGGCGCCGACGCAGGGGCCGTGCAGCCGCGCCTCGACGGAGTCGGAAAGCTCGAGCAGCGGCCGAGCCGCGCCGGCGTGCAGGCGGATCAGGTGCGCGGTCACCGGATCGGGCGTCGTACCGAACTCGCCGAGGTCCCCGCCGGCACAGAACGACGGGCCGGCGCCGTCAAGTACGAGGCGGAAGCCGGGTCCGGCGGACGGACCGGTGGGCCCGGGCGGGACGGCGAGGACGTAGCCCAGGTCCAGCGCGGCGACCAGGGCGTCGCGGACCTCGCGGCCGTAGGCATTGCGCCGCTCCGGCCGGTTCAGCGTCACGCGCAGCACGTCACCGCCGGCCTCGTCCTCCCGGCGCACGAGCACCGGATCGACGGCCGGAGGAGGGGGCGCGGGCCGGGGGGTGGCCTCGAGCCAGCGCTGGAACTCAGGCCCGCCGAGCAGGGTCGAGTAGGCCAGCGATTCCGCCTCCAACGCGACCAGGCCGCTGGGGACCTCGGCGCGCAGCAGGCCGGTGAGCAGGGTGGCGGCGTGCGGGTTCGCGCGGATCGCGGCGACCAGGGCGGCCGCGTCGGCCCGCGGGTCCTCGACGCCCACCAGGGTCGGCCCGGTGGACAGGCCGACCTCGGTGGTGTCCGCCGCGACCGAGCGCGGGATCAGCGTGAAGTCGAGCGCGGCGGCCAGAGCGCCCGTCGCCGCGCGGGAGGCGACGCCGATCAGGATCCGACGGCTGGCCAGCGCGGCCGGCATCGCCTGCGGGTGGTCGGGGGCGTCCCGGTCGACGAGCAGCACGGGGTCGACGATGCGTCCGTCGGAGTCGAGCAACGGGTGCGCGGCGGCACCCCCCGCCAGTTCGGCCGGGGTGATCAGGGGCAATGACGCGGAACGGTCGGGGGCCACGGTCGTCGAGCGTATAGTCGCGCGGTGTGGTCCGAAGGCGCGCCGGACCGAACGGCCGACTGGGCCGCGAGCGGTGTCGTCGCTCTGACGGGTCGTCAGGACGGTCCGTCGCTCATCCCGCCCGGCGACGGTGCCACCCGAGCGCGGCACCTCGCCGCGCGCCTCACGCGCGTCGGCATCTACTCTCCCGATAGTGCAGTTGAACACCTGAATCCCGGCCTGGACCGGTGTTGGGCTGCACTATCGGGGTAGTTGGGGGACCCGCTGACGGCGTGTCAGATGAAGCGGCGGGCAGGCGGATGCGCGCGGTGGCGATCGCCGCGATGCCGCCGATCACCAGCACGATGGAGAACTTGTCGAAGTCCGGCGCCGGGGGCGCGGTGCGGTCGGCCAACTGCACGCCGTCGGCGGACGTGGAGCCGGGGATCAGGTCCGTGGTCGGCGCGGTGCCGGGCAGCTGGTCCGTCGCGATGCCGTCGACGCCGGTCGGGATCGGGTTCCCGGCGCCGGCGCCGTCGGAGACCGCGGTGGCGGAGGCCTGACCCAGGATCAGGCGCACGGTGATCAGGCCGGTATTCGGCAGCACCTGCTGGTAGGCCTAAGCCTGCAGCGGATTGGCGGTCACGGATGACCCAGTGGTCGCGTTCGGGCGTTCCGGCGTCCGTTTGCCCCGATCCCGCCCATGCATGAGCGGGTGGTCCCTGGTGGGGAGGTGCTAGCGGGCCTTCCAGACCGGGGCGCGCTTCTGCGCGAAGGCGGTCGGGCCCTCCAGGGCGTCCTCGGTCTTGAGGAGCGCGATGATCTCGCGGTCGCTCAGCTTCCAGAACTCGCGCTCATCCGTGCGACCAGTTTCGCCGACGCCGTAGGCGACCCGCTTCGAGGACTGCACCGAGAGCGGGGCGTTGGCGGCGATCTCGTCGGCCAGCTCCAGCGCGGCGTCCAGCGCCTGCCCGGCCGGGACCACCTTGTTGATCAGCCCCCAGCGCAGGGCCTCGGGCGCCGGCATCGGACGCCCCGTCAGGAGCAGCTCGAGCGCGACCTTCGGTGGGAGCTGCTGGCGGATCCGGAACGCACCGCCGGCGCCGGCCATCAGGCCGCGCTTCACCTCGGGCAGCCCGACGTTCGCGGTCTCCGCGGCGACCACCAGATCGCAGGCCAGCAACAGCTCGGTACCACCACCGAGGGCGTTGCCGTTCACCGCGGCGATGGTCGGCTTGGAGGTGAAGTGGTTGACGAAGCCGGCGAAGCCCCAGTGCTCCTTGCCGGGCGGCAGGATCAGTTCGCCGCGCGCAATCGCCTTGAGGTCCGCGCCCGCACAGAAGGCCTGATCGCCGGCCCCGGTGATGACCAGCGCACGGATCTCCGGGTCGGCCTCGGCCTGCTCGACCGCATCGCCGACGCCGACGCACACGTCGAGGTCGACGGCGTTGCGAGCCTCGGGCCGGTTGAGCGTCACGACGAGGACGTGACCGCGCTGCTCGACGAGAACCTTGTCGCTCATACCCACCCACTGGTTGCGATGTCGATGCCGGTTTTTCACCCTAGCCTTGACCCGGTGCGGCTCCGTCGCCGAGGGTCGGAGGCATGAGCGCGGGACGGGACTTCGGCGAGCTCCTGCGCACCTCGGCCGCCCACCATCGCGACCGCGTCGCGATGACGTGCGGCGACACCCACCAGACCTACGGCGAGCTGTTCCTGCGTTCCTGCCGGCTGGCCCGGACATTGGCCGACTTGGGGGTCGAACCAGGCGACCGGGTGGCGCTGCTGGGGCCGAACTCGCGCTGGACCGTGGAGCAGGCAACGGGCGTCGCCCTCGGCGGCTTCGTCCGCGCCGCGCTGTACGCGCACCAGACCGCGGAGGTGAACGCCTACCTCACCGAACTGGTCGACGCGAAGGTGCTCATCGTCGCCGCGGGCGCCGCCGAGGCGTTGCTCGCCCGCCGGCCGGAGATGCCCTCGCTCCACCACGTCGTGGTCTACGACGGCCCGGCCCCGGAGGGAGCGCTCGACTACGAGCACCTGCTGGCGACGGCGAGCGCCGAGGATCCGGGAGTGCGCACCGCGCCGACCGATCTGCACGTCATCCGGTTCAGCGCCGGCACCACCGGCCGGCCGAAGGCATCGCGCACACCGTCGAGGGCTGGATGCGCAGCAACGACGAGTACCGCTGGGTGACCCCGCAGCTCGACGAGCGCGACGCCTATCTGGCGCTGGGTCAGCTCACCCACGCCGCGTCGGTGTTTCTCTGGCCGACCCTGCAGGTGGGAGCCCGGGTCGTCGTGGTGCCGGCCTTCGACCCCGGCCTGGCCCTGGAGCTCATCGAAACCGAACGCGCGACCTTCACCCTCGTGGTCCCGACGATGATCCAGGCGATGGTCGCCCACCCCGACGCGGCCAAGCGCGACCTGTCCAGCCTGCGCTGCGTGAACTACGCCGCCTCCCCGATCAGCGAGGCGACGCTGACCCGCGCGGTCGAGCTGTTCGGCGACGACGTGCTGTACCAGATGTACGCGCAGTCCGAGGCCTGGCCGATCACCATGCTGCTCCCCCACGAGCACCGCGACCGGCCCCGCTCGGTCGGGCGGGCGACGCCGAACACCGTGCTGAGCATCGTCGACGACGAAGGCGATCCGGTGCCGGTCGGCGAGTTCGGCGAGATCGCGGTGCGCGGCGCCGGGCGGATGCTGGAGATCTGGAAGGAGCCGGAGACCACCGCGGCCCGAACGCTCCCCGACGGCAGCCTGCGCACCCGCGACATGGGCCGCCTCGACGCACAGGGCTACCTGTTCCTGGCCGACCGCAAGGACGACCTGATCATCTCCGGCGGTTTCAACATCTGGCCGGCCGAACTGGAGAACGCGCTCGCCGCGCACCCGGCCGTGGCCGAGGTGTGCGTGGTCGGCGTGCCGCACGAGAGATGGGGCGAGACGCCGATCGCCGTTGTGGTGCCGGCTCCCGGCGCGGTGATCGACGCGGCGGAGCTCATCGCGTTCTGCCGTGAGAAGGTCGGCGTCGTCAACAAGATCACCGCCGTCGAGGTGGTCGACGAGCTACCGAAGTCCGGCGTCGGCAAGGTGCTGCGCCGCGTCGTCCGTGAGCAGTACTGGGCAGGCCGGGACCGCAACGTCGGCGGGGCGTAAGCAATGAAGGGGTTCGTGTCCGCGGTGGAGGAGTTCGTCCGCACGCTGGACTACGTGGTCAGCCCGGTCTGAGGGTCAGGGACGGCGCGTCAGGTTGCGGTGAAGGTGTAGCCGTCGTGCTTCTCCACGAAGGCGTCGGCGGACACCCAGCTGACGGTGGTGGACGTCCTCGGCTTGGCCCGACTCGTCGCGCCCCGCAAGGTGGCGACCGGCCGGCCGCCGGAGTAGACGACGAGGACGAAGGTCGCGGTGGCCGTGTTCGTGCCGGTGTAGGCGATGACGCCGGTACCGCCGAAGCTGCCCTCGAGGTCCCGCGTCAGCTTCACGCTGCTGAGCGTCCAGTCGCCGCTGACCTTCGGGAAGTCCAGGTCGGCGCCGGACACCGGCGTCGGCGTCGGCGTCGACGGCGCTGCCGAGGCCGGGGCCGGGGTGGCCGCCCGCGGTGTCACCACGACGCTCTGCTCGGCCGCCTGCGCAGTGGCATCGGAGCTGTCAGAGTCGTCGGAGGGCCAGGTGAGAACGACGAAGGCAGTCGCCACCACGGCCGTTGCCGCCACGATGCTGACGGAGGCGCGCAAGGACAGGTCGCGCGACATTGCCTTCGGCCCCCGTCCGCTGCTGACAAGACCGAGCATGGCGCACCAGGGGATGGCAGCGGATCAGCTCTGCTGCGATCCGTGCGATTCCTTGACCGAGACGTTCACGTCAGATCGGACTTGCCGGGACAAATTGACGGTTGGTCAGCCCGTGATCTCGTGGGCCTGGCCGAACAGCTCGCGGGCGATCCGGCCGAGGCGCTCGCCGACCTCCGCCGTTGCCTGGCCGGCGAGCATCCGGGCGTAGGAGCCCTCGAGGATGATGCCGAGCCGGTAGCAGGCGAGCACGATGAACCACTCCACGTCGCTGACGTCGAGGCCGGACGCCTGGGCGTAGCGCTCGATCAGCACGTCCTGCCCCGGCAGACCAGGGATCTCCACGCGTGCGACGGTGGCCGGCCGGCCCGGCCAGGTGGCGATCATGTGGCCGAGGTCGAGCAGTGAACCGCCGACGGTCGCCAGCTCCCAGTCCACGAAGGCGATCAACTCCGGGGAGTCGCGGTTGATCAGCACGTTGGCGAAGTGCACATCACCGTGCAGCAGGCCGACGTGGCAGGTCTCGGGGCGGTACTTGTCCAGCCACTCCCCCACCTCATCGACGTGAGAGATCGAGGGGCCGGAGTAGTTGTCCAGTGCGGTGTAGGAGTCGAGTTGCTTACGCCACCGCGGGACCTGACGCTCCAGCCAACCGTCCGCGCGGCCGAAGTCCGACAAGCCGCGGGCCTCCAGGTCGACCCGGCTCAGCGCCGCGATGCCGTCCACCATCGACAGACCGAGAGCGGTCTGCCACTGCGGGTCGGTGCGGTAGCGCTCGGGCAGTTCCTCGGACGGGTTCACCCCGTCGATCGGCTCCATCAGATAGAACGCGGCCCCGAGCACATCCTCGATCGCACACGCCGCGATCAGTCCCGGGTGCGGGACATCGCTGCCGGCCAAGGCGCCGAGCACCCGAGCCTCCCGGCGCATCGTCTCGTCGCTGTTGCCCCGCTTGTGCATCGGCGGACGGCGCAGCACATAGGTGCGGTTCGCCCGGGTGAAGCGCAGCAGGATGTTCTGGGTCCCGCCGACCAACAGCTCGGTACCAGTGATCGGGCCGTCGCCGAGACCTACATCGTCCATCCACGCGGTCAGCGCGGGCAGGTCCACGCCGTCAATCACGTCCGGGGAATCTGATGGCATGTCAGCCCGCCGCCCAGGCGAAGCCGCCGTCGATCTTGATGGTGGAACCGGTGGTATAGCTCGACGCATCGCTCGCGAGATAGAGCGCGGCGCCGACAATCTCCTCCGGCCGCCCACCGCGGCCGGCCGGCACGTCCTCGCGGAACCGGCGCTCGACCTCGGCCGGGTCCCACGCCTTGGAGATGTCCGTCATGAACATCCCCGGCATGATCGTGTTCACCCGCACCGTCGGCGCGAACACCCGCGCCAGTGCCGCGGTCATGTTGTTCAGTCCGGCCTTGGCCATCGCGTAGGGCACCTCGGCCGCACCAGGTTGTACCGCGGCCGCGCTGCTGACGTTGATGATCGAGCCGCCGCCCGCCGCCACCATCCGGGTTCCGATCAGCGACGCCAGCCGGAACGGGCCCTTGAGGTTCACCCCGATCACCTTGTCGAACAGCTCCTCGGTCACCGCGTCCAGCGACGGATACAGCGGCGACATCCCGGCGTTGTTGACCAGGATGTCGACCCGGCCGAACTCCTCGTAGGCCGCCTCGGCGAGCCGGTCACACTCTGCCCAGAGCCCGACGTGCGCGGGAACGCCGAGCACCCGCCGGCCGGTCTTCTCCCACAGATCGGCCGCGACCGCGGCGCAGGCTTCCGGCTTGCGGCTGGCCACCACGACGTCGGCGCCGTGCTCGGCGAAGGCCTTCGCGATCTCGTAGCCCAGGCCGCGGGTGCCGCCGGTGACGAGCGCAACGCGCCCGGACAGGTCCATTAGCGCCGCCACGGCGGGACGGCGTCCGGCTTCACCAGGTTGCGGGCCACGACCATCCGGTGCACCTCGTCCGGGCCGTCGTAGATCCGCGCGTAGCGGGCGTGCCTGTACATCGCCTCCAGCGGGAAGTCCTCGGTGACCCCGGCCGCCCCGTAGACCTGGATCGCCCGGTCGATGACGTTGTGCAGGTACTCCGCGCCGCGGAACTTGATCAGCGAGATCGCGACCCGGTCGTCGCCGCCGGAGTCGACGGTGCGCGCGGCGTCGAGCGTCATCAGCCGGTGGGCCTGGATGTCGGCCGCGGACTCGGCGATGTAGCGGCGGATCTCCCCCTTCTCGTGCAGCAGCGAGCCGTGGGCGTACCGCGTCCGGGCGCGGTCACACATCAACTCGAAGGCGCGCTGCATCTGCCCGAGCCAGCGCATGCAGTGGAAGATGCGTCCCGGGCCGAGCCGGATCTGCGCGATGGTGAAGGCCTCGCCGCGCCCACCGAAGAGGTTGTCCTTCGGGACGCGGACGTTGTCGAGGCGGATCTCACCGTGCCGGCCGGTGACGCTGCCCATCGTGCGGACGTCGCGCACGTGGGTGTAGCCGGGGGTGTCGACCGGGACGATGATCGCCGAGAACTGCTTGTGCGGCTTGGCCTCCGGGTCCGTCTTGGCCCACACCAGGACCGCCGGCGAGGCACTGGCCCACGAGGTGAACCATTTGTGACCGTTGACCACCCACTCGGCCTCTTCACCGGAGCCGTCGAGCACGGCGGTGGTCTGCATCTGCGTCGGGTCGGAGCCGGCCACCTCGGGTTCGGTCAGACCGATGCCGATCCACTGGTACTCCCCGCTCACCAAAGGGTCGAGCCAACGACGCTTCTGCGCCTCGGTGCCGAAACGGTTCCACATGATGGTGTCGTGTTGCGTCATCGACCCGACCGCGAGCAACCCGAACTCCGAGCGGCCGATGATCTCGTTCATGTGCACGAACTCCATGAACGACAGACCGGCACCGCCCAGGTCCTCTGGGTGGCCGAGCGCCCAGAGGCCGCGCCGCTTGGCCTCGGCCCGCAGGCCGCCCAGGGCCTCCTTGGCCGTCGGGCCGCCCGCGTCGATGGTTTTCTCCAGCGGAAAGACCTCGCCGTCGATGAACTCCAGCATCCGGCCGCGCAGGTCGATCACGCGCTCGGTCAGACCAGGACTCGTGGGTGCCACCGATTCGAACACAGTCGTCATGACCTTGATTCTTGCCGGAACCGCCGAGGCCGCAACCTCCAGGCCGCGAGGCGTTGTAGGTACCCACAGTCGCCGACGCCCTAGAGTCGCCAGGGTGCTGGTCGATACCGAGTTCTCCGGGAGGCTCCACACGGCCGGCACGGAGGCCGAGAACGCCGAGGCGGCCGGCTACGAGGCGATCTGGTCCACCGACAGCGCGAACGATCCGTTCCTTCCGCTGGCCGTGAGCGCCGAGCGGACCCAGCGGATCTCGCTGGGCACCGGAATCGCGGTCGCCTTCGCCCGCAGCCCGATGACCGTGGCCCAGACGGCGTGGAACCTGCAGGCGCTCTCCGGCGGCCGGATGGTGCTCGGGCTCGGGTCGCAGATCCAGCCGCACATCGAGCGCCGGTTCTCGATGCCGTGGTCGCGCCCTGCGGGAAGGATGCACGAGTACATCAGCGCACTGCGGGCGATCTGGGCCTGCTGGCAGGACGGGACGAAGCTGGAGTTCAGCGGAGAGTTCTACACGCACAACCTGATGCCGCCGCACTTCAACCCCGGGCCGGTGACCGGGGGGCCGCCGCCGGTGTTCCTGGCCGCGGTCGGGGAGTCGATGACCCGGGTCGCCGCGGAGGCGGCCGACGGGATCCTGCTGCACCGTTTCACCACCCCCCGCTACCTGAGGCAGGCGACGTTGCCTGCGCTGGCCGCGGGCCGGCGGGGCCGTAAGACCCTCTCGCCGATCCAGGTGGTGCTGCCGGTGTTCATCGTGATCGGTGACACCGACGCCGAACTCGCCGCAGGCCGGGCCGCGACCCGCAAGCAGCTCGCCTTCTACTCCTCCACGCCGGCCTACCGGCCGGTGCTCGACGCGCACGGCTGGGGCGAACTCCAACCGGAGCTGCAATCCCTGACCCGGCAGAACCGGTGGTCGGAGATGGACGCCCTGATCACCGACGAGATGCTGACGGAGTTCACCGCGATCGGCAGTCCCGAGCAGGCCGCCAAGGTTCTGCAGACCCGCTTCGGCGGCCTCATCGACCGGCTCGCTCCCACCGCGGTGTACGACCTGCGGCCGGGCCTGCGCAACCGACTGGCGACCGCGCTGCGCTCGTAGCACTCCGCAACGTGCGAACTCCCGGCGGCCGACACGGCGGGCCACCGGGAGTTGCATGGAGTTGGATCGAGTTGGTCAGGCGCCGAAGTTCTGCACCCAGTAGCCACCGGTGAGGGCGTAGCCCACTCCGAGGTAGTTGAAGCGGCAGTCCAGGATGTTCGCGCGGTGCGCAGGCGAGTGCATCCACGCGTCGCTCACCGAGTCCGGAGTACTGAAGCCGGCGCCGACGTTCTCGCCGATCCGTCCGCCGTCGAAGCCGGCCGCCCGGATCCGCTGGTCGAAGGTCCGGCCATCGTGCGAGACATGGGACATGAAGTTGTTCTTCTGCATGTCCTCGGCATGCCCCTGCGCCGCCCGCTCCAGCTGCGAGTTGTAGCTCAGCGGCCCACAGCCGGCGAGGGAACGGGCCTGGTTGGCCAACTCCAACACCAGCGAGCGGTTGTTGTCCGAGGTGGTGCTCGCCCCGGCGGACGGGCTTGCGGTGAAACCGCGCTGACCGGTGGCCCGGGTGGCCGAAGCCCGCATCGCGTCGGCGCGGGCGGTGGCCTTCTTGGCGGCCGCCTTGGCCGCCTTCATCTTGGCCGTCGCCTTCTTGGCGGCGAGTTGCGCGAGCTGAGCGGTGCGGACGTCCGAGGAACTGCGGGTCCGCAGCGCGTGGCCGGTGGCCTGGGCGGCGATCCGCTTGGCCTTGTTCGCCGCCTGGGTTGCGACCTTGGCGGTCTTGCGGGCGGCCTTGGCCTGCGCCTCGGCCTCGGCGATCTGCGCCTGTGCGCTGGATGCCGGGTCGTCCACGGTGTTGACCGCGTCGCTGTTGTTGATCGCGGAGATCTGCGCCCCCGGCGGCAGGTCGGCCGCCAGAGAAGGCCCGGCGATCGCCACCCCCGCGGCGACGGTCACCACTCCTGCAATTGCTCGATTACGCCACGTGTGGCGAGTCCTCAGTTCCAAGCCGGCCCCCTCGGTTTCCAGTACTCCGACCCCCGACTCCAAAGATCTTTCACGTGATCGGCAAACCCCGTAATGGCCGGTCAGGGCAGGGGGTTGTGCCTTGCCTGGTAAGGCCCACCTGGCGTGTCGGCAACTGCTACGGGACGAACTGTCAGAACCGACCGCTACACATGGAGCAGGACGTGACGGGGAGGTTGCTGTGGGTCAGGTACGCCGGTTGGTCAGCGGTTGGGACGAGGACTGCCGTACCGAGCTGATGCTGGTCTACGAGTGCGCCCGCCAGCAGCGCCGCGGCGCGCTCGGCCGGCACCGCCGCGCCCCGCTCGACCCGTGGGC
>NZ_JACDFE010000052.1 GCF_013815995.1 Sporichthya sp.
GGGTGGCCGTGGCCGCCGTGGCCGCGGGGGCCGCCCGGGCGAGGACGACGAGGGTGGCGAGCCCGCCGAGGCTTCCGACACCGAGGACAGCACCCCGGCTGAGGACTCCGCCGACGAGTCCGGCGAGGGCGGTACCAGCCGTCGCCGCCGTCGCCGCCGCCGGGGCGAGCCCGGGGATCCCAGCTCGGAGGACCCCGAGCAGACCGTCACCCGCGTCCGGTCCTCACGCGCCGGATCCGGCGACCGTGACCGTGACCGCGCCTCCGACGGCGTCACCTCGGTCCGCGGCTCTACCCGCCTGGAGGCCAAGAAGCAGCGCCGCCGGGAGGGCCGGGAGGCCGGCCGGAGCCGGGTCCCGATCATCACCGAGGCCGAGTTCCTGGCCCGCCGCGAGGCCGTCGACCGCGTCATGGTGGTCCGCCAGGGCAAGGAGCGCACCCAGATCGCCGTCCTGGAGGACGGTGTCCTGGTCGAGCACTACGTCAACAAGGTCGACTCGACCTCGCTGATGGGCACCGTTTTCCTCGGCCGGGTGCAGAACGTGCTCCCGTCCATGGAGGCCGCGTTCGTCGACATCGGCAAGGGTCGCAACGCCGTGCTCTACGCGGGCGAGGTCAACTTCGAGGGCATGGAGGGCCAGCCGAAGCGGATCGAGCACGCGCTCAAGTCCGGCCAGTCCGTGCTGGTCCAGGTCACCAAGGACCCGATCGGGCACAAGGGCTCCCGGCTGACCAGCCAGATCAGCCTGCCCGGCCGCTACCTGGTCTACGTGCCCGAGGGCTCGATGACCGGCATCAGCCGCAAGCTGCCCGACACGGAGCGTTCCCGGCTCAAGTCGATTCTGAAGAAGGTCGTCCCCGAGAACGCCGGCGTCATCATCCGCACCGCCGCCGAGGGCGCCTCGGAGGAGGAGCTGGCCAACGACGTCGCTCGCCTGGCGAAGCAGTGGGAGGCCATCGAGAAGAAGGCCAAGACGGCGTCCGCGCCGGCGCTGCTGCTCGGTGAGCCGGACCTGACCATCCGCGTGGTCCGCGACATCTTCAACTCCGACTTCGGCTCCCTCGTGGTCGGTGGCGACGAGGCGTGGGACGAGATCTCCGAGTACGTCTCGCACGCCGCGCCGGACCTGGCCGACCGCGTGACCAGGTGGACCGGTACGGACGACGTGTTCGCCGCGCACCGCATCGACGAGCAGATCCTCAAGGGCCTGGACCGCAAGGTCTGGCTGCCCTCGGGCGGATCGCTGGTGATCGACCGCACCGAGGCCATGACCGTGGTCGACGTCAACACCGGAAAGTTCACCGGCCAGGGCGGCAACCTCGAGGAGACCGTCACCCGCAACAACCTGGAGGCGGCCGAGGAGATCGTCCGCCAGCTCCGGCTGCGGGACATCGGCGGCATCATCGTCGTCGACTTCATCGACATGGTCCTGGAGAACAACCGCGACCTGGTGCTGCGCCGCCTGGTGGAGTGCCTGGGCCGGGACCGGACCAAGCACCAGGTCGCCGAGGTCACCTCGCTCGGCCTGGTCCAGATGACCCGCAAGAAGATCGGCCAGGGCCTGCTGGAGGCGTTCTCGCACACCTGCGAGCACTGCAGCGGGCGCGGCATCATGATCCGCACCGACCAGCCGCAGCGCGCCGCCTCGATCCCCAAGCCCGGTCCGTCCGGCTCGCTGCCCCAGCGCCAGCCCGGCGACCCGGACGCACCTGCGGCCAGCCGGTCCTCCCGGCGCCGGCGCGGGCGCGGCAAGGGTGAGGCCGGCGACGCGACGGACCTGCCCGACGAGGCGCTTGCCCTGGAAGCCGAGTCGGAGTCCGACGCGGTCGTCGAGGACGCCCCGGTCCTGGCCAGCGTCGAGATCGACGCCGGCGACGGGGCCGGGACGGCGGAAGCCGTCGCGGTGGCTGCCTCCGCAGAACCGACCGTCGGGCCGGTCGTGGTGACCGCCTCTCCGGACGATCCGGACGCGGCTGCGGGCGAGCCGGAGGCCAAGCCGGCCCGGCGTCGACGCCGGGCCACCTCCCCGGCCAAGGAGCCCCAACCCATCTCGGTTTGAGGCAAACCGCACGCCTCGGGTAGCCTGACCCGTCGGCGCAGCAGCGTCCTGATCTTGCGCGCCCTGTCAACGTTTTCCGATCCACAGAGAGTGAGCCCGCGGTGTACGCGATCGTCCGCGCCGGCGGCCGTCAGGAGAAGGTCGCCACTGGCGACGTTTTCGAGCTCGACCGCGTCAGCGGCGAGCCCGGCTCCACGGTCGAGTTGCCCGCCGTCCTGCTGGTCGACGGGTCGAACGTGACCTCCGACGCCGCCACTCTGGCCAAGGTGAAGGTGACCGCCGAGGTGGTTGCTCACACCAAGGGTCCCAAGATCCACATCCTGCATTACAAGAACAAGTCCGGGCACCGCGTCCGCGGTGGTCACCGGGCCAAGCTGACCCAGGTGAAGATCACCGGCATTTCTGCCGGCGCTGCGACCGGGAAGTAGGGGGCACGACATGGCACACAAGAAGGGCGCGTCCTCGACCCGCAACGGTCGTGACTCCAACGCGCAGCGACTCGGCGTGAAGCGCTTCGGCGGCCAGCAGGTCAACGCCGGCGAGATCATCGTGCGCCAGCGCGGCACCCACTTCCACCCGGGCGAGAACGTCGGCCGCGGCGGCGACGACACCCTGTTCGCGCTGGCTCCCGGCGCCGTTCAGTTCGGTACCCGGCGCGGACGCCGCGTCGTCAACATCGTCACTGCCGTCGCAGTTCCGGCGGAGTAACGACCGCACGCAGACAGCTCTAGCGAGGGTGGCCGGGGGTTCCCTGGCCACCCTCGCGGCATGTTCGGCCCCGATCAGTGGTGGAACTCGACCTCGGAAGGAGGCGCACATGACGACCTTCGTCGACCGCGTGGTGCTGCATGTCGCGGCGGGCGACGGCGGTGACGGCTGCGCCTCGGTCCTCCGCGAGAAGTTCCGGCCCCTCGGCGGCCCCGACGGCGGCAACGGCGGGCGGGGCGGCGACGTCGTGCTCGTGGTCGAGCAGGGCGTGACGACGCTGCTGGACTACCACCACACCCCGCACCGCAAGGGCGGCAACGGCAAGCCCGGCGAGGGCAACAACCGCAGCGGTGCCGACGGCGCCGAGGTGGTGCTCTTCGTCCCGGACGGCACGCTGGTGACCACCACCGCCGGGGACTTCGTCGTCGACATGGTGGGGGTCGGCACCCGCTTCGTGCTGGCCAAGGGCGGACGCGGCGGGCTGGGCAATGCCGCGCTGGCCTCGAAGCGACGCAAGGCTCCTGGATTCGCGCTGCTCGGCGAGCCGGGGGAGTCGCTCTCGGTCGAGCTGGAGATGAAGACCGTCGCCGACGTGGCGCTGGTCGGCTACCCGAGCGCGGGCAAGTCCTCGCTGATCGGGTCGATGTCCGCAGCCCGGCCCAAGATCGCCGACTACCCGTTCACCACCCTGGTGCCCAACCTCGGCGTCGTGCAGGCCGGCGACACCCGCTACACGATCGCCGACGTGCCCGGCCTCATCCCCGGCGCCAGCCAGGGCAAGGGCCTCGGGTTGGAGTTCCTGCGCCACGTCGAGCGCTGCTCGGTGCTGGTGCATGTGCTCGACTGCGCGACCCTCGAACCCGGCCGCGACCCGATCTCCGACCTCGACGTGATCGAGGCCGAGCTCGCGGCCTACGGCGGGCTGGCCGACCGGCCCCGGATCGTGGCCCTGAACAAGGTCGACATCCCCGAGGGGCGGGAGCTGGCCGAGCTCGTCCGTCCCGAGCTTGAGGCCCGCGGGCTGGCGGTGCTGGAAGTCAGCGCGGTCAGCCACGACGGCCTGCGGGCGCTCGGCTTCGCCCTGGGTGAGCTGGTCACCGCGGCCCGGGCCGCCGCCCCGGCGGCCCAACCGGAGCGCATCGTGTTGCGCCCGGCCGCCAAGGGGGACTCCGGGTTCAGCGTCACCCTCGAGCAGACCCCGGCGGGACCGGCCTACGTGGTGCGCGGGGAGAAGCCGCAGCGCTGGGTGAAGCAGACCAACTTCTCCAACCCCGAAGCCGTGGGTTACCTGGGCGACCGCCTCGCCCGGCTCGGCGTCGAGGAGCAGTTGTTCAAGCTGGGCGCCCACGAGGGCGACACCGTCATCATCGGCGGGCGCGGGGACGGGCTCGGCGAGGACGCCGTGGTCTTCGACTGGGAGCCCATGATCAGCGCCGGCGCCGAGTTCCTGCCCGGCCGACGCGGGACGGACCTACGCCTGGAGGGTCGGTGAGCCAGCGGGCGGACGTGCTCGCGGCCCGCCGCGTCGTGGTCAAGATCGGCTCGTCCTCGCTGACCACGACCGCGGGCGGTCTGGACAACGCCCGGGTCGACGCCCTGGTCGACGCCATCGGCTCCTGCCGCAAGGCGGGGGTGGAAGTCGTGCTGGTGTCCTCCGGAGCCATCGCGGCCGGCCTCGCGCCGCTGGGGTTGAAGCGCCGACCCAAGGACCTGGCTACGCAACAGGCCGCCGCCAGCGTCGGGCAGGGCCTGCTGGTCGCGCAGTACGCACAATCCTTCGCCCGCTTCGATCTGACGGTTGGTCAGGTCCTGCTGACCGCTGAGGACATGATTCGTCGGGCGCATCACCTCAACGCCCAGCGGACCCTCTACCGGCTGCTCGAGATGCGCGCGGTCCCGATCGTCAACGAGAACGACACCGTGGCCACGCACGAGATCCGCTTCGGCGACAACGACCGCCTGGCCGCGCTGGTGGCGCACCTGGTGCACGCCGACCTGCTGGTGCTGCTCTCCGACGTCGACGGCCTCTACGACGGCGACCCGCGCAAGCCCGGGGCGCGGCTGATCGCCGAGGTCAGCTCGGCTGCTGATCTGGACGGCGTGACGCTCGGCCGGGCCGGTTCGGCCGGGGTCGGCACCGGCGGGATGAGCACCAAGGTCGACGCGGCGCGGATCGCGACCGCGGCGGGCATCCCGGTGGTGCTCGCCTCGGCTCCCAACGCCGCGAATGCGCTGGCCGGCGACCCGGTCGGCACCTTCTTCGCGCGCACCGGCCGACGGGCCGGGACCCGGCTGCTCTGGCTGGCCCACGCCGCCACCCCTCGCGGCTCCCTGCAACTCGATGCCGGCGCCGTGAAGGCCGTGGTCGGCGGCCGCAAGTCGCTGCTTCCGGCCGGCGTGACGGCGGTGGTCGGCGCGTTCGCTGCGGGCGATCCGGTGGACCTTCTGGACGAAAACGGTCACGCGGTGGCCCGCGGGCTGGTCAACTTTGATGCGGCAGAAATTCCGGGGCTGTTGGGACGTTCGACCCGGGAACTCGCCGCAGAGCTGGGACCGGCGTACGAGCGTGAGATCGTCCATCGTGACGATCTGGTGCTTCTGCGGCACTGAGCGTGACTGAAGGGCCACGGTGGACGAGATCGCAGGCGGTTTCCGTGGACGGCTGCGTGCCGTCGACGGCGGCGGCGGCTTTGGTGGTGGCGAGGAACGGCTCTGGCACGTGACGGTCACGGTGGCCGGGCCCTCGGTCCCCACCGACGAGGTCAGGGCCGGCCTGGAGCGACTGGGCCTGGACCACCCGTTTCTGATGTCCGGGCGCTACGCCTCCGACCGGGCCGAGGTCCGGTACTGGGAAGAGGCCCCGGACGTGCACGACGCGCTCGCGATGGCCCTGCGCCTGTGGGGTGAGCACCGGAACAGCGCCGGGCTGCCGAACTGGTCGGTCGTGGGTCTGGAAGTCGTGGACCGGGAGACCTATCGGCAACGTGGCGGCCAAACGCCGCTGGTCAGCCCGGGAGTCCGCCCGTTCTGAGCTTGCGTCCGACCGAACGAGCGCTATAGCTCACGGTTGATCGGACGTCCCGGGTTCGTCCCCGCGTGCAGAAAGCCCGACCCGGAGGCGGCGATCACGAGCTGGGTCCGGTCCCGCACTACAAATAGACTCGGGCCATGAACGACGAGACCGCCGTCCTGGACGCCGCGCGACGGGCGCGGGTGGCCGCGACCGACCTGGCCGTGGCCTCCCGGGCCACCAAGGACGCCGCCCTGCAGGCGATGGCCGACGCCTTGCTCGCCGCCGCGCCGGCGGTCCTTGAGGCCAATGCGGGCGACTGCGAGCGGGCGGCGGCGAACGGCACGCCCGAGGCGATGATCGACCGGCTGCGGCTGGACGACGGCCGGATCGCCGCGATGGCCCAGGGGCTACGCGACGTGGCCGGCCTGCCCGATCCGGTCGGCGAGGTCGTTCGCGGGTCGACGCTGCCCAACGGCCTGGAACTGCGTCAGGTCCGCGTCCCGTTCGGCGTGGTCGGGATCATCTACGAGGCCCGCCCGAACGTGACCGCCGACGCCACCGGCCTGGCCCTGAAGTCCGGCAACGCGGTGCTGCTGCGCGGCTCGTCGTCGGCCAAGGCCTCCAACACCGCGATCGTCGGCGCCCTGCGCGACGGCATCGTCACCACCGGCCTGCCGGCCGACGCCGTCCAGCTGGTGCCCGGTGACACCCACGAGGCCGTCAAGCACCTCATGCGGGCCCGGGGCCTGGTCGATGTCCTGATCCCGCGCGGCGGCGCGGCGCTGATCAAGTCCGTGGTCGAGGAGTCGACCGTGCCGGTGATCGAGACCGGGGTCGGCAACTGCCACGTCTACGTCGACGCCGACGCCGACCTCGACGCCGCCGAGAAGATCCTGATCAACGCCAAGGTCCAGCGCCCCAGCGTCTGCAACGCGGCCGAGACCCTGCTGGTGCACGCCGATGTCGCCGCGGAGTTCGTCCCGCGGGCGATGGCCGCCCTGGGAGCGGCCGGCGTCACGGTGCACGGCGACGCCGAGTTCGCCCGCCTCGGCGGCTCCGCGGTCGTGGCCGCGAATGACGACGACTGGGACACCGAGTACCTCTCCCTCGACATCGCCGCCGCCGTCGTGCCCTCCCTCGAGGATGCGATCACCCACATCCGCGCGCACGGGTCCGGCCACACCGAGGCGATTCTGACGCGTAGTCAGGCCGCCGCCCGGCGCTTCGTCGCCGCCGTGGACGCCGCCGCCGTCGTGGTGAACGCCTCCACCCGCTTCACCGACGGTGGCGAGTTCGGCTTCGGGGCCGAGATAGGCATCTCCACCCAGAAGCTGCACGCCCGCGGTCCGATGGGCCTGCCCGAGCTGACCAGCACCAAGTACGTCGTCACCGGCGACGGCCATGTTCGTCCATAAGCGCTGCCGCCCCTAGCCCCAACTTCTGCTGCGTCAGGGGGCGAGGAGCTGGGCCTCGATCTCGGGCGGCAGGCCGTGGACGGGCCGGTCGGGGCGCTGGACGGGCCAGCCCTCGGCCTGGAGCCAGGCCCAGGTGTCCGCCACGGTGTCGGTGATGGGGCGGCAGACCAGGCCGGTGGCCGCGGCCAGTGAGGTGTCCGACTCCAGGAACCCCGCGAACTCGCCGGCCTCCGGAACCCAGCACGGCAGGTGGGTCCACGGCTCGGCGCCGGCGGCTGCCAGGGCGTCCTCGCCCACCCAGACGGGACGGGCGTCGGAGCCGGTGACGTCGACGCAGGCCTGCAGCAGGCCGCGGGTGGTGCTGTGCCCGGAGCGGCTGATGACGTCGACCGGGCCGGCAATCGCCCCGCAGAGGTCCCCGGCCAGGTTGTCGAGCATCCAGCGGGCCAGGTCGCGGGCGTCCACATACTGCAGCGGACGGTCCGGGCGCCCGGGCGCCACCACCGGGCCGCCGCGAGCGACCCGGGACAGCCACCAGGGCAGCCGGCCGATGTCCTCGTGCGGGCCGAGAATCAGCCCGGCCCGGGCCAGGACCGCGTCCGGGAAGACGGCCAGCACGGCCAGCTCGGCGCCCCGTTTGAGCGCGGCGTAGTCCCCGCCCCGGGCCTCCGGGTCCCCGGCCACCACCGGCGAGGACTCATCGACGTGGGCGCCCCAGACGTAGGCCGACAGCGAGGAGACGTACCCGTACCGGGCCGCCCGCCCGCGCAGCAGTCGCGCGGCCAGTCCGGCCACCGCGGGTGCTCCCGCCCAGGTGTCCACCACCGCGTCCCAGGTCCCGTCGCCGAGCGCAGCGGTCAGGGCGGGCTGCGAGGTCCGGTCGGCCCTCAGGGTGCGCACGCCGGCGGGCAGGGTGCCCGTCAGGCCGCGGTGCACCGCGGTGACCTTCCAGCCCCGGGCCAGGGCGTCGTCGACCACGGCCCGGCCCACGAACCGGGTGCCACCGAGAACAAGCACGCGCATGCCGCCCACTCTGCCAAGGCCCGGGCGTGAAATGCTGTGTCGCAACACGTCAACTGCTGCTGGGAGAACAACGCCGTGATCGTGCAGACCGTGACCAACTTCGTGGTTGCCGCCGAGGCCGAGCGCGCCGAGCGCGCCGAGCACGAGCCGTACCTGGTCGGCGTCTCGGTCTTCGTGTTCCTCACCCTGCTGCTGCTGGGGACGCTCTCGTTCAACCGCAACAAGTGACCCTGCTGCGGCAGTGACTGAGCGGGGCCCCCGCCTCGGAGTGATGGGCGGCACCTTCGACCCGATCCACCACGGCCACCTGGTGGCCGCTGCGGCCGTGGCCGACTACTTCGCGCTCGACGAGGTCGTGTTCGTGCCGACCGGCCAGCCCTGGCAGAAGGAAGGCCGGGAGGTCTCCACTGCCGAGGACCGGTACCTGATGACGGTGATCGCGACCGCATCGAATCCGCGGTTCTCGGTCAGTCGGGTCGACATCGACCGGCCGGGCCGGACTTACACCATCGACACCCTGAAGGACCTGCGCACCGAACGCGGCCCTGACGCGGAGTTCTACTTCATCACCGGCGCCGACGCGCTCTCGGACCTCCTCACCTGGCGCGACCCGGAGGCCCTGTTCGCGCTCGCCCATTTCGTGGGCTGCACCCGACCGGGACACCCGCTCTCCGACCCGGGGCTGCCGGGAGCGAAGGTCAGCCTGATCGAGGTGCCCGCGCTGGCGATCTCCTCGACCGACTGCCGGGAGCGGGTCGCGGTGGGGCGGCCGATCCAGTACCTGATGCCGGACGGGGTGGTGCAGTACATCGCCAAGCGTCAGCTCTACGCGCCGTGAGCGAGGAGCCCGAGCAGGCCGAAAAGCCTTACTCCACCGAGCAGTTCGCCTTCGTCGACGAGTCCCCCGATGACTCACCCGAGGTCTCCGGCTGGCTGAGCTTCATGAACTCCCGCGCCGGCCGCAAGGTCGACCGCCGGGAGCAGCGCCGGGAACGCCTCACGTTGATCGGGGTCACCCTCGGGTTGGTCGCTCTGGTCGGCGCCGTCGTGCTGTGGAGCCCGTGGTCCTCGGGGGAGAAGGTCGACACCGGGCACTCGTTGATGCCGAGCGACCGGGTCGCTGTCCTGCTGCAGGTCTCGGGTGCGGACGCCTCGGCGACGAGTTCGGCGATCCTGCTGCACGACCGCCGGGGCGGCGGGCGCAGCGCCCTGGTCACGGTGCCCGCGGACCTCGTGCTGCCGGTGGAGGGCGAGGGCCGGCTGACGGTGCGCAGCGCGCTGGCCGAAGCCGGCCCGACGCTGACCCGGGAGGCACTGGCCGAGTTGCTCGGCGTGCCGATGGTGGGCAGTTGGGTGCTGGACGGATCTGAGTTCACCCTGCTCGTCGACCGACTGGGCGGGCTTCGCGTCGCCGGCCAGACGTTGAGCGGCGCGCAGGCGCTGCAGCGCGTGGGCACCCCTGACGGCGGGAAGGACGTCTTTCCCGCCATCGCTGCGGCGTTCCCCGGCGTGTTCACCGCTGGGCGCGACCTGCTGGTCGACTTCGGCATCCTGGCCGCGCCCGGACTCCCGGTGGACCTGCTCGGCGCGGTGGTAACGGGGCTGTCCCGGGACGGCGTCGCGGGCAGGCTCGGCGTCGGGGCACTGCCGCTGGACGCCTCCGGGCACGGGCTGGATGTCACCGCCGCGCTGCCGGTGGTGCGGGATCTGCTCGGGGGTGAGCCGGGTCAGGGCCGGGGGGATGCGACCCCGCGGATTCTCGTGCAGCTTGCCCCGGGTGCCGGGGTGAAGGAGTCCGATGTACGGGCCGACGTGCTCAATGCCGGGTTCGAGTACGTCGACGGCGGCACCGCCCCCGCAGGCGCGACCAGAGTGGTCCTGGTGCGATCGTCGCTGCCCGACGCGCAAGCCCTGGGGGAGTCGATCGCGACCACCCTGGGCCTGCCGCTCGCAGCCGTGCGCCTCTCCGACGACGTGCCGTTCACCGCGGACGTGCTCGTCGTGCTGGTGGCTCCGCCCACCGTGAAGGGCTGAGCGTCAAGGGCTGAGCGTCAAGGGCTGAGCGTCAAGGGCTGAGCGTCAAGGGCTGAGCGTCAAAGGCTGATCGTGGGCGGCGGCACGTCGCGTTCGCGCAGCAGCAGGGTGACGCTGACCGCCAAGGTCCACAGCATGAACAGCGCGTGCGGCACGACGAAGAGCAGCGGCCCGGTCAGGCACACCACGCCCACGAGCAACGTCGCGTACTCCAACCATCGGGGCACCAGGAACGATCCGCGCAGCGCGAAGAACAGCGGGATCAGGAAGCCGGCCAAGGCGTACGGCAGCGGCAGGAAGATCGTGCCGTGGTACAGCCCGTCCAGCATCCGGATCACGTCCGCGTCGTCCGGGATCGGCACGTCGCCGAGTTCGTTCCCGAAGGGAATCAGCCCGGCGCCGAACCCGGCGACGAACATCAGTCCACCGGCCGCGATCCCGGAGGCGTAGAAGGCGTCGGTGCCGATCGCGGGCGTGAGCCGGCGGCGCAGCGCGGCGACCAGCCAGAGGAACGCGACGGCGGCCAGCAACATCGCGACCGAGGCCGTCATCCCCGCGGTGCGGTTGCCGCTGTCCTCCCAGTAGGAGGTCCACGCCCGGTTGCCCTCGTCGGGTTCCGGGGTGTTCATCGTCAGGAAGGAGGTCAGGAACAGCGCGACGAAGAAGATCCCGGAGATGGGCCCGACCGTGCTGATCGCCGATAGGGCGCGCACGGTACGCTGCGGGGCGGAAGCTCCGCCGGGGTCAGTCAGCGAGGGAGCCGGGCGCGCCGGCATCGGAACCGCACCGACCGGCGGGGTTTCCAGCCCGGGGCCGGGCAGATCGGGAGCGGCGACCGGGTCCGCGAGCAGATCCTTGACCGCCTCGGCCGGCAACACGGCAATCGGGTCCGCGGGCGGTTCCACCGGCGGATCCACCGGGGGAGTCGGAGTGGCCATCGGCGTACCTCCGTCGGCAACGTGGTGCGGGAAATGTGGCACCGACGGCCCGGGGAGGCAAGGGGCCGGGCTCGTGCCATGCTGGATCCAGACGGGCGGACCCGCCCCGGACCGAAGCTGAGGGCCTTGACCGCATCACCCCGCGCAGTCGAACTGGCGATCGCCGCGGCGGAAGCCGCCGCCGACAAACTCGCTGAGGACATCCTCGCCTTCGATGTCAGCGATCAGCTGTTCATCACCGACATCTTCCTGCTGTGCTCCGCCTCGAACGACCGCCAGGTCAAGGCGGTGGTCGACGAGATCCAGCACCGTCTCAAGGGCCTCGGCGAGCGCCCGGTGCGCCGCGAGGGCGAGCGCGAGGGCCGTTGGGTGCTGCTCGATTACGCGGAGATCGTCGTGCACGTCCAGCACGCCGAGGACAGGATGTACTACTCGCTCGAGCGGCTCTGGAAGGACTGCCCGAGCGTGGAGCTGCCGGAGGCCGTGCGGATGGGCCGGATGCGCGGCTCGGCCTGATCGTGAGTAAGCGGTTGGCCGGTGTGGGCGAGGCGATGACGGCCGCCTCCGGCGCGAGTGCCCGCCGCCGGATCGTGGTCTGGCGCCACGGGCAGACGGCGTGGAACTTCGACGGCCGCTTCCAGGGCCAGTCCGACATCGATCTCGACGCGACCGGGCTGGAGCAGGCGGCCCGGGCCGCGCAGGTGCTCGCTGGGCTGAAGCCGGCCGCGATCGTCTCCTCCGACCTGGGCCGGGCGCGGGCCACGGCCGAAGCGCTGTCCGAACTGACGGAGCTTCCGGTCGCTCTCGACGAGCGGCTGCGCGAGACCTACCTCGGGTCCTGGCAGGGCCGCACCCGGGCCGAGGTCGAGGAGCTCTTCCCGGGCGAGGCCGCAGCCTGGTTGGCCGGCGGCCTCGAGCGCCGCGGCGGCGGGGAACACATGACCGAGGTGGCCGACCGCGCGGTCGCTGCCGTGCTCGACGCGGTCGGTGCGCTGCCGCCCCGCTCCACGCTGGTCGCCGTCACCCACGGCGGAGCGGGCCGCGTCCTCCTCGCCCACCTGGTGGGTCTGCCGCCGGAGATGTGGAAGGTCCTCGGCGGGCTGTCCAACTGCTGCTGGTCGGTGCTCTCCGAGCGCCCCGGCGGCGATGCGGGTCCGCGCTGGGTGCTGGTCGAGCACAACGCGGGCACGCTGCCCCAACCGGTCCTGTCCGACGACCGCTGAGGCGGCGTCAGCGGGTTGGAAATCCGCGCGGTCCTACCGCGCGGAGGCTCGGGAAGGCGAGGGACCACCTGCGAGCGCCCCGGCGATCTCGGCCAGTCGGCTGGGCTGGAGCCGGAACCACGCCCACTTTCCCCGCTGCTCGCGGTTCAGCACGCCGGCGTTCACCAATTGCGTCAGGTGGTGGCTGACCGTGGACTGGCTGCGGCCGAGGGCGGCCGGGAGGTCGCACGCGCAGATCTCTCCCGCCTCCGTTGCGACCAGCATGGAGACCAGGCGCAACCGCACCGGGTCGGCGAGCACCTTCAGGGTTGCGGCCAGCGACTCGGCCTCGGCCTCGTTGAGGACTCCGCGGTCCAGCGCTGGACAGCACGGGGTCATCGGCACATCGGTCAGCGGCAGGTTCACGAGTACATATTGACAGACATCGAAACGTCGCGCTACGTTTCGACCATCATCGAATCGATGACTGTCGAAATGAAGGATATCGAGATGCACCTCCAGCTGGCGCTCAACGTTGACGACCTCGACGAGGCGATCGACTTCTATTCCCGGATGTTCGGCACCTCGCCGGTCAAGGTCCGGCCCGGCTACGCCAACTTCGTCATCGCCGACCCGCCGCTCAAGTTCATCCTGTTCGCCGGCGCGGGCGCGGCGGGCACCATCAACCACCTCGGTGTGGAGACCGAGACCGCCGAGGAGGTCTCCGCGGCCGACGCGCGCCTGCGGGCGGCCGGTCTGCAGACCACCGGGGTGGACCAGGCCGTGTGCTGCTACGCCGAGAAAGCCGAGACCTGGCTGCATGCGCCGGACGGCAACCGCTGGGAGTGGTACGTCAAGAAGGCCGACGTCGAGCAGTTCGCGATGTCCTCGATGGAGTCGATGACGTGCTCCGCACCGGCGCCCGGAGCGGAAGCCCAGGCCGGGGAAACGAGTTGCTGCCCGGCCTGACCGGCCGCGACAGTACAACGACGCCAGGAGGCAGAGTACCCATGTCGACGACGGAGCAGGGCGGGTCACCGGTCTCGCCGCGCCCCGACCTGGCGGGGCAGGCGGAGATCCAACGCCACACGGTTCGCGTCCTGATGGGTGCTCAGATCCTCGGCGCCGTGTCGATCTCGCTCGGCGTCACCGTGGGTGCCGTCGCGGCGGTCGACATCTCCGGCTCCGACGCCGTCGGCGGTGCGGTCCTGACCGCGACCGCCGGGGGCGCGGCGATCGGTTCGGCGCTGCTCGCGCGGATCGCCGACTCCGGCGGGCGTCGTGGATCTCTCGGCTCCGGTTACCTGCTGGCCGCGGTCGGCGCACTGGTCGCTGCGGTCGGGGTCGAACTGGGATTCTGGCCGGTGCTGCTGGTCGGGATGCTCGGCTTCGGGATCGGGTCGGCCACCGGCCTGGCGGCCCGCTTCGCCGCCGCGGACCTGGCCGAGCCGGACCGGCGGGGTCGAGCGGTGGGCACGGTGCTCTGGGCGGGCACGCTCGGTGCGGTCGCCGGTCCGAACCTGGCCGGTCCGGCGCGGGATCTCACCGACCGCACCGCTGTGTCCGGCAACGCCGGCGTGTTCCTCACCGGTGCTGTGCTCTACGCCGCCGCCGCGGTCGTCGTCTGGAGCCGGCTGCGCCCCGACCCGCTGGTGCGCGCCCGGGAACTGATCGGAGCCCAGGCCGGTCGCTCCTCCGGGACCGGATGGGGAATCGTCTGGGCGATTCCGGCGGCTCGTTTCGCGCTGGTCGGAGTCGCCCTGCTGCACCTGTCGATGGTCGCGGTGATGTCGATGTCGCCGGTCCATCTCGACCACGGCGGTGCGGACCTGCAGGTGATCGGCCTGGTGATCAGTGCGCACGTGGCGGGCATGTATCTCTTCAGTCCGGTCTTCGGCGTCCTCGTCGACCGATGGGGCTCGACCCGCGTCCTGTCGGCCGGCGCGGTGATCTCCCTCGCCGGTGCGCTGGTCTGCGCGTCGGCCGACCAGCACGAGCCGGGCGTGCTCGGAGCCGGGCTGGTTCTCATCGGGCTGGGCTGGAGCGCCGGGCTCGTTGCCGCCTCGGCGTTGCTCGTCGCGGCGGTCGCGCCCGAGGACCGCGCGCGGGCGCAGGGCAGTGCGGACGTGTCGATGAACTTGGCCGGCGCCATCGGTGGCCTGCTGGCCGGTGGTCTGATGGCCGCCGGGTCCTTCGCCGTGCTCGGGGTGCTGGTCGCGGCCGTGCTCGCGCCGTACCTGCTTGCGAGCCTCCGGCCCGGCCGCGCTCACTAGACTCAGTCCAATGAGCGACACCGCCGAGCCGGTCCCGGGCGAAGCCCCGGTGAATGACGAGAGCCCGAAGTTCCGCTACACCGCTGCCCTGGCCAACGATCTGGAACGGCGCTGGCAGGACCGTTGGGAGTCCGAGGGCACCTTCGAGGCGCCGAACCCGGCCGGCCCGATGGGCGAGCCCGAGAAGGTCGCCGGGCGCGAGAAGCTTTTCGTGATGGATATGTTCCCGTACCCCTCGGGGTCGGGCCTGCACGTCGGGCACCCCCTCGGTTACATCGCCACCGACGTGTTCGGTCGGTACAAGCGGATGACCGGTTACAACGTCCTGCACTGCCTGGGCTACGACGCCTTCGGGCTGCCCGCTGAGCAGTACGCGGTCCAGACCGGGCAGCACCCGCGGGTCACCACCGAGGCCAACATCGCGAACATGCGCCGGCAGCTGCGGGCGCTGGGGCTGGGCCACGACGCCCGCCGTTCGATCTCCACCACGGACACCGACTACTACCGGTGGACGCAGTGGATCTTCCTGCAGATCTTCAATTCCTGGTACGACACCGACGTCGACAAGGCGCGCCCGATCGACGAGCTGATCGCGCAGTACGCCGACGGCTCGCGCCCGACCCCGGACGGCCGCGCCTGGACCGCGTTGGCCGAGCGGGAGCGGCGCGACATCGTCGACTCGCACCGCCTCGCCTACCTCTCGCACGCGCCGGTGAACTGGTGCCCAGGCCTGGGCACGGTGCTGGCGAACGAGGAGATCACCTCCGACGGGCGCAGCGAGCGCGGCAACTTCCCGGTCTTCAAACGCAACCTGCGCCAGTGGATGATGCGGATCACCGCCTACGCCGACCGGCTGATCGCCGATCTGGACGACCTGGAGTGGACCGCCGCCATCAAGCTGATGCAGCGCAACTGGATCGGGCGCTCGCACGGTGCGCGGGTGGACTTCGCGGTGCAGACCGCAGCCGGCTCGGACGCGGCGATCACCGTCTTCACCACCCGGCCCGACACCCTGTTCGGCGCGACCTACATGGTGCTGGCGCCCGAGCACGAACTGGTCGACGACCTACTGCCCGCGGCCTGGCCGGGCGAGCTGCCCGAGTCCTGGACCGGTGGGCACCCGACCCCGGCCGCAGCGGGTGCGGCGTACCGGACCGCAGCGATGTCGAAGTCCGAGGTCGAGCGCCAGTTGGACTCGAAGGTGAAGACCGGCGTCTTCACCGGTGTGTACGCGACCAACCCGGTCAACCGCGAACCGATCCCGGTCTTCGTCGCCGACTACGTGCTGATGGGGTACGGCACCGGCGCGATCATGGCCGTGCCCGCCGAGGACGAGCGGGACTGGGCCTTCGCCGAGGCGTTCGGGTTGCCGATCGTTCGCACCGTCCAGCCGCCGGAGGACTGGGCCGACGGCGCGTGGACGGGCGAGGGCGTCTCGATCAACTCGGCCAACGCCGAGATCTCGCTCGACGGCCTGAGCATGACCGCGGCCAAGGAGCGCATCACCGAGTGGTTGGTGGCCAAGGGCGTCGGCGAGGCCACCGTGCAGTACAAGCTGCGGGACTGGCTCTTCAGCCGGCAGCGGTACTGGGGCGAGCCGTTCCCGGTGGTCTACGACGAGCACGGCGTGGTTGCCCTGCCGGAGGAGATGCTGCCGGTCGAGCTGCCCGAGGTCGAGGACTACTCCCCGCGCACGTTCGAGCTGGATGACGCCGAGTCAGATCCGGAGTCACCGCTGGCGCGCGCCACCGAGTGGTCGACGGTCTCCCTCGACCTGGGCGACGGCCTCAAGGAGTACCGACGCGAGACCAACACGATGCCGCAGTGGGCCGGCTCGTGCTGGTACGAGCTGCGCTACCTGGACCCGACCAACCCCGACGTCTTCGTCGACCCCGAGGTCGAGAAGTACTGGATGGGTCCGCGCGGCGCGGGCGACCCCGGCGGCGTCGACCTGTACGTCGGTGGCGTCGAGCACGCCGTGCTGCACCTGCTGTACGCGCGCTTCTGGCACAAGGTCCTGTTCGACCTGGGCCACGTCTCCTCCTCCGAACCGTTCCGCCGGCTGTACAACCAGGGCTACATCCAGGCCTTCGCCTACCGCGACGCCCGCGGCATCCTGGTCCCCGCCGAGGAGGTCGTCGAGGGCCCGGACGGGGTCTGGACCTACAACGGCGAGGTCGTCTCCCGTGAGTACGGGAAAATGGGCAAGTCACTGAAGAACTCGGTGACCCCCGACGACATGTTCGACACCTACGGCGCGGACACGCTGCGGCTCTACGAGATGGCGATGGGCCCGCTGGACGTCTCCCGGCCCTGGGATACCCGCGCGGTGGTCGGCTCGTTCCGGCTGCTGCAGCGGCTGTGGCGCAACATCGTCGACGAGTCCTCCGGCGAGCCGCGGGTGCAGGACAAGGCGCCCGACGACGCGACCGCGCGCCTGCTGGCCCGCACCATCGACGGTGTCGCCCGCGACATGGCGAACCTGCGCTTCAACACCGCGATCGCGAAGCTGACCGAGTGCAACAACCACCTGACCCGGGTGGTGGGCGCCGAGGGTGGGTTGCCGCGTTCGGTGGCCGAGTCGCTGGTCCTGATGATCGCTCCGCTGACCCCCCACGTCGCCGAGGAACTCTGGGCCAAGCTCGGGCACTCCTCCACGCTGACCTACGAGCCGTTCCCGGTCGCGGATCCGGCGCTCCTGGTCGAGGACACCGTCACCTGCGTCGTCCAGGTCCAGGGCAAGGTGCGGGACCGGCTCGAGGTGGCGTCAGACATCTCGGAGGCCGCGCTCACCGAGCTCGCCCTCGCATCCGAGGCTGTCGTCCGGGCTCTCGACGGTCGACCGGTCCGCACGGTTGTTGCCAGGCCGCCGAAGCTGGTCAACGTCGTACCTGGGTAGATCGCCGGCCGCTCGGCTCGGGTTATCCCCAGGTCGCCGGGTGCCTCCGGTCTGTCCACAGGCGCGGGCGCCGAGGCCGGGAGCGGTCCGATCGTGCCTAGGTTGCGGGCGTGCATTTGCCTTCGGCCTCCGGGCGTCTTGCGGAGACGCGGGCGCGGGCGGAGATGCGGCTCCGTGAGCTGTTCACGGTCGAGCCGCCGGCCGAGCCCGAGCCGGACGCTGACGAGGGTGGTCCTCCGGGGGTGAGGCTGGGGATTGATCGGCGGGCGGTGGCGGCGCTGTCGGTGATCGCGCTGGGTGGGGTCGTGCTCGCGGGTGCTGTCGTGGTGCGGTCGCGGCCACACGTGGAGGACGTGGGCCCGGCGATGGTGGTTGCGACGGGGTCGCCGGTGCCGTCGCCCGGCGGCGTGGGGCCGGCGTCGGGTGCGTTGCCTGCGGCGGCGCAGATCGTCGTCGATGTGCAGGGGAAGGTGCGGCATCCCGGCGTAGTGCGACTGCCGTCGGGTTCCCGCGTGCTGGACGCGCTGCGCGCGGCGGGTGGGGCCCGGTCGGGGGTGTCGACGACGTCGTTGAACCTGGCCCGGCAGCTCTCCGACGGCGAGCAGGTGGTGCTGGAACCCGCGGGATCGGTTGCGGCTGGGTCGGCTAGACCTGGGTCGGCTAGCCCCGGGTCGGCAGGGTCCGCGTCGGTGGGCGCGAGCGGCGGGCAGGTCAACCTCAACACCGCGACGTTGGCCGATCTCGACGGGCTGCCCGGGGTGGGGCCGGTGCTGGCTCAGCGGATCCTGGACTGGCGCGAGGAACACGGCCGGTTCAGCACGGTCGAGGAACTGCAGGAGGTTCCCGGGATCGGTCCGGCCACCTACGCCGACCTGAAGGACCGCGTACGCGTGTGACCACCGTCCGGTTCCAGCAGTCAACCGCGGCCCGAGGCTGAGGCTGCAATTCGTTACGTGGGCTGACTCCTGGGGCATCCCGAACGCCTCTGGCGTAACGAAGTGCAGCCTCAGCCTCCGTCGGCGTTGTGGCGCGGTGGGTGGAGCGGTCTGACACCGCGTCAGGCGCTACTCCGCGACATCACCCGAATGGCCGAGTTCGGATCGCGCCGTTCGCGTGAGAGCCGGACCACACCGCCCGAATTCTCCTCCATGCTCGGCCCTGCACCGGTTTCTGGCGACACCGGTGGGGTTCCGGGCTTGGGGGAACCGTGGGTAGAGCGCTGCTGTCCGCGTGGTCGGGGCGACTGGTCGCCCTCGTGATCGCACCGCTGCTCGTGGTGGCGATGTCCGTCGGTGTCGCCATGGCCGCGCGTGATCTCGACCGCGCCGCGTCCCGTGACACCGCGGTGCCGGTTGCGGCGGAGGTCGAGAAGGCGCGGACCCTGCCGCACACCACGACCGTCTCCGAGGACGCCGCCCTCGCTTCCCTCGGCACGCCGATCGTCGACGGTCTCGACGTCGACTGCGCCACGGTCAAGTGCGTCGCGATCACCTTCGACGACGGTCCCGGGGCGCAGACGGGAACCCTGCTCGACATGCTGGATCGCTACGCCGCCGTGGCCACCTGGTTCCCGGTCGGGGAGGTCGTGGCGGACAGCCCGGAGCGGCTGCGCGCGATCGCTCGGGCCGGCCACGAGATCGGCAACCACTCGTGGTCGCACCCGCAACTCACCACGCTCGACGACGACGCCGTCGACACTCAGATCACAAGCGCCGCCCGCGAGATCGAGCGGACGGTCGGGACCCGGCCTTCGCTGGTGCGTCCGCCCTACGGCTCGATCTCACCCCGGGTGACCGCGGACCCTGGCCGGCTCGGTGACCCGGTGATCCTGTGGGACGTCGACCCGCTGGACTGGAAGTACCGCAACGCCGACACCGTCTACGCGAACGTGATGCGCCAGGTCGGCCCGGGGTCGATCGTGCTGCTGCACGACGTTCACCCGACCACGGTCGCCGCCGTGATGCGCCAGGTCGGCCCGGGGTCGATCGTGCTGCTGCACGACGTTCACCCGACCACGGTCGCCGCGGTGCCGCGGATCCTGAGCGCGCTGGCCGAGCGCGGCTACGTCTTCGTGACCGTCTCGGAACTCTTCGGGGGAGAGCTGAGGCCCGGAAAAGTTTACACCGAACGGTCGTGATCAAAGGCCCGATTTACCCCATATGTCCCTGATTGTGAGATTGTCTCTGACCTAGCGGTCAGGAGAATCGGTGGCGGAGGAGAAGACCCGGGGACGGCGGATCGCCGTGCTCGCGGCCCTGTCGGCCGCGGTCCTCGCCGTCTCCACCATCGCTGTGGTGGCCGGCAACAGCCTGAGCGCGGCAAGTCACGACGCCGCCGCGCCCGTGGCGGCAGAGAACCTGGATCCAGGCGACTCCGATGTCCTGTCCGAGGCACAGGCCAAGGCGCGCGATCGGGCCCTGCGTCAGGCCGAGAACGCGCGGATCCGCGGCATGCTCGGCCCGGACGTCAGCCCTGAGGACTTCGTGCCCGACGAGCCGACCGAGCCCATCACCACGGACGGCCGCGACATCGACTGCCGGCACCTCAAGTGCGTGGCGCTCACCTTCGACGACGGCCCAGGGGCCCAGACCGACCGGCTGCTCCGGATGCTGGCCGACGCCGGTGCGCTGGCCACCTGGTTCCCGCTCGGTGAGGTCGTGGCGGACAGCCCCGACCGGCTGCGCGCGATCGCCGAGGCCGGGCACGAGATCGGTAATCACTCCTGGTCCCACCCGCAGCTCACCGCGAGCAGCAACGGCCAGATCGAGACCCAGATCAACCGCACGGCCCGGCTCATCGAGCGGCTCCTCGGGACCCGGCCCACCCTGGTGCGCCCGCCCTACGGCGCGATCTCCAAGCGGGTGGCGGCCGAACTCGGGCGCCTGAACGCGCCGGCGGTCCTGTGGGACGTCGACCCGCTGGACTGGAAGTACCGCAATTCCACCCGGGTGTACCGCAGCGTGATGAGCCAGGTCCAGCCCGGCTCGATCGTGCTGCTGCACGACGTGCACCCGACCACGGTGGCGGCGGTGCCGCGGATCCTGAAGTCCTTGGCGAACCGCGGGTACACCTTCGTCACGGTGTCCGAGCTTTTCGGCAACGAGCTCACCCCGGGCCAGATCTACCTGGACCGCGCCGAGGCCTACCGTCCCGACTGACCTGCCCACCATCTGAAGCCTGGCGCGCCTTCGAGGGCTCGCATGGGCGCGGCGCGCAGCAGAAGTTGGGCCGGTTGTCCCCAGGTTGCGCCGGGCTCGCTTTCGTCCACAGCCGCGGCCGGATCAGGTGGCGAGGGGCGCCGTCGCGCCTAGCGTCGCCCGGTGCGCGCGGGGGAGCGGATCGACCTGCGGCTGCTCCCGGCGGCGGGGGCGGCCTGGGC
>NZ_JACDFE010000053.1 GCF_013815995.1 Sporichthya sp.
CTGCCGTCGTCCGCCGCGGCCGAACCCGCGTGGGTCCTCGGGCCGAGCTTGGCCGGGCCGCCCGTGAGTTACAAAGTGCTGAGCCACAAGGACAAGTTCTTCGGCGACCGCTTCGATCCCGACAAGGTCGGCGAGGCTATCGCCGCCTACGCCGCCATGGGCTGGCAGGTTGTCGGTACGGCCACGGACCGACTCGGCCGCGGCCGGGACAACCTTCTGGTGGTCATGGTCCGGGAGAACTGAGCTACCTACGGCAGCTACCGTCCGGGCATGACCGACCCGATGGGCTTCGACGAGACCACCTCCCGGCGGCTTGAGGCGGCATACCTGAGCCCCGAGCTAATCGCGCAGCGCCGGGCATCGCTGGACATGGTGGGCTGCGGAAAGGCGAGCGCGTCGTCGACGTGGGGGCCGGGCCCGGGTTTCTCACCGTAGAGATGGCCGCGGAGGTGGGACCCGACGGGCTCGTTGTGGCTGTGGAACCCAGCGAAGCGATGCGGGCACTTGCGCAGGCCCGCGAGGTGCCGGCGGGGGCGGCGCCGATCGAGCATCGATCCGGCGAGGCAACGGCGCTGCCCCTGGCCGATGCGTCGGTGAACGTTCTGACGGTCACTCAGGTCTATGAGTATGTCGCCGAGGTCCCGGCTGCGCTCGCCGAGGCGCGACGGGTGCTGAGCCCCGACGGCCGGATCTTCGTCCTCGACACCGACTGGGACTCGCTGGTCTGGCACAGCGCGGATCCGGCCCGGATGCGACGGATTCTTACGGCGTGGGACGCCCACCTCGTCGACCCCGCTCTGCCGCGTCGACTGCCCCGATTTCTCCGGGACGCCGGCTTCGGCGCGCCGGAGGTTCGCGTCCTCCCACTGCTCACGGTCGGATGGGATGAACGGTCCTTCGCCGCGGGGCTCGTCGGCCTGGTGGAGGCGTTCGTGCCGGGCCGGGACGGCGTCGACGCCGACGAGGTGCAGGCGTGGGCCGCCGATCTGCGCTCCCTCGGCGCCGACGGGTTCTTCAGCCTCAACCGTTACCTGTTCCTCGCGGACCGCCGCTGACGGTCGAGGACTGTCGTCAGTGCGAGCACGGATGTAGCGAGAGATCTGGGGGACGATCATGACGATGACCCTGCTCCAGGGCGGATGGCTCGTCACGATGGTCCCCGGCTCTGTGCGGTCCCGCGGTGATCTGCTGATCGACGGCGACCTTATCTCCGCGGTCGGCCGACTCGACGACGTGGCCGGCGTCCTGTCCGATGTCGAGGTGATCGATGCCCGCGACCGGATTGTCCTGCCCGGTCTGATCGACACCCACCGGCACCTGCGTGCGGTGAGGCGGGCAGGCCGCCTCGTCGACCTCGACGTGACTTCCCTCCTCGCCCGCGCGGCCGCCGAGCACGTTTCCTGCTGGGCGCTGCCCGCGACGGTGGGTGGGTATCGTCCGGCGGCGCTTAGGCTCGGCGCATGTCGAAGCAGAACAATGTGGTGGCCGGCGTCGGCGCCTGGGTGCTCGAGACCGGGCACCGGACGCTGTTGACCCTGACCGGCGGGCGCTTCCCGAAGCGGCTCGGCGGGATGGAGACGCTCGAGCTCCACACAATCGGGCGCAAGTCCGGTCAACGTCGCTCGACCCTCCTGACGACGCCGATCTTCGACGACCGCCGGGTCATCGTCGTCGCTTCCAAGGGCGGTCACGACGAACACCCGGACTGGTACAAGAACCTGGCTGCGAACCCCGACGTCGAGATCACCCTGGCCGGCGAGACGCGCAAGATGCGCGCCCGCACGGCGGCGCCGGCGGAGAAGGCCGAACTGTGGCCGCAGATCGTGAAGGTCTACTCCGGCTACGCCGGCTACCAGCAGCGCAGCGACCGTGACATCCCGGTCGTCATCTGCGAAGCCGTCGACTGACCCCACGCGCGACGTTGTTCACGTCGACGCTGGAAGATATCGGGTATAGCGGTCCGGGCCGGTCCGCACGTACAACTCGTCGGCGCACGGCAGGTCCGGCCGGGCGGTGAGTTCGGATGCCGGGCGCATCGCGGCGTGGAAGGTGGCCTTGGGCCACACCGGCGGGTACTTGAACGCGGGTACCAATGGATGGTCCGGATCGTCGTTGGCCTCCGCCGCGGTCAGGTCGCTGACCGAGGCGTGGAAGTCGTGCCCGCACCAGCTGATCCGGTCGCCGACGTCCATCCCCGGGAACGAGCCGTAGGTGACCCGGAACCATCCCGACCATCCGATCAGGCCCAGCAACACCGCCGCGAGCAGCCCGCCGAGCAGGCGCGCCAACAGCCGGGCGCGTCGGCGCGGTCGGCTGACGGGGTCGGTCACCGGCCCAGTCTGGATGATTCGGGCGGAATCGTCGACGGCTATCCGGGTCAGCTCCCGATCACATGAGCTGACGGTTAGTCAGAAACTGTGGGTGTCAATCCCGCGTGATCACTGGCAATGGCCCGAACCGTTCGTGACTTGCGCCTCTGCCTGACGCTCCATCACGTAGGCGGTGGCCGGCCCTCGGGGGCCGGCCACCGTTTGCATGCCCTCCTAGCGGTCGCGCCAGGCGGCAACCAGGCTCGCGTTCTCCGCAGCGGTACTGCCGTAGAAGCAGATCTCGTCCGCCCCCGCGGCCTTGTACGCGGCCATCTTCGCCACGCAGTCGTCCAGCGAGCCGGCCAGCGAGGTCGAGTACATCCACTCGTCCGGCACGAGGTTGGCGACCTCCATCAGCTGGTCGCGGTGGAAGTTGTGGTCGACCCGGTCCGGGTCGTGGGCCAACATCGGATGATTGCGGACCGGGTCGGCGAGCTTGGCGTCCCAGCGGTTGATCCGCTCGTAGGCCTCGGCCAGGCCGGGCTGTCCGAGGTAGGTGACCATCCGGGCGTGCATGTAGGCGCGTGCCCGCTCGTCGTCGAGTTCGGGGGCGCTGATCATCGGCACGACGATCCGAATCGACGCCGGGTCGCGGCCGATCTCCTCGCACGCCTTCTGCAGGTAGATCTTGGTGTTGTCCACCGCCTCGGCGGTCATGAACGGCTGCAGGTACACCCCGTCGAATCCGGCCGTGGCCGTGACGCGGGACGCCCTCGGGCCGCCGAGGTTCACCGAATAGATCTCCGGCGCCGGCCCCGGGTAAGTGTCGGCCATGTGCAGGCCCCGGAAGCTGCCGACCGGCCCGTCGTAGTCGATGTCCTCGCCGCGCCAGATCCGGCGCAACAGGTCCGGGTAGTCGGCGAGCGCGGCGTAGGAGATCTCGGTCAGGTTCGCGTTCTGGATGTACGCGCTCATGCTGCGGCCCAGGCCGAGGGTGAACCGCGGTCCGAACGCGGAATGCATGGTCGAACCCAGCGCGGCGGTGAGCAACACGTTGCGCGAGCCGGGGAACAAGGCGGCCGTGCCCAGCTTGAGCCGGGTGGTGCGGGCCGCCATCCCGCCGAGCAGAACGCCGGCTTCCTTGAGGTCGTAGCGCTCGGAGAGCCAGAGCCGGGAAATGCCGATCCGTTCGGCCTCGACCGCGTCCGGCACCACCTCGGCGGAGCTGCGCAGCCGCCCACCGCGGACGTACAGGCTGATGTCCTCCGCCTCGGGGGCCAGTCCGGCGTCGGGCACGAGGGCCTGGGGGGACAGCGTGCTCATCGGGTACCTCCGGTTGCGACGGCGCTGGTCGGGCCGGTGACCGAGACGGTCGCCGGCAGGGTGAGGGCAGCCAGCCGTTGGTGCTCGGCGCGGCGGGCCCCGATGACGACAGCCAGGTCGTGCGGCGGGGCGAGCAGTTCGTCCCAGGTCAGGTGGGCGACGTCGTCGGCGTCCTTGATCGCGCCGGCCATCACGAGCCGGTCGGCCCGTTCGCGGATGAGTCGGGCCAGCGCTTGCGTCAGCGCCCGCACCACTCGCTCGGCGCGCAGTCGCGCCCGGGAGTGCCCGCCGTCGTCGCGCCCGGACTCCGCGGTGGCCGTGAAAGGTGACGACCCATCAGGGAAAGCGGTGAGCAGCGCGGCCAGGTCGCCGAGCTCGTCGCCTTCCAACGCTGCGCCGGTAGCCGCGATCGCCCAGAACCAGGCCAGATCGTCGAGTACCAGCCCGAGCATGGCGTCGAGCCGGACGTCGGAGAGACCCGTCGGATCGGTCGCGCGTTCCAGGGTCTCCGCGGCCCAGCCCGCGACCCGCTCAACCTCGCGACCGTAGGCCTGCCCGACGACCCGGCGTCGGCCACCGGAATGCTCCACCGCGTAGGCGACGTCGTCGTTCACGTAGAGCCGGTGCCCGACCGCGGCGGCGCCGGCTCCGCCGAGTTCGTGCCGGACCCCGGGCGCCCCGCCGAAGGTGTCGAGCATCCCGGTCGCAGCCGCGCGCAGCACATACAGGTGCGTGGTGAGGGTCAGCGCGGGCAGGGGAGCTGGGCCGGCGAATGCCCGCACGGTCGGGTACTTCAGCGGGATGTCGGAATCGAGTTGCCCGCCCGCGGCGCCGAGGCCGGGCCGGCCGGCCGCAGCGTCGGAGACGACGTCACCCGGGCGTTGGGTCGGGAAGCGCAGCCGCCACGGCACCTCGACCCGCCTCTTGGCCACGGCCGTGATGCCGGTGACCGCGCGCCGCAGGTCGACCACCCCGTCGGCGGTGCTCCACGCGCACTCGAAACCCCACTCCTCGCGCAGCCGGGTGGTGTCCATCCGCGGCAGGTAGGAGATGCCGGCTGCCTCACCCGGGGTGATGTCGGCCAGGTCGTGCCTCCAGGCGAACTCGATGGCCTTGAGCGCTCTCTTCGCGCTGGTCTCCACGTAGCGCTTGCCGAGAATCTGGGCGATCGTGCGCAGCGGCAGGAAGTCGGCCGGCGCGACGTTCACCGGGCCGGGCGGGCCGGACTCGCAGGCGGTGGCGAAGAAGCGCCCGATGTCGTCCTGGTGGACCAGCTGGTAGCGGATGTCCACGCCCTTGATCCCGATGATCGCGGGCGCGGCGAAGACGTCGAGCAGCAGGTTGTCGATGTTGCGGCCGACGGTCACCCCGGTCCGGGCCAGCACGGCCTCCACCCCGGAGTCGAGGATGATCTGCTCCGCAGCCTTCTTGTCGGTGCCGTAGACGTAGTCGGCCGCGGGGCGCTGCTCGTGCGCCTCGATGAACAGTGGCGGGTTGTCCGGGTTGGCGCCGTAGCTCATCGCGGAGGAAGCGAACACCAGACGCCGCGCTCCGGTGCGCTTCATCGCCTCGCAGACGTTCGCGGTGCCGCCGACGCTGATCTGTCGGGAGAGCTCGCGGTCCTTGATCGGAGTGACAACGAACGCGAGGTGGCAGACCACCTCGCAACCGGCCATCGCGGCGGTGAGCGCGTCCCGGTCCTGCACGTCCGCGGCGGCGAAGCGCACGCCCGGCGGCAGCGCCTTCGGTGGGCGCCGCGCGACGGCTACGACCTCGTGGCCCGCGCGGACCAGACGTTCGACGACGCTGCGCCCGTAGACGCCGGTCGCACCGGTGACCAGAACCTTCATCTACTGCTCCTGCTGTTCAAGGCCTTGTCGTTCGAGAATGGCCAAGCTTCCGGCGTCCCCGTCCAGGCGGACAAGGTCGCCGGTACGCACCCGGCGGGTCCCGTCCACCGTGCAGGTCAGGCACGGGATGCCCAGTTCGCGGGCGATGATCGCGGCGTGGCTCATGGTGCCGCCCATGTCGACGGCGACCCCGCCGGCGAGGTGGAACAGCGAGGTCCAGCCCGGGTCGGTGGAGCGGCACACGAGGATCTCCCCGGGCTCGAGGTCCTCGGTGGCCGGATCGAGGACGACCCGGGCGCGGCCGGTGACGGTCCCGCCGCCGACGCCCTCGCCGGTGATCGGTTGGTCGCTCGCCGCCCAGCTATCGGCCCTGTCCGCGGTGGCCAGCGGGATCCGCTGCGGCGCCCCGGTCCACTTGTCGGCCAGGTCGGTGGTCAGGTAGTCCGCCCGGATCGCGGTCCGCTCGGCGGCGAGGCTGCGCAGGTCGTCGGGTAGCCGGGCTGCGGTGAGCTCGCCGTAGGTCAGGCCGAACACGTCCTCGGGGTTGTCGAGCCGACCGGAGGCGACCAGTTCTCGCCCGATCACGCGGGCGGCGAGGCGGGCCCCGTCCAGGCACTGGGTGTAGTTGGCCTTCCCGATCTCGCGCAGCGGTACCAGGGTCCGGGCGATCTTCAGCACCAGCTTCGCCCCGGGCGCCTTGAGCCGCCCGACCGCGCCGAGCAGCTCGGCCTCCGCCGCCTCGCGGACCGCGATCTGCCGGGCCTCGGCCCGGGCCGGGTGCGCCTCCGGGCCGAGGGCGGCGAACCGGCGCAGCTGGGATTCCAGAGGCGCGGTGTCCTCGCGCCAGACCCGGCTGTCCATCTGGCCCTCGTCCGGACCGTGGAACCCGTGCCGGAGCAGGAAGGTGGCCCGGTCGAGCCGGTCATGGGCCAGATCCCACAGGTCCGTGACCAGTCCGGTCTCGAGCATGCCCTCGTAGCCAGTGACCAGACGGTGCTGCGGGCCCGGCCGGTCGGCGCCCTGGACCAGCAGCACGACCTGGTCGTAGAGGGCCTGGGAGAGCATCGAGCTCAGCACGCCGAGGGAGAACGCGCGGGTGTAGCGGCGGCGGGCCTCGGCCAGCAGCGCGGTCGCGGCCGGCAGCGAGTCCGGCGGGGAGAGCACCGCGTCCCGCCACCACGCGACGATCTCCGCGCGCAGCGCGAGGGAGTCCCGCTTGAGCCGCGTCGCGGTGCGCGGCATCCGGAGGGCAATTGCCGGCACCCGGGACAGCGTCGAGTGGTTGACCGCGTCCGGGCGGACCACGCCGAACAGCTGCGCCTCGACCGCGTTGGCCGAGGTGCCCGGCATCCGGTCGCCGATGGTGCGCATCGCCTCGATGTTGGCCACGGTCCGGCCGTAGAAGGCGACCATGAAGCGGTCTTCGGCGCGGTCGTTGAGAGTGACCTCGCCCGGGGTCAGCACGCCCATCGCGGCGAAGGCCTGGCGCGCAGCGAGTTCGATGGCGTCATCGATGAACGACCAGTTCAGCGCGGTGGACACCCCGGGGATCGCTTCGGAGACGTTGCCCGGTGACCAGAGCACGCCGGGGTCGGTGGCCACCCAGTGCAGCGGGTTCGCCATGCCCGGTCTGTTGACAGCACTGCTCACGTGTTCTCCACCCATCCGCGCAGTCCCGTGATCAGGAGGTCCAGGCCGGAGCTGAACTCGGCATCGAAGTCCCGGGTGGCCAAGCGCCCGGCCAGCCCGATGACGTGGCTGAACTTCTCGCCCGGCAGTGCGCTGATGCCCGGCAGGGTCGCCCGGCCGGTTGCGGCCCGACCCGACAACCCGATCTCGCGTTGCGCCGCCCCGACCGTGTAGGAGGTGAGCGTGCTGAAGGCGCTGATGATCTGGCCGTCGTCCAGCCCGATCTCGCGTAGCGCGCCGAAGATGATCTCCGCACCCCGGTAGGCCGACAGCCCGTCGACCCGGTGCGCGGCCACGATGGGCACCAGCTCCGGGTGGGCCAGGAAGGCCCGGCGCACCGAGTGGAACACCGCCGCCACCCGGTAGGCCCAGTCCCCGTCGGCCGGGCCGGGCAGGTCGAGGTCGGCGAGGAGACGGTCGGCCAGCGCGCCCAGCAGGTCGTCCTTGGTGGGGACGTAGCCGTAGAGCGTCATCGCGCCGACGCCGCAGTGCCGGGCCAGCTTGCGCATGCTCAGGCCCTCGAAGCCCTCGGCGGCGACCAGCTCCTCGGCCGCGTCCACGATCGCCTCGAGCGTGAGCCGCTCGGTGGCGCGCGCAGTGGCGGGCGGCATCGGATCACCTCGCCTCCGTACGCGTACCGTACGCGTACGGGCCAGACGGTAGCCCTGCCTCGTGGGGCAGGTCAACGGGGCCGGGTCGCCGGGCGAGTCGTCCGAGAATCACCCGAATGTCCGATCCGGGTCCGGACGATCGGCTCATCAAGAGCAGGGGGTGGGAGCCCGACTATGCATGCGAAGGCGCGGCTCTTCGCGGTGATCGACGGTCACCAGCCGCGCGTGGGGGAGTTCTCGCATGATCCGCATCGCCCGCCCGAAGGCCCGCTCGCTCGCCATCGTCGCCCTGCCCGTCGTGGCCGTGGCGATCACCGTGCCGACCGTCGCGATGGCGGTGGACCCCGAGCCCGCGACCGTGTTCAAGGGCTGCCTGTTCGACGGCGAGATCTCCCGCGTCACCACCGGCACTGCTCCGACCTGTACCGGCAT
The DNA here is from genome assembly GCF_013815995.1 of Sporichthya sp. Lineage (GTDB taxonomy): Bacteria > Actinomycetota > Actinomycetes > Sporichthyales > Sporichthyaceae > Sporichthya. The sequence goes on from NZ_JACDFE010000053.1 coordinate 8,215, forward strand.
GGGCCCACTCTCGCTGGGCACCGGCGAAGCCGTCAGCTGGAACCAGCAGGGTCCGGTCGGCGTGACCGGCGCCGCCGGTGCCGCCGGTGCGGCCGGCACCCAGGGCGTCGCGGGCGTGGCCGGCACCGTCGGTGCCCAGGGCCCGGCGGGCAAGAACGGCGTGGCGGGCTACCGCATGGTCGCCACGCAGACCAAGGCCAAGGCCCGCACCGCGGCGACCTACACGGTGAAGTGCAAGGACGGCCGCTACGCGCTCGGCGGCGGCATGAACGGCACGTCGGATCTGGTCCTCAACGGCTCCGGCCCGACCCCGGACGCCAAGGGCTGGATCGTCCGCGTGACCAACGTGGCCACCAAGAACCGCACGATCCAGGTCTACGTGACCTGCGCCTTCGCCAGCTGAAACCGACCAGACGCACGCACGCTCGGCTCGGCCCCCGGCGTGTCGTCCAGCGAAAGCGCACATCCGCAGGCTCAGACGGTCGATACGACCTGAACTACTGCGCTTTCGTGAAACGACACGCCGCGGCCGGTGGCCGCTGGGCGGGCGACCGCCGGGGGCCCGGGCTAGACCTCGACGACCTCGTCGAAGGTCGTCGTGGTCATGCGGGTCTCCACGTCGAGGTAGTCCCCGACGGCGGGCGGTTCGACGCCGCCGGGGAGCCAGAGCAGCGAGACCTGCATGTGCGGCGGCTCGGCGAACCAGCGCTGCTTGCCGGCCCAGCTGAAGGGGCTGAGCGTGCGGTTGAACGTCGCCAACGTGCCTTCGGCCGCGACCTTGGCCCGGGTCATCGCGCCCGCCACCGGCTTCGGCGCGGCCAGGCCGACGCCGTGCGCGGTCCCGCCGGCGACCACCACCAGGTGGCCGTCGCGGGGGGCCTTGCGCTGCCGGTAGCCGTACCGGTCGCCCCGGGCGAGTTGCTCGACGTCGAGCACCCGGGCCTTCGGGGCCAGCGCGCCGCGGTCGCCGAGCCAGAGCTTGGTGCCCACCCGGGCGCGGAAGGTCGTGTCCGGGAACTGCTTGCCCAGCCCGCTGACCTCGGGGCCGGACAGGTGGCTCACGTAGATCGTGGCGGTCGGCAGGCCGGCCGCCTTGAGTCGCTCGACCCAGGTCGCCACCTCGGCCACCGGGTGCGCGCCGCGCGGGCGGACCATCGGCAGGTGCAGGGCGAAGCCCTCCAGGTGCACGTCGGCCAGCGCCGCCGCCAGCGTGCCGAGATCGTCGGCGCCGATCCCGTGCCGACGCAACGAGGTCCGGCACTCGACGATCACCCGCTTGCCGGGCAGGTCGGCGGCGGCCTCGGCGGTCGCGACGGTGTGCACGACCCGACCGAACAGCGCGATCGGCAGACCCTCGGTGGGGTCGCCGGGCAGGTGCGGGGTCAGGACGACGACCTTGGAGAACTCCTCGGCCCGCTCCGGCAGGCGTCGGGCCTCGGCGAAGGTCCCGACGGCGAGGGTGTCCACGCCGAGCTTGATCGCCTCGTCGACCAAGCGGTCGATACCCAGGCCGTAGCCGTTGCCCTTGGCCACCGGGACCAGGCCGGGGATCTCCGCGTTGATCTTGGCCAGATGGGCGTCCCAGCGGGCGCGGTCGATCTCCAGGCGCAGCATCAGCGCTTCGCCAGGTACAGCTGAAAGGCCTTGAAGAGCAGCCCGTTGATCGGCAGGTCCCACTCGCCCAGGTACTCCACGGCCTCGCCGCCGGTCCCGAGCTTGAACTGGATCAACCCGAAGTGCGCGTCGGCCGGGTCCAGGGTGTCGGTGATCCCGCGCAGGTCGTAGACGGTGGCGCCGGCGGCGTGGGCCTCGGTGATCATCCGCCACTGGATCGCATTGGACGGCTGCAGCTCACGCTTGTGACTGGCCGAGGCGCCGTAGGAGTACCAGGCGTGCCCGCCGACCCGGATCCAGATCGTCGAGGCGAGCAGTTCGCCTTCGTGATTGGCCAGGAACAGCCGGAACCGGTCCGGGTCCTCGCCGGCCAGCGCCCGCATCATGGTCTGGAAGTAGCTCAGCGGCCGCGGGGTGAAGTGATCGCGTTCGGCGGTGTGCGTGTACAGCGCGTGGAAGTCCGCGAGGTCGGCCTCGGTGCCGACGGTGACCTCGACGCCGGCCTTCTCCGCCTTCTTGATGTTGCGCCGCCACTGCTGGTTGAACCCGGCGAGCAGTTCCTCCAGCGATCGCCCACCCAGCGGAACCTGGAAGACGTACTGCGGCTGTCCGGCGGCGAATCCGGCGGCGGCCGACGGCGGGATCCAGCCCGCGGCGCGCATCAGGTCGGCGACCTTCTGGGCCGCCGGGTCGACCGCGTCGGGGGTCAGCGCCTGCAGTTTGGTGGCCTGGCCGTCCTTGACCGCGGCCTTGATGGTCTCCGAGCCCCAGCGCCGGGTGGCCACCAGCGGGCCCATCCGAACACCGAAGGCGCCCTCGGCCTTGAGGTGGGCGACCATCGGGTCGAGCAGCGCCTTCAGCGACGCCGCGTCGATGACGTTCTCCCAGGCCAGGACCGGCCCTTCGGGCAGGTAGGCCAGGTACCGCTTGACCTTGGGGATCTGGCGGTAGAGAACGAGCCCCGCCCCGACGACCTTGCCGTCGGGGTCGCACCAGCCGATCGACTCGCTGCGCCACTCCTTCTTCACCTGCCCCCAGGAGGGGACCTGCAGGAAGCTTGCGGAGCCGCGGGAGGCGACGAAGGCGAGATGCTCGTCGGCCGTGATCGTCCGGACCGTCAACGACATGGGGGAAGAACACTCCTGCGGGCAACCGCGTGCGTCGCGGGGGGTAACAAGATCGGCAGAACCACGTTATCGACCACTGGCGCACCACGTCCTCGATACGATCGCGATAACTGACCGCGACCGACATGAGATGGCATCGGGGTGCACATCAGGTCCTCCAGGCCGGCCGCGCGGCCGGCCTTGCGTTCCGTGGCCCCTTTCCTGGCCGTCGGCGCGCTGTTCGTCGTCACCCGAACAGTCCTGTTGCTGTTCACGGTGCGTGAGCGCGAGTTCGTGCTGCCCTCGGTCACCAACGACGTCCGCGAGATCTACAGCCGCTGGTACGACGTGCTCTCCACCGGGTCCTTCCCCGATCACGACGTGATGTGGCAGTACCCGCCGGCCGCGGCGCTGGTGATCCTCGCCCCGGGCCTGCTGCCGTTCTCCTACTCGACCTCCTTCTACTGGATCTCCTTCGCGGTCGACGTCCTCACCTTCGTGGTGCTGCTCGTCGCGGCGCGGCGACGGTTGGTCGAGTCCGGCGCTGCGCCGGCACCGGCGGAGGCGACCACGGAGCGCTGGGCCTGGGCCCGCACGCAGCCCTGGGCCGCCTGGGTGTGGACGCTCGGGGTCGCCCTCGGCGGCCCGATCGCCTATGGCCGTTACGACCTGATCGTCACCGGCGTCGCGGTGTGCGCCCTGGTGTTGCTGGTGCGCGCCGACGCCCGTCCCGAGCTCGACCTGACCGGCGCCCGCCGACGGCTCTGGGGCGGCGGCGGGTTGCTGGCGTTCGGGGCGATGCTCAAGATCTGGCCGGTCCTGCTGTTGCTGTGCGTGGGCCCCGGCCGGCGCTGGCGGGAGGCCTGGGGGGCCGCGGTCGTGACCGGGACGCTGATCCTGTTCGGTTTCTGGGCGGGCATGCCCCACGCGCTGTCGTTCCTGAACGCGCAGGGCGGGCGCGGCGTCGAGGTCGAGTCGATCGCTGCGTTGCCGTTCCACGTCGCCTCGCACCACGGCTGGGACGGCTACGTCGCGTTGAACTACGGCTCGATGGAGTACCTCGGCCCGCACGTGAACCTCGCCGCCAAGCTGTGCCTGATCGCCAGCGCGTTGGCCTTCGGCTGGCTGGTGTTCTGGCGCCTGACCGCGCGGACCTGGCACGACGCGACCACAGCCGACGCGGCGCTTGTCGGCGTGCTGCTGTTCGTGGTGACCAGCCGGGTGATCAGCCCGCAGTACATGGTGTGGATGGTCGGCCTCGGCGCGGTCTGCGCGCTGCACTTCGGCCCGCGCGGCGGCTCGGTGATGCGTCTGCCGGTGGTGCTGGTGCTGATCGCGACCGCGCTGAGCTGCGTCGAGTACCCGTACTGGTTCGACGAGCTGCTGAACGCCGAGCGCGGCGCGGTGCTGCTGGTGACGGTGCGCAATGTACTTTTGCTCGGCGCCGCGGTGATCGGCGCGAGCCGGTTGTGGCGGAGCACCCGGGCGCCCGCCGGTGCGCAGGGCCTGGCCGGCGGCCTCCGGGTGCTGGTGGCTCAGGCCGGCAGTCGCTCCCGCAGCCAGGAGATGTCCGCGCCCTGACCTGCGGCGTCGCCCGGGGTCTCGCACACCACCGGGGCGCCGGCGCCGGCGATGACGGACACCAGCTCGTCCGGGTCGATGTTCCCCTTGCCGAAGTTCTCGTGCCGGTCCCGGCCGGAGTCGAACTCGTCGCGGCTGTCGTTGGCGTGGACCAGGTCGATCCGGCCGGTGATGGCCTTGACCCGGTCCACCACGCTGGAGAGCTCCTCCCCGCCGGCGTGGGCGTGGCAGGTGTCCAGGCAGAACCCGGCGCCGAACTCGCCGACCGCGTCCCAGAGGCGGGCCAGCGCGTCCAGCTTGCGGGCCATCGCGTTGTCCCCGCCGGCGGTGTTCTCGATCAGGATCGGCAGGCGCATCTCCATGCGCTCGAAGGTCTTGCGCCAGTTCTCGATCCCGATGCTCGGGTCCTCCTTGGCGAGCACGTGCCCGCCGTGCACGATCAGGCCGCGGGCGCCGATGGAGGCCGCTGCGTCGATCTGCTGCTGGAGGATCTTGCGGCTGGGCATCCGGATCCGGTTGTTCGAGCTGGCGACGTTCACCAGGTACGGCGCGTGCACGTACAGCGCGATGCCGGCCGCCTCGACCGCCGCCTGGAGGGCGTCCGCGCCACCCGCGTACGCGATCGTCGGCGGCTTCCAGTCCTGCGGGTCGCCGAGGAAGATCTGCACGACCTCCGCGGAACGGGCCGCGGCCTCCGCGATCGGATCGGCCTGGTCGACGTGGGCACCGATGGCGAGCATGCGGCGAGCCTATGCCGGGCGTCTGACAGCCCTCTGCGTCCGGCCTGTGGACGGATTCGGGAGTTGTCGGACGCCCCGGCTAGTCTGTACCCCGGTCGCTGAGCCCTCCGGGTTCGGCGACCACGCGATAGCCCTCCTGTCACGGAGAGACCGTGACCGCCTGAGTCCAGAGGAGGTAGTACCAGCTATGCGTAAGTACGAACTGATGGTCATCCTCGACCCCGATCTCGACGAGCGCACCATCGCCCCGTCGCTCGACCAGTTCCTCACGGTCGTGCGCAGCGGCGGCGGCACCGTCGACAAGGTCGACCTGTGGGGCAAGCGACGCCTGCAGTACGAGATCAAGAAGAAGGCCGACGGCTTCTACGCCGTCATCGAGCTCGCCGCGGAACCTGCCGTGGTCAAGGAGCTCGACCGCCAGCTCAACCTCAACGAGGCCGTGCTGCGCACCAAGGTCATCCGCCCCGAGAAGCGTTAAGGCTCCTCGGAGCACCTGCTCCACCGCACCAACCCCACCCTCCCGATACGGAGATCGGATCGAGCCATGGCAGGCGACACCGTCATCACGTTGGTCGGCAACCTCGTCGACGACCCGGAGCTGCGCTTCACCCCGAGCGGGGCTGCGGTCGCCAACTTCCGGATCGCGTCCACACCCCGGACGTTCGACCGGCAGTCCAACGAGTGGAAGGACGGCGAGGCGCTCTTCCTGACCTGCAACGTCTGGCGGCAGGCGGCGGAGAACGTCGCGGAGTCGCTGACCAAGGGCATGAAGGTCATCGTCACCGGCCGGCTCAAGCAGCGGTCCTACGAAACCCGTGAGGGCGAGAAGCGCACCGTGTTCGAGGTCGAGGTCGACGACGTCGGCCCGAGCCTGAGCTTCGCCACCGCGAAGGTGAACCGCACCCCGCGTGGCGGCGGCGGCGGAGGCGGTGGAGGCGGCGGCGGCGGAGGTCGCGGCCAGTCCGACGACCCGTGGGCCAGTGCAACCCCGGCCGGCGCCCGCGCCGACCGTGGCGGCGGTTGGGACAACGGTGGCGCCGGCGGCGGCGCGAACGACGAGCCGCCCTTCTAAGTCCGGACACCGTCCGGCATCCAGTCCGAAGACGTCCATTCCCGCTCCGGCGGGGCTCTTAAGGAGAGCACCACGATGGCGAAGCCACCACTGCGTAAGCCGAAGAAGAAAGTCTGCATGTTCTGCAAGGAGAAGGTCAGCTACGTCGACTACAAGGACACGTCGCTGCTTCGCCGCTTCATCTCCGACCGCGGCAAGATCCGCGCCCGTCGGGTGACCGGCAACTGCACCCAGCACCAGCGCGACATCGCCACCGCGGTGAAGAACAGCCGCGAGATGGCGCTGCTGCCGTACACGAGCACGGCGCGCTAGGGGGTCTGACAGATGAAGCTGATCCTCACCCAGGAAGTCTCGGGGCTCGGTGCCCCGGGCGACATCGTCGAGGTCAAGGACGGCTACGGCCGTAACTTCCTTGTCCCGCGCGGGCTGGCCCTGCGCTGGACCCGTGGCGGCGAGAAGCAGGTCACCTCGATCCGCCGGGCCCGGGAGAGCCGCGAGATCGCGGACCTCGACCAGGCCAAGGTGGTCAAGGCCAAGCTCGAGGGCCTCAAGGTCGCCCTGAAGGCTCGCGCCGGGGACTCCGGCCGGCTGTTCGGCGCCATCACCGCGGCCGAGATCGTCGCGGCCGTGACGGCCGCCGGCGGCCCGGACGTGGACAAGCGCCGCGTCGAGATCCCCAGCCCGATCAAGACCACCGGCGCCCACAGCGCCACGGTCCGGCTGCACCCCGAGGTGTCCGCCACCGTCGGGCTCAACGTCGTACGAGCCTGAGGCTCAGACCGACACACACAGCGGCACACCGAGGCCCGCGTCCCCCTCCCTGGGGCCGCGGGCCTCGGCTTGTTCCTGGGCGCCGAAACCTGTTGTCCCGTCAGATCTGCTCACATGGTGGACACCCGGACGGGGTGTCCGGCGTGTCGATCTCGGAATTACTTCACCGCCCGTTTTTCTCACGTCCACATCCGTGAGGAACGCATTCGCGCAGGTCATCGGTGGTGTCGGGGCAACCCGCGAATTTCTGTCCACAGCTGTGTCCCCAGCTGTGGACGACGAGATCCCAGGTGATCATGACTTATCCACCGCAGGTGGACAAAGGGTGTGAACGACGCCGCTTGGCGGTCCCTGTGAGCGGGCCTAGGTTCGCGCATTGTCGATTCCAGTGGGGCCCTTCCGGGGGTCCGGTGCCACCGGAGCGGCGGGGAGCACGAACTGTCAGCGGGGCCCGGTACCAAGATCACCGGGCCCGCTGACCGAAGCGGGGATGGGGGAGGCGACCGATGAGCGTTGTGGAACTTCCACCTCCGCCGCACTCGGAGTTCGAACGCACGCCGCCGCAGGATCTGGCCGCGGAGCAGTGCGTGCTCGGCGGCATGATGCTGAGCAAGGACGCGATCGCCGACGTCATCGAGGCGCTGCGCGGGGACGATTTCTACAAGCCGGCGCACCAGCTGATCTTCGACGCGGTGCTCGACCTCTACGGGCGCGGCGAGCCGGTCGACGCGATCACGGTCTCGGCCGAGCTGACCAAGCGCGGCGAGATCGCCCGGGCCGGCGGGGCGCCCTACCTGCACACCCTGCTGTCCTCGGTCCCGACCGCGGCCAACGCCGGCTACTACGCCCACATCGTGGCCGAGCGCGCGATCCTGCGCCGCCTGGTCGAGGCCGGCACCCGGATCACGCAGATGGGGTACTCCGGCGACGGCGAGGTCGACGCGATCGTTGACTCCGCCCAGGCCGAGATCTACCAGGTCACCGAGCGCCGGGCGAGCGAGGACTACCTGCCGCTCTCGGAGATCATGGAAGGCACGCTCGACGAGATCGAGTCGATCGGTAACCGCGGCGGCCAGATGATCGGCGTGCCCACCGGGTTCACCGAACTCGACCAGCTGACCAACGGCTTCCACCCCGGCCAGATGATCATCGTCGCCGCTCGTCCGGCCATCGGAAAGGCGCTGGCGCTCGGCACCCCGCTGGCGACCCCCACCGGCTGGACCACGATGGGCGAGGTCCAGGTCGGGGACGAGCTGCTCGGCTCCGACGGTCGCCCGATCCGCGTCGTCGCCGCGACCGAGGTCATGACCGGCCGGCCTTGTTTCGAGGTCGAGTTCGACGATGGGAGCACGATCGTCGCCGACGCCGAGCACCAGTGGTTCACTGACACCCGGGCGTCCCGGCGGGGCTTCGAGAGTGCAGCGGTCCGGACCACCGCCGAGATCGCGCGGACGATTCGGTGCGAGACGGCCGAACGGCGGCTGAACCACAGCGTCCGCAACGCAGCCACGCTGTCCCTGCCCAAGGCGGACTTGCTGCTCCCGCCGTACGTGCTGGGGGCCTGGCTCGGGGATGGGCACAGCGAGGCCGCGCGATTCACCACTGCGGACCCCGAAATCGTCATGCACCTCGAGGCCGAAGGGCTGGAGGTCACTGCCAGCGCAGGGCACCCGTACCTCTACGGACTTCACCTGCCCGGGCCAGAGCCCGTGCAGCCGCGAGACTGTGAAGTCTGCGGCCGGTCCTTCTTGCCGCGGCTGCCGGAGGTCCGCACCTGCGGGCAATCCTGTGGCGGCCGTGCGACGCGGCGCGAGTCGGTCGAGTTCGCCCTGTGCCGCTGTGGGAAGCGGTTGCGCGGGACCCATCGGGGGCTGTGCTCAGCATGCTTTGCGGTCGACGGGACGGTGCAGGCTCGGCTGCGCACGCTCGGCGTCATCAAGAACAAGCACATCCCGATGCCCTACCTGCGGGGGTCAGAGGCCCAGCGCCGGGACCTCCTGGCCGGGCTGATGGACACGGACGGGACGGTCAACAACACAGGGTCACCGCAGTTCACCTCGATCAGCGCCACCTTGGCTCGCGACACCTACGAGCTGATCTGCAGCCTGGGCTACCGCGCCGGCATCAGCACCAGGCGGGTCAAGGGTGCGCGCGAGGAGACCTCGACCGCCTACACGATCACCTTCACCACCACCGACCGCGTCTTCCGGTTGGAGCGTAAGCACCGCACCCACAAGGAGCGCTATACGCGAGCGAAGACGACGGGGCGGGCCACCTGCCGGTTCATTTCCGACGTGCGGGCGATCCCGAGCGTGCCGGTGCGCTGCGTCCAGGTGGACGCCGCCGACTCGCTGTACCTGGCCGGCCGGAACATGATCCCGACCCACAACTCGACGGTGTCGCTGGACTTCCTGCGTTCCTGCGCGATCAAGCACAACCAGGCTGCGGTGGTCTTCTCCCTCGAAATGGGCCGCAACGAGATCACCATGCGCCTGCTCTCGGCCGAGGCGCAGGTGGCGCTGCACAAGATTCGCTCCGGCACGCTGACCGACGAGGACTGGACCCGGCTGGCCCGCCGGATGGGCGAGGTCTCCAACGCGCCGCTCTACATCGACGACTCCCCGAACCTGACGATGATGGAGATCCGGGCCAAGGCCCGCCGGCTCAAGCAGCGCCACGACCTGCGCCTGATCGTCATCGACTACCTGCAGCTGATGACCTCGGGCAAGAAGGTCGAGTCGCGCCAGCAGGAGGTCTCGGAGTTCTCCCGGTCGCTGAAGCTGATGGCCAAGGAGCTCGAGGTCCCGGTGGTCGCGATCTCCCAGCTCAACCGTGGTCCCGAGCAGCGCACCGACAAGAAGCCGATGCTCTCCGACCTTCGCGAATCGGGCTGCCTGCCGGCCTCCACCCGGGTGCTGCGGGCCGACACCGGGGCCGAGACGACGATGGGCGAGCTTTACGCCACCGGAGCGCGCGACGTGCCGGTCTGGGCGTTGGACGACTCGCTGCGTTACGTGCGCCGGCACCTGACCCACGTGTTCAGCACGGGAACCAAGCCGGTGTGCAAGCTGCAGCTCGCATCGGGCAAGACCGTGCGCGCGACGGCGAACCACCCGTTCCTCACCTATGACGGCTGGCAGGCGCTCGGCGACCTCGGCCCCGGCTCCCGCGTCGCCGTCCCGCGCCACGTCCCGGCGCCGGAGCAGGAGGCCCAGTGGGCCGACGAGCGGGTCATCATGCTGGCGCACCTCACGGGCGACGGCTCGTTCGTCCGCCGTCAGCCGATTCGCTACGCGAGCATCGACGAGGCGAACCTGGCCGCGGTGACTGAGGCGGCCAAGCACTTCGGCATCACCGCGATCCGTGACGACTACCCGGCGGCCCGGTCGCACGAGAAGTTCGTTCCGGAAGAGGTCTTCAGCCTGCCGAAGCGCCAGATCGCCCTGTTCCTGCACCACCTGTGGGCCACGGACGGTTGTATAACGCTTCACAAAACCGGCCGATCGGGGCGGGTGTTCTACGGCTCGACCAGCAAGCGCCTGGTGGATGACGTCAGTCGCCTGCTGCTCCGGTTCGGTCTGGCGACTCGGCTGCGCACGACGATCCCCACCAGTGGCCACCGTCCGCAGTACACCCTGGACATCTCCGGGGCCGCCGATCAGAAGGTGTTCCTGTCCCGAATCGGCGTGCACGGAGCGCGCGGGGCGAAGGCCGAGGTGCTGCTGCACGCCCTCGCGACCACCCAGCCGAACACCAACGTCGACACGGTTCCGCGGGAGGTCTGGGGCAAGGTCCGGACGCTTCTCGCCGAGCAAGGGATGACGCATCGCGAGTTCGCGGCCGCGATGGGTTCCCAGTTCTGCGGGCCGACGATGTGGAAGCACTCGCCCAGCCGCGAGCGACTCGGCCGAGTCGCCGCGGTGCTGGAGTCGGACGAGCTCGAGCTGGAGGCGACCAACGACGTCTTCTGGGACGCGGTCGTCGCGATCGAGCCGGACGGGGTCGAGGAGGTTTACGACGCCACCGTGCTCGGGACCCACAACTTCATCGCCGACGGGGTAGCCGTCCACAACTCCCTGGAGCAGGACGCCGACATCGTGATCCTGCTTCACCGCGAGGACTTCTACGAGAAGGAGTCCCCGCGGGCCGGCGAGGCGGACCTGATCGTGGCCAAGCACCGCAACGGGCCCACGCACACGGTGACCGTCGCCTTCCAGGGCCATTATTCGCGGTTCATCGACATGGCTCAGCAGAGCTGAGCGCCGCCCAGGAAATCCGTCGGACGCTCGGGTTCGCTGATCCCCCGATTCCGCCCGGTTCGCCAGGGTTCGTCCGCATCTGACCCTCACCTTGAGGCCAGATCCGGGTGGGCGTGTCGGGGTGTGGCCTCTTCCGTTCAGGGAATCAACCTTTGATTTAGATTCTTTGCCCGGTTATGGTCTTGCCGAGGCCTGTCGCTGAGGCGGCAGGACGGGGGACGGGGGGTATAGGCCCCGGCGTCCGCGGAATCGGACCGATTGCAAAGGCTGGGCCACATGAGTTCGGGATACGGATCGCTCCCGCGCCGCCGGTACAGCCGGGCCAAGCGGGCGGCGATCGTGGCGGCGTGCGCCTCCGTTCTGACCGGGACCGCGATGGCAATGCCGGCAGCAACCTTCGCCGACGACGCCGCGGACACCCCGCCGATCGTCAGCGTCGACCTCGGAGGCCAGACCGTGGCCGTCCCCGACTTGGGCGTCCCGCTGCCGAATGTCGAGCTCAGCACCGACCAGTTGCCGCTGGCGCCGGTCACCGACGCTCTGGACCTCGAGGTCAGCATCGACACGGCGCCGGAGGCGGCCGGCACCGAGCCGAGCACGACCGAGCCGGCCTCCGACGTGCCCTCCGACGGTGAGCAGAACTGGCGCCAGCCCGACGCGTCCGACATCGAGAAGGCCCGGCCGGTCTCCGACGTCCCGTCGGACGACGAGGCCGCCCGCGCGAGCAACGGCCGTTCCACGCCGGCCTCGGCGATCGCGGGTGCTCCGGTGACCGACAGCCGGCTCACCACGGCGAGCCCGGTGGCCAGCCAGGAGGTCGCGAGGGGCGTGCTGGAGGCGCGGACCCAGCGCCAGATCGAGCAGGCCGCGGCGATCCGCGCGGCCCAGGTGCTCGGCACCGAGAAGTCGGCGCCCGCGGCGGTATCCGCGGCGGTATCCAAGGACGGTCTGGGCCTGGCCGCGCCCTTGACCGACCTTGGGTCGCGGGCCGGGGTCGACACTCTCAACCTCGCCTCCCGCAATGGTCCCAACTCGGCCACCGGGGATTGGAACCTGCTCCCCGAGGTCTTCTATGCGGCCATCCCGCTGTTGCTCGCCGGCGCGGCCGTCATCGCGCACGGGCGCCGCAACGCGCGGATGACGGCGGTCAGCGTCGGGGTCGTTCAGCGCCGCCGGCACGCCGGGAAGTAGCTCAGACGGCGCCGCATCCCTCGCCCAGAACCCCTCCGCACAGCGGCGGCTCCCCCTCGGGACCGCCGCCGTTTGCTGTCCGCACCCGGCCTGCGCCGTGGGCCCGGTGATGCTCGCGAGGTCGATGCGGCCCGGCAGGACCGAGAGATCGGGGGCCGGGGCGGTCTCCGCGGCCGGGCGCCAGCGATCACACCCGGGACTTCGGGTTCCTTCCGCTGCCCAGCCGCCGCTAGGACCTCCGCGCGGAGCGGTCGTCGGCCGGTCAAGTTGGGCAAGAAACCCGAAAGTGGCTCATATCGGGCCATTTCGCCCACAAGGCTGCCCCGGTGAGCTCGAAGCAGACCTGGAAGTGGGG
>NZ_JACDFE010000257.1 GCF_013815995.1 Sporichthya sp.
CACCAGCAGTCGGTCCGCGTCGGCCCGGGCCCCGACCTCGACCCCGGTGGCGCGGGCGTGCTTCACCGCGTTGGCGACCGCTTCGCAGGCGACGAACCAGGCCGCGGCCTCGCAGGCCGGCGGGAAGCGTTCGGGTCCGACGTCCAGGCGCACCGGCACCGGGGAGCGGGCCGCCAGATCCTCCAGGGCGGCGGCCAGGCCACCGTCCACCAGGATCGCGGGGTGCAGACCGTTGGCCAGCGCCCGCAGTTCCCCCACCGCCGTCTGAAGCTCCGTCACGGCGCGGTCGAGGTCGACGGCCAGCTCCGGCGAGCGAGTCCGCAGCTGGGCTGCGCGTAGCTGGAAGGCCAGCGCCAGCAAGCGTTGCTGCGCCCCGTCGTGCAGGTTGCGTTCGATCCTGTGCCGTTCGGCGAGTTGGGTCTCCACGATCCGTGCCCGCGAGAGCCGCACCTCGGCCAACTGAAGCGCGACGGCCGCGCGCAGGCCGACGGCCTCCAGCTCGGCGCCGGCCTCGGCGGCGACCTCCACGACCAGCTCGCGCCCGACCTGGTCCGGGTCGAAGGCGATGCTGGCGACCGGGACCCCGAACCGCTCCACCACGACCTCGTCCGGGGCCGGCGTCACCGGGTCACCAGCGGCGCTCACCCAGGTGCCGTCCGGGGCGACCAGGTAGGCCACCCGCAGCCCCGGGTCCGCAAGCGCCAGGCGCAACGCAGTGTCGACGTCCCGGGTGGCGGCCGCCCCGCGCAGCGCGTTGCGGACCAGCTCGAGCGCAGCGAACCGGCGGCGGCTGAACCGACGGTCCATCCCGGCCTGCAGCCAGCGCCGGGCCGGCGCCGCGGCCGCGGCGGTGGCCAGCGTGGCCACCGCGGTGGCGATCTGGGAGCTCCCGGACACGTCGCGCAGGGACCAGACCGCGAACAGCACCGTGGCGACGTAGACGCCCGCGAGCAACAACGAGAGCAGCGAGTACGTCGCGGCCCGGGTCAAGATGCGGTCCACGTCGTAGAGGCGGTAGCGCGCGATCGACAGCGCCGCCGCGATCGGGATCAGCAGCAGGTACCCCGCCGTCAGCAGGCCGAGCACGGTCTCGTGCCCGGTTCCGGCGGCGACGAAGGAGCCGCCGATGTAGAGCGGCAGCGGGATGACGACCAGGGCGAGCCAGAGCAATTGGCGACGCTCGTCCCCCTGCGCGCGCCGAAATCTGACGATCAGTGAGATCCCGCCGGCGATGAACAACATCCCGGACGCTCCGGCGCTGATCGCCACGGTCGGCCCCAGCAGGCCGTCCAGTCGCTCGATGCCCCAGGGATTCGTCACACTCTCGAAGGGCGCCTGCTTGAGTTTGCCCGGCCGGAGCAGGAAGCCGCCGTAGGCGAGGGCCCCGACGGCCAGGCTCGCCCACACCGCGCGACCCCAGGCGGGCGAGACCGGGCAGCCGGTCGGGGTCAGCAACAGGATCAGGCCCAGGATCACGAACCACCAAAGCCATACGCCCGAGCTGAGCGTCGCGACCTGTTCCCCTGCGGGCCAGGCACCCGGACGGGCCAGGACGGCGTAGGAGCCGTAGGAATCGCCGACGGCGGAGAGCCCGAGGGTCGTGGCCAGGGCGAGGAACAGCCAGCCGACGGGGTGCGGCGACCGGCGGACCGCCAGCAGCGCGCCGATGGTCGCCGCGGTGAACGCGGCCCCGCCGAAGGCGACGATCTCGGTTGCGCCGGCTCCCAGGTCTGGCCGGCCCGCGGTCTCGACGCGGTGGTCTATCCAGAGGCTCAGGCCAAGGCTGACCAGGACGGTCAGCCAGAGCGTCACCGCGACGGCTGGGACCAGCGCGCGACGTGCAGGGGGGCCCATGTGCCCATGGTGGCACCGCGACGGGCGGGCGACGTCGGGGATAACCCTGACGCGGTGGTGGGTGCTCGCTCCGATGCGGCGATACCGGCGCCGGGCTCACAGTCGGGAGCGACGAGGACACCGGGTTCTCGAAGGGAGCGTCAGATGTCGTATCAGCAGGCAGTCCGAATTCCGGTCCAGGCGGGCCAGCGAGTGGCAGCCGCGTGTGGCGTCCTGTCCGCGGTGGCCCTCTTCCTGGCCGTTGCGGCGGTCGACGTCCCCCGCCATGCGAGTGAGCAGGAGATGCTCGCGTGGTGGCGGGACGGCGACAACCGCACCGCCGACGTCGTTTCCACCTTCGCGCTGCTCGCGGCGGGACTGCTGTTCCTGGGCTTCGTCACCGCCCTGGCGCGCCAGGTCGCGCTCCGAACCGAGGGAACAGCAACTCTGATCCGCCAGGCCGGCACCCTCTTCGTCGCGATGATCTTCGCCACCGGCCTGGGTGGGGCGATCGTGCGCGGGCTAGTCGTCGATGACGAGCCGGTACCGGGCGTGGACGTGCTGCGGTTCTTCGCTCAGCTGCGCTACACGGCGATGGGTGTCTACGCAATGCCCGCGGCCGCCGTCGTCATCGGAGCCTGCTCCTACGCCGCGTTGTACGCCGGAGCCCTGCCGCGCTGGTTCGGTTGGCTCGGCGTGGCGAGCGTCGTCGCGATCATTGCCGCCACGGCCGCCTTCCTCGGCCAGTTCGCGATCCCGGCGGTGCTGGTCTGGACGATCGCCGGTTCGGTGGTGCTGCTTCGCGCGCCGACGGCCGGTCCGTCCTACCTGCCGCCGACGGTGCCGCAATCCGTGCCGGTCTCCTGATCCTGTACGAACTCAGATCTTCAGATCCAGGGCGGAAGCGCCGGGAGGCCGTGGGGCGCATCGAGGTCTGACCCGTCGGCACGTCCGGCGACCCAGGCCAGCAGATCGGCGGCGGAGCCGGCGACCTCGGTGCGCTCCCCGTCCGGCCCGAGGGTCCAGGTCCGGTCGCGGTCGGTCGCCCGCGCCGAGACCGGCTGACAAGGTCGGTCCCCTGGCGCATCCACGGCAGCGTGACCTCGACGTTTTCCCTGCTCATCGGCACCCTCCTGGCGTCCAGCGACCGCAGCGTAGGCCGCCCCGACCGCCGTATGTCGATGTGCCACCGACGGCTACGCAGATGGATCCCACTTAAAGAATCTTGAGCAAATGGCCCACCAATAAGCGCCGTCGGACCGAATTGGCCGGGTAAGTCCCGCTCGATCCGCGCCCTTCGCCCGAAGGGCCCTTTCCCCCCAGCCCGTCGCCGGCCCCGTATCGCCGGCAACGTCACCGCTGCGGGTCCGAATGCCGGTGCCCCTGGCCGGCGGAAGGAGTTCCATGTCTTTCACCAATGCCGAGGCTCTCGAGCCTGCGGGCACCTCCCGTCGCCAGTTCGTGGGCTACGTCCTGGCGGGATCGACTCTCGCCGTGACGGCCAACGTGGCGTGGGCACCGGACCAGGCCGCTGCGGCCGAAGGGGTCACCCCGATCCCCAGCAACGCGGTGCCGGCCGACTTCTACGACTTCATGGACACGGTGCGCGACGCATCGATCCCGACCAACCACCTCCTCTCGATCGAGGTGCGCCCCGACGGCAAGGCGTTCTTCGCCCTGCCCCGCTCCGACAACGGCCAGATGATCACCACCTCCTTCGCCCAGGTGATCGCCGAGGAGATGGACATCCCGTTCGAGAACGTCGACGTGCAGCTCGCGCCGGCCCGTCCGGAACTGATGTACAACCAGCTCACCGGCGGCTCCTGCTCCCTGTACTCGTTGATTGAGCCGGTGCGCGTGATGGCGCTGACGGCCCGTCAGAAGCTGATGGAGGCCGGAGCGCAGAGACTGGGCGTGGACGTCTCCCAGATGCGCACCAAGCAGGGTTACGTGATGGGCCCGGCCGGCGACATGATCGGCTATGGCGCCCTCTCCGAGCTCGCCTCCGAGCTGCGCACCCCGTACAAGGCGATCCTCGGCCCGATCCGCGGCACTGTGATGGGCAAGTCCTACGGCAACGTGGACGCCCGCGACATCGCCACCGGCCAGAAGCACTTCGTGATGGACCTCAAGGTCCCCGGCGCGCTGCCGACCATGGTCTGCCGTGCCCCGTCCTTCCACGGCACCGTGGCCAAGGTCCACAACCTGGACGCCGTCAAGAAGATGCCCGGCGTCACCGACGTCGGGATCATCCCGACCGGTGTCGCGGTCCGTGCCCGCACCTTCGGGCAGTGCATCGACGCGGTCCGCGCGCTCAAGGTGGACTGGGCCGCCGGCCGCAAGGACGGCTCGTCCAGCGAGTCGCTGCTCACCGAGATCGCCAACGCGGCGCTCCCGATGCTCCCGGCCGACCCGCTCGCGACCGTCCTGAAGGAGACCTACACCTTCCAGTTCCGCAGCGGTTCGCCGATGGAGACCAACGCCGCCATCGCCGACGTCCGCGAGGACAGCGCCGTCATCTGGGCGCCGTCCAAGATGCCGATCATCGCGCTGCAGAAGATCGCCGCACTGCTGGACCTGCCCGAGGACGCGGTCACCTTCAACGTCATCAAGGGTGGCGGCTCGTTCGGGCGCAAGCTGTTCCCGGACGCCGCGCTTGAGGCGGTCGAGGCCTCCCGCCTCTTCGGCAAGCCGGTCAAGCTCATGTGGCACCGCACCGACGACAACCGCCACGGTCGCATGCACCCGGGTTGCGTCACCGAGATGCGCGCCACCGTCACCGGTAACAGCGTCAGCAGCATCACGATGCGTCACACCAGTGGCGCCACCGACCTCACCCACGGCCTGGGCGAGATCATGTCGGGCAACCTGGTCGCCTCCCCCGACGGCGAGCTGGGCAACCTCGCGACGGCGATCGGGTTCTTCCAGATCGTCTGCCAGGTTCCCTACAACTTCGGTCCGACCGACCTGAAGCTGAACGAGACCTTCAAGTACGACGACCTGCCCTCCAGCGCAGTGCGCAACGTCTACTCCCCCGACACCACCGTGGCCCGCGAGCTGATGGTGGAGAAGCTCGCCAAGCACTTCGGCATGGACGGCTACGAGTTCCGCCGGGCGTTCGTGAAGGACGCCAAGAGCACGGCGCTGCTCGACAAGGTCGCCGAGGTCGGTCAGTGGGGGCGCACCCTCCCCAAGGGTGTCTCGCAGTCGATCGCCCTGCACGAGGAGTACAAGTGCAAGGTCGCCTGTCTGATGGAGCTGGACAACCGGCCCATCACGACGAACCGCAAGATTCGTGAGGCCTACACCGGCCCGCGCGTGACCAAGGCGATCATGGCGATCGACGCCGGCCGGCCGATCAACCCCAACGGCCTCCAGCACATGCTGATGGGTGGCCTGTCCGACGGCATCGCCTACTCGCTGACCTCCGCCGTGCACATCGAGGACGGCCTGCCGCTCGAGGGTTCCTGGGACAACTACCGGTACACCCGGCAGTGGAACACCCCGCTGGTGACGCAGTTCATCGTCATGCCCGCCAACCGCGAGTTGGTCGGCGGCGCCGGCGAGGTCGGCATCGCGGTCGCTGCGGCCGCCGCGGCGATCGCGTACCAGAACGCCCAGGGCAAGGACGCCGTCGAGTTCCCGGTCAACTACCGGGAGCCGCTCGGCTTCGTCGTCAAGCCGAAGGTTCCGTCCATCCCGCAGAGCCCCATCAACGGCCGCCGTTTCGCGCGCTGACCTGACTACTCAGAGAGGAGACTGTTATGCCTAAGCACTCGTTCATCCTGAACGGCAAGAAGGTCAGCGTCGACATCGAGAACAACGTCCGCATGCTCTGGGTCCTGCGTGACGT
>NZ_JACDFE010000258.1 GCF_013815995.1 Sporichthya sp.
CCGCGCGACCCCGGCCCGGGAGGTGGCGGGGTCGCGCAGGGCGGCCGCGATCCAGCGCACCAGCCGCGCCGGCGTGAAGACCTGGTCCGCGTCCCGGGCGCGGGAGAAGACGTCGAGCACCTCACTGGGGCCACCCGGGCGGGCGGCGAACCAGGCGTAGGCGGCGTGCTCGATGGGCGAGACCTCGTCGGGCAGGCCGAGGCCGTTCGCCCACTGGTACATCGCCAGGCACTGGGCGTCGCGGTCGATCTCCCAGGCCTTGAGCGCGGCGTCGAGGCGGGCCCGGTCGTCCAGCGCCGGGGCGACGGCCTCGCCGAGCAGACGCCCGAAGCGCAGCGCGTCGCGGATTCCCTGCGCGGTGACCGGGTCCTTGAAGTGCCCGGCGTCGCCGGCCAGCGCCCAGCCCGGGCCGGTCGAGTGACGGAAGTACGAGGGGTGGTTGATCGAGACCCGGACCCCGGTCTCGCGCTCGCACCCCACTAGGCGCTCGCGCAGCGGCTCGATGCGGTTCACGGTCTTCTCGAACGCCTCGATCGCGTCGTCCTTGAAGTCCTGCCCGCGGGAGGCCGGCGGCATCAGCAGGACGACCGACTGCCCGCCGTCGCAGGGGAAAACGGTGACCAGCTCGTCGTCCTGGCGCCACTGCATGGCCAGGTCGCGCAACTCGGTGCGCGGGTCGCGGTAGTAGGCGAAGGCCATCAGGCGGCCGTTGTCGAAGCTGTGGTGCTCCCGGGTGCCGACCAAACGGCCGACGGTCGAGCGGCGGCCGTCGGCGCCGATCACGAGGTTGGCCTCGATGGTGCCGGTGCCGCCGTCGTGGTCGGTCCACTCGACGCCGTTCACCCGGCCGGAGGCGTCGCGCAGCAAGCCGGTGACCCGGGTCTTCTCGCGCACCTCGGCGCCGGTCTCGCGGGCGGTCTCGATCAGGGCTAGGTCCAGCCCGGGTCGGCGCACGCAGGAGCCGTGGGCGAAGCCCTCGTACTCGTTGTAGGGGCCGACCACCTCTGAGCGTGCGGTCCCGATCCCGGCCCGGGTGTGCGGCGGCGGCTGGAGTGCCATCACGCGGCCCAGTGCCCCGAGCGCCTTCACCTCGGCCCAGTGGTTCGGGAAGAACAGGTGGGTGGAGAGCGTGTCGGACGGAAAGGTCGCCACGTCCAGCGCGATCACCGACCGGCCCCGGCTCGCCAGCGCGATCGCGGCGGCGGACCCGGCGCAGCGGGCGCCCACGACGACGACATCAGTCCGTTCACTCATGGCCCCAGCCTGGCCCGGTGGCAAGTTATTTACAAGAGTGTTCAGTGAATGAACGAGCGTGTAAATTACTCGTTATGACCGCCGAGGCCGTGCCGCTGGACACCAGCCCGGCCGCCCGCGGGGAACGCCGCCGGGCGCGGACCCGCACCGCGATCCTGAACGCGGCCGAGGAGGTCTTTCGGGCCCGCGGGTTCGAGGCCGCCCGGATCGAGGAGATCGCCGAGCGCGCGGACATGTCGGCCGGCTCGATCTACCAGCACTTCGACGGCAAGCGCGGGCTCTACCTGACCCTCGTCGACCACGCCCTCGAGCTCTTCACCCAGTACATGGCTCGCGGCGAGGACCCGGCCTTCACCCCGCTGCAGCGGGTGCTGGCCGGTGGGGACGCCTACCTGCGCTTCCACCTCGACCACCCCGGCGCCTTCCAGTTCCTCGCCTTCCGGGCCCCCGGCGAGGACGCGCTGGCCGACGACGGACTGGAGGGGCGGGTCCGCGATCGCGTCGGTCTGCTGCTCGACCGCTTCGCCCGGCAGATCGACGCCGCGATCGAGGCCGGGGAGGCCCGCCCCGTCGATGCCGACCGGCTGACCCGCTTCCTCTGGGGCGCCTGGAACGGCGTGATCAGCCTGCGCCTGCAGCCCGACGGGCTACGGCTCTCGGACGAGGAGATCGCCGAGACGCTCGAACTGGCCCGCTGGCTGCTCCGCGAGGGCCTCGCCGCCGCGCCCCTGCGCGACTCCGACGGCGAGGTCGGGGACCGGGTCCCGCTGCCCTACATCACCCTGCCGCCGCGTACCTGAACTCTCCCGATAGTGCAGTTGAGCACGTGCTTTCGCGGCCGGACCGGTGCTCAAGTCCACTATCGGGGGGTCGGGGCCCGCTACCTCAACGCCTTGGCCAGGACGGTGAAGGCCAGGTCGGCCACCCGCGGCCGGCCGAAGCGTTCGTCGCCGTAGGGGAACGGGCGGGTCTCGCCGGTGGCGGCGTAGCCGCGCCGGAGGTACCAGGCGATCAGGTCGGTGCGCTGGGCGACGACCGTCATCTCCATCCTGACCGCGCCGCCGGCGCGGGCGTGTGCCTCGGCGTGCGCGAGCAGGGCGTCGCCGGTGCCGTGCCCCTGCGCGGTGGGCCGGACCGCGAAGGTCCCGAAGTAGGCGGCGCCGCCGCCGCGATCGGTCACTGCGCAGCAGGCCAGGAAGCCGTCGGAGTCCTCGATCAGCAGCAGCGTGGTGGCCGGGTCGGCCAGCTCGGCCCGAAGCATCGCCTCGTCGATCCGGTTGCCGTCCAGCAGGTCCGCCTCGTGGGTCCAACCCGCCCGGCTGGAGTCCCCGCGGTAGGCGGAATGGACCAGCTTCACCAGGGCCGAAACGTCGCCAGGAGCGGCGGCGCGAGGGGATCTGGACACGATCCAGTCCTATCAGTGGCGCGGAAGTTGGGAAATTGGCAGAGAATGGTCTCGTGAAGCCACGTCGACCAGCAGCGCCCCGATCCTTCGTCAGCCCCTTCGACCGCCCGCCGGAGGTGGCGGCGGAGCCGGAGGTCTACGAACTGGGGGACCGGGTCTCGCACGACTCGTACGGCATCGGCACCGTCTACGCCCTGGAGAACGGCGCCGCGGTGACCGTCGACTTCAGCTCGGGAGACAAGCGCCGGTTCACGCTGCCGTGCGCGAAGCTCTGCCGCCTCTAGCTGGGCTCTGAAGCCGTCACTGAGCCGTCACTGAGCCGTCACTGAGCCGCCGCTGAGGCTCGCTGAGCCGATTCGGAACGGCTCAGAACTGTCGAGATGAGACCGGACACACAGGTCCATTGGTCGTCCGGCAAAATACCCCGACATGGACACCAATCGCCTGCTCGTACTGCACGCCCTGCGCCTGTCCGGCTTCCTCTCGGTGGAGAAACTCGTCCACCGCACCGGTCTGACCGCGGACCAGGTCAACGGGATTCTCCAGGCCGCGGCTGCGGCCGAGGAGGTCAAGGAGCGCACTGGCCGGATCAGTGGCTGGATGCTCATGCCGGCCGGCCGTGAGGCGCACGCCGCCCTGCTCGCCGAGGAGCTTCAGTCCTCCGGCGCCAAGGCCGAGATCGAGCGCCTGGACGACGCCTTCGTCGAGCTCAACGAGCCATTCAAGGCGCTGTGCACGCGGTGGCAGATCATCGGCGACCCGGAGACGGGGACCCCGAACGACCACAGCGACGCGGCCTATGACGGCGCGGTGATCGCGGATCTGGCCGTTGCCCACCCCGGCGTGCTCGCGCTGTGCGGCGAACTCGCCGCAGCCCTGCCGCGCTTCGGTCGCTATGCCCCCGACTTCGACCAGGCGCTGGTCCGGCTGCAGGGTGGGGAGATCAAGGCGTTCGCGGCTCCGATGAACGAGAGCTACCACGACGCCTGGATGGAACTGCACCAGGACCTGCTCAGCACCCTCGCCCGTGAGCGCACCGCCGCTGATGGGCACTGACGCTGACGCCTCCAGGCTTCAGTTGAACCAATCGAACCGTCCAGACATACTGTCCGACCAATGCCCCTCGACGAGCCGCATAACCGACAGGAGTTCTGCATGTCCGCGCCCGAGGTCTATGCGTTCGACCACCCGCACACCGAACCGCCGCGTTCGCTGAAGGATCTGCTCGGCGGCAAGGGCGCCGGCCTGGCCGAGATGACCTCGGTGCTGAAGATGCCGGTGCCGCCGGGTTTCACGATCGCGGTCCCGGTCTGCCGGGCCTACCGGGCCGGGGGCTGGCCCGAGGGGCTCACCGAGGCGATCACCGAGCACATGGCCAAGCTCGAAGCGACGCTGGGCCGCAGGTTCGGCGACCCGGCTGACCCGTTGCTGCTCGCCGTCCGCTCCGGTGCCGCGTTCTCGATGCCCGGGATGATGGACACCGTCCTCAACCTCGGGCTGAACTCCGAGACCGTGCGCGGACTGACCGCCGCCTCCGGCGACGACGAGTTCGCCGACGACTCCTACCGGCGCTTCCTGATGAGCTACGCCAACACGGTGCTGGGCGCGGAGCTCAAGGAGCCGGCCGAGGCACACGAGCCCGGCGGTGACCCCAAGGCCAAGCTGGCCGCGGTGCAGGCCCTGCTCGCCGGCGCCGGCATCTCCGTCCCGTCCGACCCGCACGAGCAGTTGCGCGGTGCGGTCGAGGCCGTGTTCAAGTCCTGGGACTCCCCGCGGGCCAAGTCTTACCGGGCCCGCGAGGGGATCGATGAGGACCTCGGCACCGGCGTCAACGTGCAGGCGATGGTGTTCGGCAACTACGGCGACACCTCCGGGACCGGCGTGGTGTTCACCCGCAACCCGAACACCGGCGCGAACGCGGCCTACGGCGACTTCCTGCCGCGCGCGCAGGGTGAGGACGTGGTGGCGGGCATCGCGCGCACGCTGGACATCAGCACCCTCGGCGAGCACCTGCCCGGCACCGACACGGTGCTGGCCGGTCACCTCGCCGAACTGGAGAAGCACTACCGCGACATGTGCGACGTCGAATTCACCATCGAGCGCAGCAACGTCTGGATCCTGCAGACCCGCGTCGCCAAGCGTGGCGCGGTCGCGGCGGTGCGCGCGGCGGTCCAGATGGTCGATGACCCCACGATCTCGTTGACCAAGGCCGAGGCTGTCGCCCGCGTGAGCTCCGAGCAGCGTGCGGCGGCGCGGGCGGAGATCCTCGCCGGTGCCTCGACCGGGGGCGGCGGCGGGCCCGCGATCGCCACCGGGCTGGGTGCCTCCCCGGGCCGGGTGTCCGGCAAGGCCGTGTTCAGTGCCGACGAGGCAGCCGACCAGGCCGACGCCTCCGAGGACCCGCTGATCCTGGTTCGCGAGGAGACCAGCCCCGAGGACGTGCACGGCATGGGCGTCTCCGTCGGGATCCTGACCAGCCACGGCGGCCTGGTCTCGCACGCGGCCGTGGTCGCTCGCGGCTGGGGCATCCCCGCCGTGGTCGGCGCCGAGAACATCACCGTCACCGAGACCGCCGCCCTCGGCCCCGACGGCGCGGTGCTGTTCAGTGCGGGCGACATCATCACCATCGACGGCAAGTCCGGCGAGGTCTGGCTCGGCGAGGCGTCTGACGATGCGTCAAGTGGCGCCGGCGCTGCCGCGGCCGGCGAGGCCGCGCTGGCGAGGGAACTCCCCGAGCTCGCGATCCTCGAGTCCTGGGCCGCCGAAGCCTGACCCCCCCGCCAGGCGTGGTGACGGGGGACCCCGAGACGTGCGGAAGGCCCGCCGGCACGGGGAGCAGGCGGGCCTTCCACGGGCGGCTAGGCCGCCCTGACCGCGGACACCTTCGCGGTCGTCTTGGGTGGAGCTGGTGTTACCGGGTGTTGCCTGGTGTCTGGCGGGTGGTGCCTTAGTGGTGGTGCCTTAGTGGTGGTGCCTCGCGGTGGTGACTAGTGGTGGTGACTAGCGGGCGTGCCG
>NZ_JACDFE010000054.1 GCF_013815995.1 Sporichthya sp.
GCCCTGCGGTCGTTAGAACGACCGCAGGGCCGGACGCTAGAGCTGCTGACGGACCGTCAGCGCTTGGCGCTGCTCACGGATTCGCAGCGGTTCGCCGTGTCGCGGGACTTTCCGCCGGCGCAGGTGTCGAAGCCCCTGCCGCCGTAGAGCTTGTCGCGGCCGGTGCCGCCGAGGATGTTGTCGGTGCCGCGGTTGCCCTTGAGGATGTCGGCCCCGCCATCACCGGAGATGTTGTCGTTGCCGGCGCCGCCGGCGATGGTGTCGTTGGCGTTGCCGCCGCAGATCCAGTCCTTGCCGCCGCGGCCCCGGATGTTGTCGTTGCCGTTGCCGCCGATGATGACGTCGTTGCCGATGGTGCCGACGATGGTGTTGTTGCCGAAGCCGCCGAAGATCGTGGGGATCTTGCCGAAGCAGGTGACGGGGAGGACCTCGACGCGGCCCACGCGGGCGGTACCGGCAGGCGCGGCGAACCATACGTTGCCGTCAGGACCGGCGGTGATGCCGGCCGGGTTCGATCCGTTCAGGACGCCTACCGTGAAATTGTTGAGCACTACGCCGCTCGGGCTCATGCGCCCGATCCCGTCCGACGGCGGCCCGCCGCCGTCCTCGGTGTACCAGAGGTTGCCGTCGGGCCCGGTCGTGATGTCGGTCGGGTTCGTGGCAACGGTGACGGGGAATTCGTTGATGACGCCGGCCGGGGTGACCCGTCCGAGCGCATCGGTGGTGCCTTGGTCGGTGAACCACACGTTGCCCCCGGGTCCTGCGGTGATGTCGGTCGGGTTTGCTCCGGGCAGGAAGCCGGTGGTGAAGGGCGTGATTGTTCCGGCCGGGGTAATGCGTCCGATCGCGACGGTGGTGCCGTTGTCGGTGAACCACACGTTGCCGTCGGATCCTGCTGCGATGCCGGTCGGGTTCGTCCCGGCCAAGAGCCCGGTTTGGAACTCGGTGATGACGCCGGCCGGGGTGATGCGTCCGATCGCGTTGGCGCCGTCGTCGGTGAACCACAGGTTGCCGTCGGGTCCTGCAGTGATCTCCGTGGCGTTCGCTCCCGGGAGGAGCCCGACAGTGAATGGCGTGACCACACCGAGGGGGGTGATCCGTCCGATCGCGTCCGGCGTTCCACTCTGGGTGAACCACAGGTTGCCGTCAGGCCCGGCAGCGATATCGGTCACGGCCGCCGCGGCAGGGATCCCCGCCGTGAACTCGGTAACCGTGCCGACCGCAGCGGGCGCGGGGGTCGGGGTGAGGACCGCGACCATGGCCGCGGTCAAGGTGGTGGTGAGGAGCGCGGTTCGCAGTCTCATGCGGTCGTCCGAGGTCAGAGTGACTAATGGTTACATTGGGAAAGTAGGGTGCCAGGAGGTCTGTGTGACTCCTGTTACAAGTGTTACGCGTGGAATCGCGGCGAAGATCACCCGGGTGGAGCAAGGGGTGTGGGCGCGTCGCTCCACGGCCCCAGGGCGCCGCGACCGTACCTTGGACTCCGAACACATGTTCGGATCGAGAGCGGGGACGGGATGCGCGTACTGGGGGTGGACCCGGGCCTGACCCGGTGCGGCATCGGCGTCGTCGACGGCAATCCGGGCCGGCCGATCACGCTGGTGGACGTCCTGGTGGTGGGCACCCCGCCCGGGGCCGAGATCGGGGCGCGCCTGCTCGGGATCGAGATGCAGTTGGAGCGCCTGATCGCCGAGCACCGACCGGACGCCATCGCCGTCGAGCGGGTGTTCAGCCAGCACAACGTCCGCACCGTGATGGGCACCGCGCAGGCCGGCGCGGTCGCGATCGTGGCCGCGGCCCGGCACGGCATCCCGGTCGCCCTGCACACCCCGAGTGAGGTCAAGGCCGCGGTCACCGGCAGCGGACGGGCGGACAAGGACCAGGTCGGGGCGATGGTGACCCGGATCCTGCGCCTGAGCGAGGCCCCGAAGCCGGCCGACGCCGCCGACGCCCTGGCTCTCGCGATCTGCCATCTCTGGCGCGGCGCGGCGATCAACCGGCTGTCGGCGGCGGCTGCCAAGGTGCCCACATCCCGTCTCCCGCATAGGCACAGTCGATGATCAGACCCCGACCCGTGACTCCCGCAGGTAAGAGGTGTTCCTAGGTGATTTCTTTCGTTGCCGGGCGCGTGGCCGCGCTCGGTCCGGATGCCGCTGTGGTCGAGGTCGGTGGAATTGGGCTCAGCCTCACCTGCACCCCGAACACCTTGGCCGGGCTGCGCATCGGGGAACGCGCCCAGTTGCCGGCCACGCTGATCGTGCGCGAGGACTCGCTCACCCTGTTCGGCTTCGCCGACGAGGACGAGCGGATCGTCTTCGAACAGCTGATGAGCGTCAGCGGCGTCGGCCCGCGGCTGGCCCAGGCGATGCTCGCGGTGCACGACCCGGACGAGTTGCGCCGTGCCGTCACCACCGACGACCTCAACGCCCTGATGAAGGTTCCCGGGATCGGGCGCAAGGGCGCGCAGCGCATCGCCCTCGAGCTCAAGGACCGGCTCGGTCCGCCTCGCGGTGGGACAGCGACGATTCCGGCACAGTCACGCCCGGGCGAGCCGCCCTGGCGCGACCAGGTGCACGGCGCGCTGCTCAATCTCGGCTGGTCCACCCGGGAGGCCGAACAGGCCCTCGACGTGGTCCAGGTCGAGGCCGACGCCACCGGGATCGACACCGCCGAGGCCCAGGCCTCCCAGCTTCTGCGGATGGCCCTGAAGACCCTCGGCCGGGCCACCTGATGGCTCGTCAGACCGGGGACGACCTCGTCGATGCGGACCTGCAGCTCGACGAGCAGGAGATCGAGGCGGCGCTGCGCCCCAAGCGGCTGGCCGAGTTCATCGGCCAGCACCGCGTTCGCGAGCAGCTGACGCTGATCCTGGAGGCGGCCAGGCTGCGGGAGCGGTCGCCCGACCACGTGCTGCTCTCCGGCCCGCCCGGCCTGGGCAAGACGACGCTGGCGATGATCGTGGCCGCCGAGCTGGGCATGCCGCTGCGGGTCACCAGCGGCCCGGCCATCCAGCACGCCGGTGATCTGGCCGCCCTGTTGTCCTCGCTGAGCGAGGGCGAGGTGCTCTTCCTCGACGAGATCCACCGGATGGCCCGCCCCGCTGAAGAGATGCTCTACATGGCGATGGAGGACTTTCGGGTCGACGTCATCGTCGGCAAGGGCCCCGGCGCCACCGCTATCCCGCTGGAGATTCCGCCGTTCACCCTGGTCGGCGCGACCACCCGCGCCGGGCTGCTCCCCGGCCCGCTGCGCGACCGGTTCGGGTTCACCGCCCACATGGACTTCTACTCGCCCGGCGAGCTGGAGCAGGTACTGCGCCGCTCGGCCGGGCTGCTCGGCGTCCCGCTGGCCGAGGCCGGCGCGTCCGAGATCGCCGGTCGCTCCCGCGGCACCCCCCGGATCGCCAACCGGCTCCTGCGGCGGGTCCGGGACTATGCCCAGGTCCGGGCCGACGGCGTCGTCACCGTCGAGATCGCCGAGGCGGCGCTGACGCTCTACGACGTCGACGCGATGGGCCTGGACCGCCTCGACCGGGCCGTCCTGGACGCCCTGGTCCGCCGTTTCGGCGGCGGCCCGGTGGGCTTGTCCACGCTCGCCGTGGCCGTCGGGGAGGAGACCGAGACGGTCGAGGAGGTCGCCGAGCCGTTCCTGGTCCGGGCCGGCCTGCTGGCCCGCACCCCGCGTGGGCGGGTCGCCACCGCGGCGGCTTGGTCACATCTCGGTCTCGTCGCCCCAGCAGGCGGTCTTATCGGGAACGGGCCGGCGGCCGCGCAGGTTGAGCTCTTCGACGACGCCCCCTGACCCGCCCGCGCCCCCGGCGTTAACGAGTTGGCAAAGGAGGCGCGACTAGACTCGGCGCGCTCCGGCCCGGCGATCATCGCCCGGGCTCCCCTTGGAAGGACCCTGCGTTCCCGTGGAAGCGATTCTGCCCATCGTCCTGCTGGTCGCAGCGTTCTACCTCCTGGTTCTGCGGCCGACGCAGATGCGCTCGCGGCGGGCCAAGGACCTCAACGAGAACCTCCGACCCGGGGTCGAGATCATCACCACCGCCGGAATGCTCGGCACGGTGCTCAGCGTCGAGGACGACGAGGTGCGCCTGGAGATCGCCCCGGGCGTGGTGATCCGGCTGCTCACCGGCGCGGTGGGCAAGATCCTTCACCCGGAGAACACCGCGAGCACCGGCGACGGTGCGGCCGCGGGCGAGACAGCGGACGAGGGGGGCAAGGGCTCCGGCCCGGCCTCGCCCACGTCCCACTAACGAGAGAGACCTCCCACGGTGTCGACTTCCAAGGGTGTGGGGCGCGGCGGTAACCCGCTGCGCCTCCTGGCCCTGACCCTTGCCCTGCTGGTGGGCGGCCTGGTCGCGATGATCGGTGTGGGTGCTATGCACCCCCGCCTGGCCATCGACCTCGCCGGCGGCACCAGCGTCACGCTGACCGCAAAGCCGCTCGAGGGCGGCAAGATCACCCCGGACGCGATGGACCAGGCGGTCACGATCATCCGCCAGCGCGTCAACGGCTTCGGTGTCTCCGAGGCGCAGGTGACCACCCTCGGCTCCAACAACATCGTGGTCAGCGTCCCCGGCCAGAACAACGCGCGCATCGTCGACCAGGTCGGCCAGACCGCGCTGCTCCGCTTCCGTCCGGTGCTGCAGTCCGGCGGTCCGGAGCCCACGACGGGCCTGCCCGACCTCGGCGATCTGACGGCGGGTCTGGGCGAGGACGACGAGACCCCGGACAGCCTCGGGGGCACCGCGAGTCCGTCGCCGAAGGCGAAGAAGAAGGCGAGCGCCTCGCCGAGCCCCAGCTCGGGCGCAGACGACTCCGGCCGCGCCACCTCGGATGCCCTGCGCTCGGCGGACGACCCCAACGCGTCGCCGTCCGCGACCAGCTCGCCGTCGGCGTCTCCGAGCAAGTCCGCGAACCCGTCGGCGTCGCCGACGAAGACGGCGAAGCCGGGCAAGGACGACGCGACCCCGTCCGAGGAGGACGTTGCCGCGGCGCTGGAGAGCGCGATCCCCAAGGCGGTCCGCGAGAAGTACGCCGCGCTGAACTGCCTGGACCCGGCCGCCCGGCAGGGCGGGGACATTGAGCCGGTCGAGGCGGTCGTGGTGGCCTGCGACAAGGACGGGTTCACCAAGTACCTGCTCGGTCCCAGCGCGGTGCAGGGCACCCAGATCAGCGGCGCCGAGGCCGGTCTGCCGCAGGGCGCCGGCGTGGGCGCCTGGCTGATCAACATGGAGTTCGACGGCGGGGGCACGACCGCCTTCGGCAACCTGACCAGGTCCCTGGCCGGCCTGGCCCCGCCGACCAACCAGTTGGCGATCGTGCTCGACGGCGTCGTCTACTCCAGTCCGCAGGTCAACGGGGAGATCCCCGACGGCCGCGCCGTCATCGAGGGCAACTTCACTTCCGAGACCGCGAAGGATCTGGCCAACGTGCTGAAGTACGGCGCGCTGCCGCTGGCCTTCGAGAAGAGCACGGCCTCGACGATCTCGGCGACCGTCGGTGACGACCAGCTGAAGGGCGGTCTGATCGCCGGCGCGATCGGCTTGGTGCTCGTCGTGGCCTACTGCATCTACTTCTACCGCGCGCTCGGTATCGCCGCGTTGCTCGGGCTCATCGTGGCCGCGGCCATGTCCTACGAGATGATCTCGCTCCTCGGCGAGGCCATCGGCTATCGCCTGTCCATCGCCGGCGTCGCCGGCATGATCGTCGCCATCGGCATCACCGCCGACTCCTTCGTCGTCTTCTTCGAACGATTGCGCGACGAGATCCGCGACGGTCGAAGTCCGCGGACCGCGGTGGAGTACGGCTGGATACGGGCCCGGCGCACGATCCTGTCCGCGAACTTCGTCTCGCTGCTCGCGGCGGGCGTCCTGTACTTCTTCTCCGTCGCCGAGGTGAAGGGCTTCGCGTTCACCCTCGGCCTGGCGACCATGATCGACGTCGTGGTGATCTTCCTGTTCACCAAGCCGCTGTGCGCCTGGCTGATGCGCAGGCCGTACTTCGCCCGTGGCCGTCCCTGGTCCGGGGTCAATCCCGAGAGCCTCGGGATGCACCAGCTCCGCGCTGCCCGCGCCAAGGAGGCCTGATGTCCCGCTGGTCCGACCTCGGACACGACCTGCAGACCGGGGCCAAGTCAGTCGACATCATCGACCGGCGCAAGACCTGGTTCCTGGTCAGCGCCGTGCTCGTGCTGATCTCGATCCTCGGCCTGGGTGTGCGTCAGCTCGACATGGGCGTGGAGTTCGACGGCGGGTCGGTGTTCGAGGTGAAGACCTCGGACACCTCGGTCGGCGACGTCCGGGACATCGTCGAGGGGGCCGGGGTCGAAGAGCCCAAGGTCCAGAAGCTCGGCAGCGACCGGTACCGGATCGAGACCACCTCGAAGAGCACCGAAGAGGCCCGGCCGGTCCAGGACGCGCTGTCCAAGGAACTCGGCCTGCCGCTCGAGGAGATCACCACGCAGGTGGTCGGCCCGAGCTGGGGCGACGACGTCACCAGCAAGGCGTTGCGCAGCCTGCTGATCTTCCTCGCGTTGCTGACGGTGTATCTGGCCATGGCCTTCGCACCGAAGATGGCGGCGGGCGCGATGGTTGCGCTGTTGCACGACCTCGTGATCACCATCGGCATCTACGCCCTGGTCGGGTTCACGGTCAGCCCGGCGACGGTGATCGGGTTGCTGACGATCCTCGGATATTCGCTCTACGACACCGTGGTCGTGTTCGACAAGGTGCGTGAGAACACCGCGGACCTGACCAAGACCAACAAGATGACCTACAGCCAGGCGGCGAACCTCGCGGTCAACCAGACTCTGGTGCGCTCGATCAACACCACGGTGATCGCGCTGCTCCCGGTGGGTGGTCTGCTCTTCGTCGGGGCCGGCCTGCTCGGGGCCGGCACGCTCAAGGACCTGGCCCTGGTGCTGTTCGTCGGTATGGCGGTCGGCGCCTACTCCTCGATCTTCCTCGCCACTCCGGCGGTCGTCGCGCTCAAGGAGCGTGAGCCGGAGATGAAGGCCCTGACCAAGCGGGTCGCCAGCCGCGAGGCCGCGCTGCGCAAGTCCGGCGGCAAGAGCGCCACCGAGGGTGGCGCCGGTGGAGGCGCCGGTGGAGGCGTCGCCCTCGCAGCGCCGCCGGAGCAGGACCTGGCCGACGAGGACCTGAACGAGGACGGGACGCCGCGTACACCGGGCGAACGGGTCCAACCCAAGCGTGGCCCGTCCCGCGAGCAGCGGCAGAAGAAGCGACCGTGAGCGGGGCCAGTCCGAATTTGGCTGCGGACTGGCGCTCGCTGGTCCGTGACGTCCCCGACTTTCCGATCCCCGGGATCCTGTTCAAGGACATCGTCCCGGTGCTGGCCGACCCGGCCGGCCTGGCCGCGATGACGGCCGAGCTGACCGAGGCCGCGCGGGCGATGCAGCCCGACGTCGTGGTCGCCATCGAGGCCCGCGGGTTCATCCTCGGCGCCCCGATCGCCCTCGCCCTCGGCATCGGGTTCGTCCCGGTGCGCAAGCCCGGCAAACTGCCCTTCACCACCCGCTCGGTGGCCTACGCGCTGGAGTACGGCGAAGCGGTGCTGCACATGCACACTGACGCGCTGGGCGAAGGCGCGCGCGTGGTGATTGTGGATGACGTCCTGGCCACCGGCGGCACGCTCGAAGCGTCGGCACAGTTGGTCACCGAGGCCGGCGCGATCGCGGTCGGCGCCGTCGTCGCCCTGGAGATCGGCGGGCTCGGGGCGCGGGAGCGGCTGGCCCGGCTACCCCTGACAGCACTCCAAGCAGTCTGACGGGGCGTCTTTCCTGCTGAGTGCCGGTTAACATGGCAACGTGACCGAACCCGTGGTGCCCACCACGACCCCGGACGCCGCGCCGTCGACCCGGCGCGTGCGGGCCCGGTTGGCGCGCCTGGGCGGCACCCGGGCCCCCTCCGGCAATCCGGTGCTGGAGCCGTTGTTCCGCAGCGTGCGCGAGTCCCACCCGAAGGTTGACCTGCGTCTGCTCGAGCGCGCCTACGACGTCGCCGAGGAGTGCCACCGCGGTCAGTTGCGCCGCTCGGGCGACCCCTACATCACGCACCCGCTCTCGGTCGCGACCATCCTGGCCGAGCTCGGCATGGAGCCCCCGACGCTCTGCGCGGCGCTACTGCACGACACCGTCGAGGACACCGACTACACGATCGAGGCGGTGGAGGCCGACTTCGGCTCCGAGATCGCGAGCCTGGTCGACGGCGTGACCAAGCTGGACAAGGTCCACTACGGCGACGCCGCGCAGGCCGAGACGGTCCGCAAGATGGTCATCGCGATGGCCCGCGACATCCGGGTGCTGGTCATCAAGCTGGCCGACCGGCTGCACAACATGCGGACGCTGCGCTATATGCCGCAGGCCAAGCAGGAGCACACGGCGCGGGAGACGCTGGAGATCTACGCCCCGCTCGCGCACCGCCTGGGCATGAACACGGTGAAGTGGGAGCTGGAGGACCTTTCCTTCGCCACGCTCTACCCGAAGATGTACGACGAGATCGTGCGCCTGGTCGCCGACCGCGCGCCCTCACGCGACGACTACCTCGCGGTGGTCATCGACCAGGTCTCGGCCGACCTGCGGACCGCGCGCCTCAAGGCCCGCGTGACCGGCCGGCCCAAGCACTACTACTCGATCTACCAGAAGATGATCGTGCGCGGCCGCGACTTCGCCGACATCTACGACCTGGTCGGCATCCGCATCCTGGTCGAGTCGGTACGCGACTGCTACGCGACCCTCGGCTCGGTGCACGCGCGCTGGAAGCCGGTGCCCGGCCGGTTCAAGGACTACATCGCGATGCCGAAGTTCAACATGTACCAGTCGCTGCACACGACGGTGATCGGACCTGAGGGCAAGCCGGTCGAGCTGCAGATCCGCACGCACGCGATGCACCGGCGCGCCGAGTACGGCGTCGCCGCGCACTGGAAGTACAAGGCCGAGGTCAACGGCGAGCAGTCGGGCGCGGCCGGCACGCTGGCCGCCTCGAGCGGGGAGAAGGCCGCCGGCGAGGACATGGTCTGGCTGCGTCAGTTGTTGGACTGGCAGAAGGAGACCGCCGACCCGGGGGAGTTCCTGGAGTCGCTGCGCTTCGACCTCGGCACCAGCGAGGTCTACGTGTTCACCCCGGCCGGTGACGCGATCGCCCTGCCGTCGGGTTCCACCCCCGTCGACCTCGCCTACGCGGTGCACACCGAGATCGGGCACCGCTGCATCGGGGCCCGGGTCAACGGCCGGCTGGTCCCGCTGGAGAGCAAACTCGCCAGCGGCGACGTGGTCGAGATCTTCACCGCCAAGGGCCACGGACCGGGCGCGGGCCCGAGCCGGGACTGGCTGGAGTACGTCGCCAGCCCGCGCGCCCGCAACAAGATCAAGCAGTGGTTCTCCAAGGAGCGCCGCGAAGAAGCGATCGAACGCGGCAAGGAGCAGATCGCCCGCGCGATGCGCAAGCAGGGCCTGCCGATCCAGCGGTTGATGACCTCGGAGACTCTGACGGCGATCGCGCACGAGCTCCGCCTGGCCGACATCTCCGCGCTCTACGCCGCGGTCGGCGAGGGCCACAACTCCGCGCAGGCCGTCGTGCAGCGCCTGGTGCAGTCCCTGGGCGGCACCGACTCCACCACCGAGGACGTCGCCGAGGCTGTCTCGCCGACCCGGGCGCGCGGCAAGATCCG
This sequence comes from Sporichthya sp., assembly GCF_013815995.1. Lineage (GTDB taxonomy): Bacteria > Actinomycetota > Actinomycetes > Sporichthyales > Sporichthyaceae > Sporichthya. The sequence continues at coordinate 9,696 of NZ_JACDFE010000054.1, forward strand.
CCCGCACGGCGATCCCGGCGTCGTGGTCAAGGGCGTCGACGACGTCTGGGTGAAGCTGGCGCGCTGCTGCACCCCGGTGCCGGGCGACGAGATCATCGGCTTTGTCACCCGCGGCAGCGGGGTCTCGGTGCACCGCACCGACTGCACCAACGTCGTGTCCTCGATGAGTTCCCAGCAGGAGCGCATGGTCGAGGTGGAGTGGGCGCCGACCTCGTCCTCGGTGTTCCTGGTCTCGATCCAGGTCGAGGCCCTGGACCGGGCGCGCCTGCTCTCGGACATCACCCGGGTGCTGTCCGACCAGCACGTCAACATCCTGTCCGCGACGGTGGCGACCACGCGCGACCGGATCGCGATCAGCAAGTTCACCTTCGAGATGGGCGACCCGAAGCACCTCGGCCACGTCATGAAGGCCGTGCGCGGCGTCGACGCCGTCTTCGACGCCTACCGCGTCACCGGCACGACCACCGGCTCCCCGAACTAGCGGTCACAACGGATGTCATCCGTTGAGCGTCACAACGGATGTCATCCGTTGAATGTCAAAAGTGGGCCTCTGCGGATGACATCCCTTGAGGGTCAGCTGAACTCGCCGAGCATCTTCTCGGCCCCGACCAGCCATTCCCTGCGGGCGGCCACGGCGGCCTCGGCGTCGGTGATGGCCTTGGCGTTGCCGGACGCGCGGGCCTTGTCGGCCTGCTTCTCGTACTTGGCGATGGCGGCCAGCAGCGAGTCGACGGTCTCCTGAGCCCGCGCCCTTGCGGCGGGGTTGCTGCGTTGCCGGGCGACGTCCTCGGCCGCGCGGACCGCGGCCTCGACCGCGGACAGCCGGCTCTCGACCCGGCCGCGGGTCTCGCGGGGGAGCGAGCCGGCCTTCTCCCAGCGGTCCTGGACGCCGCGCAGCGCGGCGCGGGCCGAGGCGGCGTCGGTGACCGGCACCAGCTTCTCCGCCTCCACGACCAGCGCCTCCTTGGCGGCCTGGTTCGTGGCGAGCTCGGCGTCCTTGGCGGCAAAGGTGTTGTTCCGGGTCGCGAAGAACTGGTCCTGCGCGCCCTTGAAGCGCTCCCAGAGCGCGTCGTCGACGTCGCGCGCCGCGCGGCCCGAGGTCTTCCACTCCTTCATCAGGTTGCGGAAGGCGTCGGAGGTGGAGCCCCAGTCGGTGGAGGTGGCCAGGGCCTCGGCCTTGGCGACCAGGGCCTCCTTGGCGGCCTTGGCGGCGTCCCGGGTCGAGGTGAGCTCGGAGTAGTGCGCCTTACGTCGCTTGCTGAACGCCGAACGGGCGGCGGAGAACCGCGACCACAGCTCGTCGTCGGACTTGCGGTCCAGGCGGGGCGCGGCCTTCCACTCCTCCAGCAGGACCCGGATGCGGTCCCCACCGACGCGCCACTCGGCGCCGGCGCCGATGGCCTCGACATCGGTGACGATGCGCTCCTTGACCACCTTGGCCTCGGCGATCAGCTTTGCGCGGGCGGCCCGCGCGGCTGCTCCGCGGGTCTTGGCGAGTTCCTCCAGGGCCACGATGCGCGCGTCCAGGGCGGCCAGGTCGCCGATCGCGGCGACGTCGACCAGTGAGGCCTTGATCCGCTCGATCGCGGTGCGGGCTTCCTTCTCCGGCACGTCGGTCTCGCGGATCCGGTGCTCGAGCAGGTCGACCTCGATGGCCAGGCCGTCGAAGCGGCGGCCGTAGAACTCCAGCGCATCCGCCGGCGGACCGGCCTGCCAGGACCCGATCCCGCGGTCGCCGGCCGGAGTGCGGACGAAGACCGTGCCCTCGGCGTCGACGTAGCCCCACTCGTCGCGGTTGACGGGAGGCGCCGACGGGTCCGGGGCCGGGCCGGGCGCCGGGAGGTGGGCGGGGATGTCGGCCGGGGTCACCGACACCGGTTCGGGTGTTGCGGGAGTCTCCGCGGCCGGTGCCACTGCCACGGGCGCCTCCGCACCGGGTGCCTCTGTATCGGGTGCCTCTGTATCGGGTGCCTCTGTAACGGGTGCCTCTGTAACGGGTGCCTCTGCCACGGGTGCCTCTGCCACCGGTGCCTCTGCCACCGGCGCCTCTGCCACCGGAGCCACCGGCGCCACCGGCGCCTCGGGTGCCTCGGGCGCCTCGGGTGCCTCGGGCGCCTGCGGTGCGGAAGGCGTCACGGGCGCCACCGGCACGACCGGGGTGGGCGGCTCTTCGGCCGGGGCGCCGGCCTGGGGTGCAGCCGGCGTCGCGATCTCCACCACGGGTGTCGGCTCGACCGTCACCTGCTCGACCGTCACCTGCTCGGTCGTGAGCTCGCCGATCTGGTCGCCGGCGACCTGCTCGGGGGTTTCGCTCACGGTTCCTCCTCGCCGTTGCCCGGCGTCAGCGCCGCCCGCAGGCAGCTTCAGGGCAGCTTGGGGGCCGCCGTCGCAATTACGGGGTGCTGGTCGCGCTGGGTTCGGTCGACGGCTCAGGGGTGCTGGACGCCTTCGGCTTAGCGGTCTTGGTGGCCTTGCTGGTGGCGCTGGGCTCGGCGGACGGGGTGCTGGCTTTCGGCTCCTTCGTGATCGTCACCTTGTTGATGGTGACCTTGTTCTTGGGTGCGTCGTCCGCGCCGGTGTCCGGGTTGGTCTTGGTGCCGGCCTTCGCGATGTCGGTCAGGACGTCGAGCCCGGAGATGATCTTGCCGAACGGAACGTAGTCCGGTCCAAATTCGGAGTCCTTGAACATCATGAAGAACTGGCTGCCGTTGGTGTTCGGCCCGGCGTTGGCCATCGCAACGACGCCGGCCTCGTAGGTCGCGCCCTCGAGGTTCTCGTCCGCGAAGCTGTAGCCGGGGCCGCCGCGACCGGTCGCGTCGGGGTCACCGCACTGCAGCACGAAGGTGCCGGTGCTGTTCAGTTCGCGGTGGCACTGGGTGTTGTCGAAGTACTTGGCCTTGGCCAGGTAGACGAAGTTGTTGACCGCGCACGGCGCGGCGGCGGCGTCGAGCTCCATCACCACGGGCTTCTTGTTGACCTGGATCGTCGCCTCGTACGTGCCGGTGGCGTTGGCCAGGCTCGGCGGCGTGCCGACGTCCTTGGACGCGGGGCTGCCGTCGGCGGTGTAGGTGCAGTTGGCCTTCCCCGCCGGTGCCGGTAGCGGCGTCGGAGAGGGGGTCGGGCTGGCCTCGGCCGCGACTTCCGTGTCGTCGCCGTCGAAGATGGCCATGACCCCGAAGACGGCGCCGACCACGGCGCCGCCGGCCAGGACCACCGCGACCGTCACGGCGATCGCGCGCATGCGGGCCTTGCGGCGCGCCTCGGCGGCTGCCGCCTTGCGCTCGGCAGCCAGCTCGCGCCGGCGCTCGGCGCTCGTCTTCTTCCCCTGGCCAGCCACGCGGTGCTCCTCGTCGGTCAACTCGTTCTGTCCCGCCCGCCTGAGGCGTCGGCGTCGCACAGTCTAGGGAAGGAGCTTGTGTGAGCCCCGCACCGCTCGCGCCGGGGGTTGCGGGCGCCCCCGGTAGTCTCGCTGGGTCAGTTCACGGGGTCAGACGGGTCAGGGGAGGTCGCTTGTTCATCGCCGGCTTCCCGTCCGCCATGTTCGGAACCAACTGTTACGTCGTGGCCACCGCGCCGGGCGAGCAGTGCGTGGTGGTGGACCCGGGCATTGAGGTGGTGGGCCAGCTGGAGGAGTTGCTGGCCGAGCACCGGCTGCAGCCGGTCGCGGTGATGCTCACCCACGGTCACATCGACCACACCTACTCCGTCGCCCCGGTCTGCGGAGCGCGGGGAATCCCGGCCTGGATCCACCCGGAGGACCGTGAGCTGCTGGTCGATCCGGGTAAGGGGATGGGTATGTCGACCCAGGCCCTGTTCGGCGGCCGGCTGGAGTGGACCGAGCCGGACGACGTCCGTCTGCTCGACGACGACGCGCCGATCGAGCTGGCCGGGCTGTCCTTCACCGTCGACCACGCGCCCGGCCACACCCCGGGTTCAGTGATGTTCCGGCTGCCCAAGGTCGGTGACGTCGGGGAACAGATCCTGATCTCCGGCGATGTGCTCTTCCAGGGCTCGATCGGGCGGATGGACCTGCCCGGGGGCAACGAGGAGCAGATGTACGAGAGCCTCCGCAGCAAGGTGTTACCGCTCGACGACGGCACGATTGTCCTGCCCGGCCACGGTGATCAGACGACGATCGGCATCGAACGCGCGACGAACCCGTATCTGGACATGGTCGCCAGGCCGGCCGCCCCGCACCGAGGGATGTGAGGGCGTGCCACACAACTCCTCTGCGGCGCGGCTCGGCGCCAGAACGCCCTCTGGCTGCGTTGTCGTCGTCGCCCGATGCTCCGCATCGGGCTCCCCCTCCGCCTTGCCAGAGAACGTTCTGATCACCGCCCGCATCCGCCAGGAATTGAGAGGCAAGCCCGCATGATCCGCACGCACACCGGGGGCTCGCTGCGGGCGAGCGACGCCGGCACCACCGTCACCCTGGCCGGCTGGATCGCGCACCGCCGCGACCACGGCGGCGTCGCCTTCCTCGACCTGCGCGACGCCTCCGGCGTGGTCCAGGTCGTCATCCGGGACGAGGGCGTCGCGCACGGCCTGCGCAACGAATACTGCCTCAAGGTGACCGGCGAGGTTTCCGCGCGCCCCGCCGGCAATGCGAACCCGAACCTGCCCACCGGCGAGGTCGAGGTGATCGCGACCGAGGTGCGGGTGCTCTCCGAGGCCGCTCCGCTCCCGTTTCCCATCGACGACCACGGGGTCGGGAACATCAGCGAGGAAGCGCGGCTGAAGTACCGCTACCTCGACCTGCGCCGCGCCGACATGGCCGCGAACATTCGCCTGCGCTCGAGGGTCACCCACGTCATCCGCGAGGTGATGGAGTCCGAGGACTTCCTCGACGTCGAGACCCCGTACCTGACCCGCTCGACCCCCGAAGGAGCGCGCGACTTCCTGGTTCCGGTGCGCTTGCAACCGGGCACCTGGTACGCGCTGCCGCAGTCCCCGCAGTTGTTCAAGCAGTTGCTGATGGTCGCCGGGCTCGAGCGGTACTACCAGATCGCGCGCTGCTTCCGGGACGAGGACTTCCGGGCCGACCGGCAGCCCGAATTCACCCAGCTCGACGTGGAGATGTCCTTCGTCGAACGGGCGGACGTCGTGCGCGTCACTGAGAAGGTGATCCGCGCGCTGTGGTCGCAGACCGTCGGCTACGAGATCCCGGACCCGATCCCGCACATGGCCTGGCACGAGGCCGAGACCCGGTTCGGCTCGGACAAGCCCGACCTGCGCTTCGGTTGCGAGCTGGTCGATCTGACCGCCTACTTCGCGAATACCGAGTTCCGGGTGTTCCAGGCCGAGCACGTCGGCGCCGTCGTGATGCCCGGCGGGGCGTCGCAGACCCGGCGCGAGCTGGACAACTGGCAGGACTGGGCCAAGTCGCGGGGCGCCAAGGGCCTGGCCTATGTGACGGTGGGTCAGGACGGCACTCTCGCTGGTGTCGCGAAGAACCTGTCCGACACCGAACGCGACGGCCTGGCTGCTGCCGTCGGCGCGGCACCGGGGGACTGCATCTTCCTCGGCGCCGGAGAGCGCGGCTCGACGCTGGCCCTGCTCGGCGCCGCCCGGTTGGAGATCGGCAAGCGCTGCGAGCTGATCGACAGCTCCCGCTGGGAGTTCGTCTGGATCGTCGACGCCCCGATGTTCGAGAAGAACTCGCACGGCGGTTGGACCGCGGTGCACCACCCGTTCACCTCCCCCACGCCGGAGTTCGTCGACTCCTTCGACGTCGACCCTGCGGCCGCGCTGTCCGACGCCTACGACATCGTGCTGAACGGCTCGGAGATCGGCGGGGGATCGATCCGTATCCACCGCAGCGATGTCCAGGCTCGGGTCTTCGAGCTGATCGGGCTGAGCAAGGACCAGGCGCAGGACCAGTTCGGCTTCCTGCTCGAGGCGTTCGCCTACGGGCCCCCGCCGCACGGCGGCATCGCTCTCGGCCTGGACCGGGTCTGCGCGCTGCTGGCCGGGGCGGAGACGATCCGCGACGTCATCGCCTTCCCGAAGACGGCCTCCGGCGGCGACCCGCTCACCGGCGCCCCGTCCCCGATCACCCCGGCCCAGCGCAAGGAAGCCGGCATTGACGCACCCCCGCCCGCCTGACCGAACCATGAGGCGTGTCACGCCTAATGGTTCGGTGGTTCACACCCGGAACTAGGGTCGGGGCGTGACCGAACCGGAGACGCTGTTCGAGGCGGCGGGCCGGGCCCACCGGCAGGCCCCGCTGGCGGCCCGGATGCGGCCGCGGACGCTGGATGAGGTCGTCGGGCAGGACCACCTGCTCCAGCCGGGGGCGCCGCTGCGCCGATTGGTCGACGCCGCGGGTAAGGCCGGGCCGGCGGCGCCGTCCTCGGTGCTGCTCTGGGGCCCGCCGGGCACCGGCAAGACCACGTTGGCCCGGATCATCTCCGCGGCGACGGGCCGGAAGTTCGTCGAGTTGTCGGCGGTCAGTGCCGGGGTCAAGGACGTGCGCGATGCCTTGACCGCCGCCAAGAAGGACGCCTCCATCGGGGCTGCGGAGACCGTGCTGTTCCTCGACGAGGTGCACCGGTTCTCCAAGGCCCAGCAGGACTCGCTGCTGCACGGCGTGGAGGATCGCGTCGTCACGTTGGTGGCCGCGACGACGGAGAACCCGCACTTCTCGGTGATCTCCCCCCTGCTGTCCCGCTCGCTGCTGCTCACCCTGCGTCCGCTCACCGACGTCGACGTGGGCGTACTGATCGACCGGGCGCTGGTGGCCGAGCAGGGCCTGGGCGGGGTGGTCACGCTGGCCCCGGACGCCCGCGAGCACCTGCTCCGGATCGCCGGGGGAGACGCCCGTCGGGCCCTGACCGCTCTGGAAGCGGCCGCCGGCGCCGCCCTCGACCTGGAGCAGGCCGAGGTCTCCCTCGACCTCGTCGAGCACGCCGTCGCCCAGGCCGCGGCCCGCTACGACCGCGACGGCGATCAGCACTACGACGTGATCAGCGCGTTCATCAAGTCGCTGCGCGGCAGCGACGTGGACGCCGCCCTGCACTACCTGGCGCGGATGATCGAGGCCGGTGAGGACCCCCGATTCATCGCCCGCCGCCTGGTCATCCTGGCCAGCGAGGACATCGGGATGGCGGACTCGACGGCCCTGCAGACCGCCGTGGCCGCGGCCCAGGCCGTTGCGCTGATCGGCATGCCCGAGGCGCAGCTCAATCTGGCCCACGCCACGATCGCACTCGCGACGGCGCCGAAATCCAATGCGGTGACAACCGCGCTCGGCGCCGCGGTCGCCGATCTGCGCGCCGGCCTGGTCGGCGCCGTCCCCGGGCACCTGCGGGACTCCCACTACCCCGGGGCCCAGAAACTCGGTCACGGCCAGGGTTACAAGTACTCCCACGACCACCCCCACGGCGTCGTCGCCCAGCAGTACGCCCCGGATCTTGTCGTGGGGAAGGACTACTACGTCCCGACCGCGAATGGTGCAGAACGAGAGCTGGCCGACCGCCTCGCGCGACTGCGCCGCGTCCTCCGGGGCGGCCCGCCCCAAGCGGAGACCCGACGATAGGGTCGGCCGGTCGGATTTGAACGGAAGGGCGGTACCGAGTGTCCCCAGGTGAGGTCGCAGGTCTGATCGTGGCCTTCGGGTGGGCGGTGCTCGTGATCTTCCTGTCCTACGTGCTGGTCAAGCTCGGCGGGACGCTCAAGGAGCTGACCCGCGTGGTCGGGGAGGTCGGCGACTCCACGGTGCCGGTGCTCACCGAGGTGACCGCCACGGTTGCGACGACGAACATCACGCTGAGTTCGGTCGAGGAGATCACCACCAACGTCTCCTCGATCACGCGCAACGCCAAGGCGTTGACCGCGATCGCGACCGTGGGGATGGGCAACCCGCTGATCAAGGCGGTGTCGTTCAGCTACGGGGTGCGCCGGGCGATGGGCGGCAAGAAGCAGCGCGAACTGCAGAAGCGGGTCAAGGACGAGATGCGCCGCGACGCACACCGCAAGCGCCGCGGCAGCCGCCGGGCCAAGAAGGCGGCCGTCAAGGCGCGGCGGACCGTCAAGTGAAGAGCCTGTTCTGGACCGGCCTGGGCGTCACGGTCGGCGTGCTCGCCACCCGCAAAGCCTCGCGGGCGCTCGAGCAGTTCACCCCGGAAGGCGTCTCCGGCCGGGTGTCCGAGAGCATCGCCGACCTGGGCGATGCCATCCGCCAGTTCGGAATGGACGTGCGCGAAGCGATGTGGGACCGCGAGGATGAGCTGCGTGACGCGTTCGGTCTCAACGACGGCCTCCATGACGCAGAAGATGCCCCGGCAAGGTAAGTGATGGACTCCGCAGACATTCGCAACCGGTTCCTGAAGTTCTTCGAGAAGAACGGCCACACGATCGTCCCGTCGGCCTCGCTGATCGCCGACGACCCGACGCTGCTGCTGGTGCCGGCCGGGATGGTGCCGTTCAAGCCGTACTTCCTGGGCGAGCAGAGCCCGCCGTGGAAGCGCGCCACGAGTGTCCAGAAGTGCGTGCGCACCCCGGACATCGACGAGGTCGGCAAGACCACCAGGCACGCCACGTTCTTCCAGATGGCCGGCAACTTCTCCTTCGGCGACTACTTCAAGTCCGGCGCGATCCCGCTGGCCTGGGAGCTGCTCACGGGTCCGGTCGCGGACGGTGGCTACGGCTTCGACGGCGAGAAGCTCTGGGTGACGGTCTATCAGGACGACGACGAGGCCATCGAGATCTGGCACAACATGGTCGGCGTCCCGCGCGAGCGGATCCAGCGCCGCGGCCTGGCCGACAACTACTGGCACATGGGCGTGGCCGGGCCCGGTGGCCCGTGCTCGGAGATCTACTTCGACCGCGGACCGGCCTACGGCAAGGAGGGCGGCCCGGTCGCAGACGAGGACCGCTACCTCGAGCTCTGGAACCTCGTTTTCATGCAGTCCGAACTCTCCGAGGTCCGCACGAAGATCGACTTCGACATCCGCGGTGACCTGCCGGCCAAGAACATCGACACCGGCATGGGCTGCGAGCGGATGGCCGCGATCCTGCAGGGCGTCGAGAACATCTACGAGATCGACACCACCCGCAAGATCCTCGACCGCGCCACCGAACTCACCGGTGTGAAGTACGGCCAGGACGAGCGCAGGGATGTCTCGCTGCGCGTCATCGCCGACCACTCGCGCACCGCGGCGATGCTGATCGGCGACGGTGTCACGCCGGGCAACGAGGGCCGCGGCTACGTGCTGCGCCGGATCATGCGCCGGGTCACCCGGAACATGCGCCTGCTGGGCGCGCCGGACACCAACATGCGGGAACTGATCGACGCCTCGCTCGGCGCGATGGCCCCGCAATACCCGGAACTGCTCACCGAGGCGAGTCGGATCCACGCGGTCGCGGAGGGCGAGGAGGCGGCGTTCCTGCGCACGCTGCGCGCCGGCACCACGATCCTCGACACCGCGGTCACGGACATCAAGAAGTCGGGCTCGTCGGTGCTCTCCGGCGAGCAGGCGTTCGCACTTCACGACACCTACGGGTTCCCGATCGACCTGACGCTGGAGATGGCGGCCGAGCAGGGGATCGAGGTCGACCGCGTCGAGTTCCGTCGGTTGATGGCCGAGCAGCGCGACCGCGGCAAGGCCGACGCCAAGGCCAAGAAGACCGGTCACGTCGACGTCACCACCTACCGGGACGCGTTGGCGGCGGCCGGCTCCCCGGTGAGTTTCACCGGCTACATCGAGGTCGTCTCGGAGGCGGCTGTGCTGGGCCTGATCGCCGCGGGCAGCCCGGTCCCGGCCGCGACCGAGGGCGACGAGGTCGAGGTCGTGCTCGACCGCACGCCCTTCTACGCCGAGGGCGGCGGCCAGCTCGCCGACCACGGCCTGATCGTCACGAGCACCGGCGCGCGGATCGCCGTCCACGACGTGCAATCGCCACTGACCGGGCTGGTCGTGCACCGGGCGAAGGTGATTGTGGGTCAGGTGACGGTGGGTGAGACCGTGCGCGCAGAGGTGGACGTGCAGCGCCGCGCGGCGATCTCCCGCTCGCACACCGCGACCCACCTGGTGCACCGCGGCCTGCGCGAGGCACTGGGGGAGACCGCGGCCCAGGCCGGTTCGGAGAACTCCGCCGGCCGCTTCCGCTTCGACTTCTCCTCCCCGTCGGCGGTGCCGACCTCGGTGCTCCACGACGTCGAGGACCGGGTCAACCAGGTGCTCATCGAGGACCACCCGGTGGTCGCGGAAGTGATGAGCCAGGACGAGGCGAAGCGCTCCGGCGCGATCGCGATGTTCGGTGAGAAGTACGGCGACACCGTGCGTGTGGTCTCGGTCGGGGACTACTCCCGCGAACTGTGCGGGGGGACCCACGTCGCCCGCTCCGGGCAGCTCGGGCTGATCAAGTTGCTGGGCGAATCCTCGATCGGCGCCGGCGTGCGCCGCGTGGAGGCCCTGGTCGGCACCGATGCGTACCGCTTCCTGGCCCGCGAGCACGTGCTCGTCTCCCAGCTCGCCGACACTTTCAAGGCCCGCCCCGAAGAGCTGCCTGACCGGATCGCCGGGGTGCTCGCGCGCCTCAAGGAGGTCGAGAAGGAGCTCGAGGGCGTCCGCGCCGGGGCCGTCCTCGCCGCCGCCGGTGAACTCGCGGCCGGCGCCGCGGACGTCGGCGGGGTCGCCTACGTCGGCACCAAGCTGCCGGACGAGACCAAGGCCGACGACCTGCGCAAGCTCGCCCTCGACGTCCGCGGCCGGATCGGGGACTCCCGGCCCTCGGTGGTGGTCGCGGTCGCGGCGGCCAACGGTCGCCCCGCGCTGTTGATCGCCACCAACGAGGCGGCCCGGGCC
>NZ_JACDFE010000259.1 GCF_013815995.1 Sporichthya sp.
GACGACGGCAACGGCAACGTCAAGGCCCTGGTGCTCTCCGAGGTCCGCTTCACCGGCGGCAAGCTCGAGGAGGTGCCCGGCACGGAGCGCGAGATTCCGGCCGACATCGTCCTCCTCGCGATGGGCTTCACCGGCCCGGAGAAGAACGAGCTGCTCACCGGACTGAAGGTCGAGTACGACCCGCGCGGCAACGTGCTCCGCGACGAGGAGTACATGTCGAGCACCGACGGCGTCTTCGTCGCCGGCGACGCCGGGCGGGGTCAGTCGCTGATCGTGTGGGCGATCGCCGAGGGCCGCGCTTGCGCGGCCGCCGTCGACAAGTACCTCACCGGCAACACCAACCTGCCCGTTCCGATCCCGCCCACCGCGGGTCCGTTGGTCGTCTGAGCGACCACCGGCCACCCCCGAAAGCGCACTACGGCACCTCTGAACTCGAAGGCCGGGTGTCGTACTGCACTCTCGGGGGTGAGGGACACCGGGGCGGTCCGCCCTAGGCTGCAGCCATGCGGCGCGCGAAGATCATCTGCACCCTCGGCCCGGCCACGGACAGCGAGGACCAGGTCCGTGCGCTGGTGGCGGCGGGGATGGACATCGCCCGGCTCAACCTGAGCCACGGTGAATACGCCGAGCACGAGGAGCGGTACCGCAAGGTCCGGGCCGCCTCGGACGCGCTCGGGCGGGCGGTCGGCATCCTGGTCGACCTGCAGGGCCCGAAGATCCGCCTCGGCCGGTTCGCCGACGGCTCGGCTGAGTTGCTGGCGGGCGCGCCGTTCACCATCACCACTCGCGACGTCCCCGGCGACGCCGCAGCGGTGTCCACCACCTACCCCGGACTGCCACGGGACTGCGAGCCCGGCGACGCGATCCTGGTCGACGACGGCCGGATCGGCCTGCAGGTGCTCTCGGTGACCGGCACCGACGTGAACACCCTTGTGGTGGACGGCGGCTGGGTGAGCAACTCCAAGGGCCTGAATCTGCCCGGCGTTGCGGTGGGGGTGCCTGCGCTGTCCGAGAAGGACATCGCCGACCTGCGCTGGGCGCTGCACCTGCGCGCGGACATGATCGCGCTTTCGTTCGTGCGCGACGCGAAGGACTACGAACTGGTCCGTGCGATCATGGACGAAGAAGGCGTGGTTCTGCCCGTCATCGCCAAGCTGGAGAAGCCGCAGGCGGTGGAGAACCTCGACGAGATCATCGCGGCCTTCGACGGCGTGATGGTCGCCCGCGGCGACCTCGGGGTGGAACTGCCCCTGGAGGACGTGCCGCTGGTGCAGAAGCGTGCCATTCACAGCACCCGGATCAAGGCCAAGCCGGTCATCGTCGCCACCCAGATGCTGGACTCGATGATCGAGGACCCGCGGCCCACCCGGGCGGAGGCCTCCGACGTCGCCAACGCGGTGCTCGACGGCGCGGACGCGTTGATGCTCTCCGGCGAGACCAGCGTCGGGCGCCATGCGCTGACCACCGTGCGGACGATGGCGAGAATTATCGAGGCGGTCGAGGAAGACACCCTCACCGCGCTCGGGCCGGCCATCGGCCCGCCCCAGACCATCGGCGGTGCGATCGCCCGGGCGGCCACCGAGGTCGGCGAGGCGGCCGATGCGAAGTACCTGGTCGCGTTCACCCAGTCCGGTCAGAGCGCGCGGCGGCTGGCCCGGTACCGCTCGCCGATCCCGGTGCTGGCGTTCACCCCGGTCGCGGCAGTGCGCAACCAGCTCGCGCTGAGCTGGGGCGTGGAGACCTTCCTGGTCCCCGAGGTCCGCCACACCGACGAGATGGTCAAGCAGGTCGACGCCACCCTGCTCGAGCTCGGCCGGGTGCAGGTCGGGGACCGGATCGTCATCATTGCCGGCTCCCCGCCCGGCATCCCGGGCTCGACCAACGCGATGCGGGTCCACCGGATGGGCGATGCCGTCAATCTCGTCGTGCCCGCCTACGACTCCGACTGAAGGTCCGGGCCGTCGGGGGGACCGCCGCGCAGACCTCTGATCGGTAGGGTGCGGGCCGTGGACGAAGGACTGACACTCAGCCAGGGATTGCCGGAGCGCGAGTTCGCTCCCGGCGAGGACATCCTCGGTGAGGGTGAAATCAGCGGCGAACTGCACGTCCTCCTCCACGGCACCGTCGGCATCGAGGTGCACGGGGTGCTCGTGAAGCGGGTCTCGGACCCGGGCTCCTTCCTCGGGGAGATTTCCGCCCTCCTGGGCACCACACACTCGGCACGGGTCTACGCCATCGAGTCCTGCCGTACCCGGGTGATGGCCGCCGACGCCATCCGGTCCAATCCGGACCTGCTGCTCGGGGTGGCCCGGCTGCTCGCGGCCCGGCTGCAGGCGATGACCGGCTATCTCGCCGACCTGCGGACCCAGTACGCCGACTCCGAGGACCACCTGTCCCTGATGGCCGACGTGCTCTCCGAGCTCACCGCGGCCCGGCCGACCTCGATCGCGCCCGGCTCCACGCGCGACGGCTACGACCACTGACCGGGGCCGGCGTGAAACTCCTGCTGGTATCCGACCTGCACTACACGCTGAGGCACTACGACTGGGTGATCGCGCGGTCGGGGGACTACGACGCCGTCGTCATTGCCGGTGACCTGCTCAGCGTGGCCGCGCCGGTCGCTCCTGAGGCGCAGATCGTGGCCGTCCGGGCGACGCTGCGCAAGCTCGCCGAAACCACGAAGGTGTTCGCCTGCTCCGGCAACCACGACCTCAACGCGCTCAACGCCGCGGGGGAGAAGACGGCCGACTGGCTGGAGGTGCTGGCCGAGGCCGGCATTGTCGTCGACGGGGGGTCAGCCGTGGTCGGGGACACCCTGATCACCGTGCTCCCGTGGTGGGACGGCCCGGTCGCACGGGAGGCCTCGGAGAAGGTCCTGGCCGACGTCGACCGCTCGGTGGCCGAGCGCTGGGTGTGGGTGTACCACTCTCCGCCGGAGTCGTTGCTCAGCTGGACCGGTTCGCGCCACTTCGGCGACCCCACGGTCCGCGACTGGATCGAGCGCTGGTCGCCGGATGCGGTGCTCTGCGGTCATATCCATCAGGCGCCGTTCGCGCCGGACGGGTCGTGGGTCGACCGGGTCGAGGAGACCTGGGTGTTCAACCCGGGCAAGCAGACCGGGCCGGTGCCGACGTCGGTCGAGATCGACCTGAGCGCCGGGCACGCGCGATGGAGTGCGATGACCGGGCCCGAGGAACGATCCCTCGCGGCACCATGACCGATTCCGGGTCGTGGCTGGGGCCGACGGCGTCGGCGGAGCGGGTGTTCGACGCCTACGTCCCGCGGTTGGTTCTGCACCACCTCGCGCGTGAGGTGTTTCATCCGGTGCGCACGGTTGACGGCACGATGCTGTTCGCCGATCTCTCCGGCTTCACGAAGCTGTCGGAGAAGCTGCAGCGCCGGGGGCCCGAGGGCGCCGAACTGCTCGTCACGACCATCAACGGGGTGTTCGAGGCCCTGCTGCGGGTCGCCTACGACAACGGCGGCAGCCTGATCAAGTTCGGCGGCGACGCGCTACTGGTCTTCTTCGACGGGGACAGCCATGCGCCGCGGGCCGCACACGCGGCCTTCCGGATGCGGGACCGGCTGCGCACCGTCGGCAAGCTCGACGTGTCCGGCGTGCACGGCGTGCTGCGGATGACGGTGGGCCTGCACAGCGACCGGTTCCACTTCGTTCTCGCCGGGGAGTCCCACCTCGAGCACCTGGTGCTGGGCGACGGGGCACGCGGGACCGTCGAGACCGAGGGCCTGGCCGAGAACGGCCAGATCGTGCTCAGCGCCACCACCATGGCGGCGCTGCCCGCCGGGTGCGGTGGTCAGGCGGTGGGCGATCGGGGCGCGATCCTGCTGCGGCGCTCACCACTGACCGAGGACACCGCTCCGGTCGAGGAGGTCCCGCGTCCGCCCACCGAGCTGGTCGGCCGGGCCCTGTCCACTGCGGTCCGCGCCCACGTCCTCGGCGGGCGGGCGGCGCCGGAACACCGTCGCGCCAGCGTCGCCTTCCTGCAGTTCAAGGGAACCAACGCGATCATCGCCGAGGAGGGTATCGAGGCGGCGGCGGCGGCCGTCCACGAACTGGTCGTCGACGTCCAGGCCGCGGCCGACGCCTGGGAGGTCTGCTTCCTCGATTCCGACATCGACGCCGACGGCGGTAAGCTGCTGCTCACGGCCGGCGCTCCGCGGGTGGTGGGCGACGACGAAGAACGGATTCTGCTGACGTTGCGTCAGATTCTGGACGGGCAGTCAAACAAGGGGCGGGGCCGGCTGCCGATCCGGATCGGGGTCAACCGCGGCCCGGTGTTCACCGGTGAGATCGGGCCGTACTACCGGCGCTCCTACATCGTGATGGGCGACACCACCAACCTCGCGGCCCGGGTGATGGGCAAGGCACGGGTCGGAGCGTTGTGGGCGACCCCGGGAATCTTGGAGCGATCGACCACCAGGTTCGCGACGGTCACGCTCGAGCCCTTCCCCGCCAAGGGCAAGGCCAAGCTGGTGCAGGCCTACGAGGTGGGCGAGACACGGCGTTCGGCCGCCGTGGACCGGGGCGCACGGGAACGGCTGCCGCTGATCGGCCGGGACGTGGAGGTGTCGCTGCTGCGCGCCGCCCTGGACGGGCTCGCCGCGGGGGCGGGGCGGGCGTTGGCCCTGACGGGTGAGGCCGGCACGGGTAAGTCCCGTCTGCTGGAGGAGGTCGCCGATCTGGCCGGCGACCCGGTCCGGGTCGAGGTCGGCTGCGAGGTGCACACCGCCGCCACCCCGTACGGACCGTGGCAGACGCTGCTGCCCGCGCTGATCGGGGTCGCCCCGGATGCGGCGGCCGAGGACGTCTACGCCGTCGCCCGGCAGCGGTGCGCCGACAGCGCGCCCGACCTGCTGCCGTGGGCACCGCTGATCGCCGACGTCCTCGGTGCGGCGGCCGAACCGACCGAGCAGGTCGCGGCGCTGGCCCCGGAGTTCCGGGCCGGCCGGCGGCACGAGGTCGTGCTGCGCTTCCTCGCCCCCGAGCTCGCGCGTCCCACTGTGCTCGTCATCGACAACGCCCACCTGCTGGATGAGGCCTCGCGCGGACTGCTCGAGGCGTTGGCCGCGCGGTTGGACTCCACCCCCTGGCTGGTGCTGACCGCGGGTCGCCCCCGGGACGGAGCTGACGGATCGTCAGAGCAGGTCCAGGTCGCCCCGCTGGAGCCGGCCGACGCCCGGGAACTCGCCGAGCAGGCGACCGAGAAGCACCCGTTGCCGGCGCACGTCCTCGCCGAAGCAGTGGCCCGTTCGGGCGGGAATCCGCAGTTCCTGCTGGATCTGCTCGATGCGGCCGGGGGCGGGTTGGGGGAGCTGCCCGAATCCGCGCAGGCCGCGTCGATGGCGGTGATCGATGCCTTGCCGCCGGGGGACCGCGCTCTGGTGCGCCGGCTCAGCGTCTTCGGTGCCGGCTTCCACCCGGCCCAGCTCCCGGCGGTCGGCCTGGACGACGCCATCGACTGGGACCCGGCGTGGCGACGCCTGGCGGCGGTCCTCGACCTCGGCGCCGACGGTCGGATCAGGTTCCGCCGGACCGCCGTCCAGGAGGCCGCCTACGCCGGCCTGCCCTTCGGCG
>NZ_JACDFE010000055.1 GCF_013815995.1 Sporichthya sp.
GGCCGACCGGCTGACGATCACCGGCCAGCCCGGCCGCGACCTCCACGATGAGATCCTCCTGACCGCCGACCGCCTTGCGGCGACCGACCTCGAGCAGGATGTCCGCCACCGGCACTTCGAACTCGGCGGCGGCCCGTTCAGCGTGAATGAGAAACGACCCGTACACCCCGGCATACCCGAGCAGCACGCTCGGCCGGTCGCCGTGCACCGGACGGGTCATGAGCGGGCGGACCACGTCCTCCGCCAGGTCGATGGCAGCCCGCACGTCGAGCCCCGTCCCGATCCCGGCCCGCTCGAAGGAGGCCGCAATCATCTCCAGCGGGGCGTTGCCGGCCCCGGCACCCAGGCCCACTCCGCAGGCGTCGACCCAGCGGGCCCCGGCGTGCACGGCGGCGAGGCTGTTCGCGACCGCAAGACCCATGTTGTGGTGAGCGTGGACACCGACCAGCACGCTGTCGTCGGTGGCCTCGCGAACCGCCAGCACCCGGGCGGCCACGTCACCCGGCAGCATCGCTCCGGCGCTGTCGACGACATAGACAACCTGCGCCCCGGCGTCCCGCATGATCGTCGCCTGAGAGCCCAGGTCGGCGGGCGTCGTCATGTGACTCATCATCAGAAATCCAACCGTGAGGAACCCGCGGTCGCGGGCGTGGCTCAGGTGGACCTGGGCGATATCCGCCTCGGTGCAGTGGGTGGCGATGCGGGCCACGGACGCGCCCAGACCCTGCGCCCGGTCAAGGTCCTCCTTGACGCCGATGCCCGGGAGCAGAAGGACGGCGATCGCCGTCCGGTCGGTCACTTCGGCGGCCGCCCGGATCAGTTCGTACTCATCGGTCCCGGACAACCCGTACACCAGCGAGGAACCGGACAGCCCGTCGCCGTGCGCGACCTCGATGACCGGGACTCGAGCCTGCTCCATCGCCCGCGCAACCGCGCGAACCTGCTCGACGGTGAACTGGTGATTCACGGCGTGACTGCCGTCCCG
This sequence comes from Sporichthya sp., assembly GCF_013815995.1. Taxonomy (GTDB): domain Bacteria; phylum Actinomycetota; class Actinomycetes; order Sporichthyales; family Sporichthyaceae; genus Sporichthya. The sequence continues at coordinate 986 of NZ_JACDFE010000055.1, forward strand.
CAGCGTGCTGTCCACCACCGTCACGTCGATCCCGGCCAGCCCGCCGGTTCCCAGGTCGACCGCCGCCTGGACCAGACCCGAGGTGATCGCCGGTGGCGGGGTCTCCCGCCCAAGTCGGTACTGCGAGCTCATGCAAGGGCTCCTTGACGGTGGGACGCGATCTCCTGGGCCAGGCGGACGGCGGCGCACGTGATGATGTCCAGATTTCCCGCGTAGGTGGGGAGCGTGTCGCCGGCGCCTTCGACCTCGATGCTGATCGCCAGCCGCCGCAGTGGGGTGGCGGACTTCCAGTCGGGAAAGCGCAAGGTCTCCTTCGCGAACGACGGTGCTGCGGTGAGCCGGTAACCGGGCACGTACTCCGCGACCTGCTTCTGCATGTCCTCGATCGAACCGGTGATCGCGGCCCGGTCGGCATCGGCGGCCACCGCACAGAACACGGTGTTCCGCATCAGCACCGGAGGATCGGCCGGGTTCAGCACGATGACTGCCTTGCTCCTGCCCGCCCCGCCGATGTCCCGCACGCCGCCTGCGGTCGTGACGGTGAACTCATCAATGCTGGCCCGCGTCCCCGGTCCCGCGGACTTGGACGCGATGGTGGCCACGATCTCCGCGTAGGGAACTGCCGTCACCGCCCTGACCGCAGCGACCATCGGAATCGTGGCCTGGCCGCCGCAGCTGATCAGGTTGATGTCCGCGGAATCCAACGCGATATCCATGTTGACCGGCGGTACGCAACCGGGACCGAGCTTGGCCGGCGTGAGGTCGATGCACTGGAGCCCGAGCTCGCCGTAGAGGACGGCATTGGCGCGGTGGGCGATCGCGCTCGTCGCTTCCATCACGAGATCCACCTCGGGCCGATGCGCCCGCAGCCAATCAACGCCCGCGTCGGTCACGGTGACGCCACGCTCAGCGGCCCACCGCAATCCTTCACTGGCTGGGTCGATCCCGATGAGTGCGGCCGGCTCGAGGCCCGGGGTCCGGAGCAACTTGGCGATCAGGTCCGTGCCGATGTTGCCGGACCCGACGACCGCGCATCGCAGGGTGGTCATCCCTGCGACTCCTCCTGAGTCGCCGCGGGAAAGGTGACGCTCACCGACCCGAGGGCCTGCGACCGCGCTGTGAAGGTCTCACCGGGCAACGCCGGGACCGAGGCGTGCACCGCGCCCGACAAGACCACCGACCCAGCGCGCAGCACTTCGCCGCGAACCCGAAGCGACCGAGCCAGCCAGGCCACACACTCCGCGGGATGGTCGAGCGCGGCACGACCGAAGCCGGACGCGATCTGATCGTCGCCGCGATGGAGCACGAGCTCGACCTCGCGCAGGTCGGCCGGCACGGCGACCGGCGTCCCCAGCACGTAGGCCCCCGAGCTCGCGTTGTCCGCCACCGTGTCGACGAGGGTGATCTTCCAGTCCGCGATGCGGCTGTCGATGATCTCGAGCGCCGGCAGCACGGACTCGGTGGCGCGTAGCACCTCGTCCACCCCGATCTCGGCGGCATCGAGGTCGGCGCCGAGGACGAACGCGATCTCCGCCTCGATGCGCGGCTGAAGCAGCGACCGGGGGGCGGTGCCCCCGTTGGGGACGTACATCGACGACAGCAGCACGCCGAAGTCGGGCTGATCCACACCCAGCTGCTGCTGCATGGCCCGGCTGGTCAGACCGACCTTGTTTCCCGTCGGTGTGTCACCACGGGCCAAGGCTCGTCGAATGTTGATCTGTTGCACTTCATAGGCGCCATCGAGATCGAGGTCCGGGTACCTCGCGCTCGGCGGTTGCGTGGGCACGCCCCGACGCCACGCGTCGTCCAAATCGTCGGCGATGGCGCGGACGTAGAGGTCGACAGCGGTTGGCGTGGCGTGATTCATGAGTCCCACTCTGGTGACGAAGCCGCCACCGGCTCCAGACACCCGGGCGGCCCGGCGGCGCCGGGCTTGTGGCCCCAGATGCTGGGGCTCACCATGTGCGTCACCACCCACTCGTTCTCGTCGTCGACGGTGTCGGCGCCCCAGCCGTACTCGACCTCGAACCCGCTCGGGGTACGCACGTAGAAGCTGAACATCCGGTCGTTGGTGTGGCGCCCGAGCGTCATCGCCAGCGGGATTCCCCGGTCGGCGCACAGGTCGTGCGCGACACCAACCTCGTCGATGTCCCCGACCTGCAGCATCAGGTGGTGCAGCCCACGCATGCCGGGGATCCCCAGGATGGCGAGGCTGTGGTGGCGGGGGTTGACGTGGAAGAACACCACCCGCCCGCCCATCATGTCGATCTCGTCGCTGACCCGGAAGCCGAGTACACCCCGGAAGAAGTCGAGCGAGGCGGCGAGGTCGGGTACGACCAGCACGATGTGGCCCAGCCCCTGCCCGCCGGTGACGAACCCGGACATGGCCCGCCCCGGCCGGAACGTCCCGGGCAGCGTGAGCTGACCGTAGAACAGCTCGTGGTGAAATCCGGCCGGGTCGGTGAAGCTGATCAGGTCGCGGACCTGGGCCGCCGCGCGCTCGGAATCGGTGGCGCGCCGCACCTCGACCCCGGCCGATGCCAGCTCGTCGGCCGCGCGTTCCAACTCCTCGGAGTTGGGCAGCTCCCAGCCGACGGCGGTCATCCGGTTCGCCGGCCCCTCGGTGATCGTCAGCCGGCCGGGGCGGTCGTCGTTGCTCAGCGACACGACGTTCGGGCGTCCGAGTGGATCCTCGGACGTCGCCAGCCCGAGGACCTCGGGTCCGAAGGTGGCCCACTCCTTGGCCTCGGGTGATTCCACCCGCAGGTATCCCAGCGACATGACCTTCATGTGCCGAAGTGAACCGCCGCGCGGCAACCGGTCACATCCGGTGAAATTACGGATCGGAGCTGACCCGCATCACCACTCGACCAGGCCCGCCTCGTGGGCGACCCTGGCCAACTCGGCCCTGGTCCGTACGCCGAGCTTGCGCTGAACGCCGGCGCGGTGGCTCTCGACGGTCCGCGGCGAGACGCACAGCCGCTCGGCGATCTCGGGGTTCGTCAGGCCCAGGACCAGCAGGTTGAGTACTTCGATCTCCCGGGGGGACAGGCCGTCGACCGCGGACGGTCGGGGTCGGCCCTCGGCCTTCCCACCGGACTGGCCGAACGAGACGAATTCGTCGGCTTCCATCACCCGGCGCAGTGCCAGGATCAGCTCGTCCTCCAGGCATTCCTTCGTGATGTACCCGCGGGCGCCTCCGAGGCGGGCCTTCTCCACGTACCCCCGAGCGCCGTACGTGCTGAGCATGACGACCCGGGTGGTGGGAGAAAGCTTGCCGATGGGGGCGAGCAGGTCGAGGCCATTGCAGTCCGGCAGCCCGATGTCGATCACCGCCAGGGCCGGCTGGAATTGCTTCACGGCGGCGAGCAGCTCGTCCCCGGTCGACGCCGAGGCGAGCAGCTCCAGGTCGTCGGTCTCCTCCAGGATCCGCCGGATCCCGGAGCGGACGATCCCGTGGTCATCACACACCACCACGCCAACCATCATTGACAGGCACCTCCGCCATCACCGTTGTGCCCGTGCCCAGCTCTGACTCGATCGCGATGCGGCCGCCGACCAGCCGGGCCCGCTCGTGCATGCCGGAGAGCCCCAGCGATGTCCGGGCTCCGTCGGCAGGAGGCTCGAACCCGATCCCGTTGTCCTCCACGATGGCGCGCAGCCGATCACCGGAGGCGACCAGCAACACGCTGGCCTCGGTCGCCCCGCTGTGACGCCCGACGTTGGTGAGCGCCTCCTGGATGATCCGGAACACCGCCGTCTGTACCGCGCCCGGAAGCGACTTCTCCAGCGGTTCAGCCAAGCCGCGGGTGGTGAGGTCGATGCGGATCGGAAACATCCGGGCGCAGTCCTCCACCAGCTGTTCCACGCAGCCCACGATGCCGAGATCCTCCAGCCCCTCCGGCCGCAGCGTCCAGGCCATGGTCCGGGTCGTTCGGATGCCCTCCCGGGCCAGCTCGCGCAGGGCCGCCACCTGACGTTGATGGGCCTCGTCGGTCAGGTCCAGGCGGGCCCGCGCCAGGCCGCCGGCGCCCTCCATGATCCCGGAGAAGAGGTGGCCGAGCTCGTCGTGCAGGTCGCGCGCGATCCGCCCCCGCTCGGCCTCCTGGACCTCGACGATCCGTTCCGTCGACTCGCGGCGCAGGGCCAGCCGTTCCAGCGCCGCACCCGCCAGGGTGGCGAGCACCTCGACGGTCTGCTCGTGCTTGGCGGCCTCGCCGAAGGGATACTCGGCGACCACCTCGAGCGGGGTGGACCCGGTGACCGTGATCGGGCTGACGACCGTCTCGGTGCCTATCGACGAGCTCGCCGACTCCCCGCCCCGGAAGGTCGAGGGGTCTCCGGCCGGCCCGATCCGGACGTCCACCGCGGTGGTGATCGCCGCCGTGGCGGCGCGGACCTCCGACAGGATCTGGCCGACGTCCTCCGAGGTCACGATGCGGCGGGCGGCGGTGAGCACGGCCTGGTGACGTGATGACTCCGCGACGGTGGGGATGACCCGTTGCGAGAGCGCCTCGACCACGCCGCGGTCCACCCTCAGCCGGAGCCGCCGGCACACCTGCGCCGACGGGGGCAGGCCCTGCAACGGGGCCCAGGTGGCCGCGTCCGCACCGAGGGCGACCTCCGCCACGTGGCAGCACGCAGCCAGCTCACCCTCGGCGCCACTGCGACGGGCACTGCGTATCGCCGCCCGCAGCTGCCACCGGGCCCGCCTGGTCCGCCCGGCCGTGAAGGAGACGATCGCCCATTCACGCAGGACCGGCGGCCGTTCGCTGCCGTAGACGACGGCAGTCAGGAGCGCGCGTGACAGCTGTCGGCGGACAGCGCGCATCTCCCGGCGGCGCTCTCGTCCCGACCAGGTCGACCGGTCGTCGCAGTTCAGGCGGAGCGCATGCAGGTGCGACGTCAGGATCGGGGCGACGAAGTGGTTGCGGATCCCGGCCCGGCGGCGCTGCCGGTCGGTCTCGCGGAAGGCCAGGGCGGCCGCATCGAAGTCGCCGAGGTGCAGCGACTTCCAGCCGCCGGCGAGGCGCATGAGCGTCCTGGTGTGCAGGTCGACCGACTCCATCTGCTCCAGCTCACGCCGCACGGTCTCCGAGCTGACGTCCGCGGGCAGGCACCGCACCCAGATCGCCAGCGCCGTGCCGGCGCCGATGCGGTCACCGATGCGCTTGGCCTCCCAGAACGTCTCCCTGGCCAGCGCGCCCGCCTCGTGCAGCCGTCCCAGCCGGTAGAGGCACAGCGCCTGCTGCCACCGGGCGGCGTTCTGCTCCCAGCGGTCACCGAGCACGTCGAACGCGGCAATAGCGGTGTCGAAGACCTCGATGGCCTCTTCGTACCGCCGTCCCGCGTGCAGCACGAAACCCTGGAAGTGCAGCGACTGCGCCACGCCCCACTCATCGCGCGCGGCCTCGCGCAGCCGGAGCGATCGGGCCGCGAACCGCAGCGAGAACCGGTACATCCCCGGAGCCAGCCCGGCCGTGACGACCCCGGACAGCGAGAGCGCCTGGGATTGCTCGCGGACCACCCCGCTGGCGCGGGAGAGCCGCAGGGCGCGCAGGCAGCCCCACACGCTCCAGACCGGGGAGCGGCTGAACCACCACTGGTACACGAGGCGGTTGTGCAGCTGCGCCGCCAGCGCGATCCGTTCGTCGGGCGCTTCGCGGCGGCGTCGTAGCCGCAGCCGATCCGTCGTCAGGCTCGCGCCCAGGCGGAGTAGTTCGTACCCCGACGACAGGCCCGCGACCAGCGCATTGCGGGGCGGGCGAATGCGCAGGGCGGTCAACGCGTGCCCGGTCCACACCCCGGCGTCGGCGATCCGGCCGCTCTTGAACCCGAGTTCACCGAGCAGCGTGGCCACCCGGGCGGTTTCGAGGGGGCCCAGACTCGGCGCGGTCCGGTACGCCGCCTCCAACTGGTCCGCCGCAAGGTCGTACTTGCCCTGCAGCATGTGGACGGTCCCGAGACCCTCGTGCACCCGGAACCGGTCCTGGTCGGTGAGCCGGTAGGCCCCCAGCGCGCCGACCCCCGACTGATCGGCGGCCAGCATGCCCGCGGCGGCGATCTGCAGGTTGGTCTCGGCGACGTCGAGGGCGTGCTGGCGCAACGCCGCCTCCGCCGCGCGCAGAGCGGGTGGCAGCGCCGCCACGACCTCACCGGAATGGTGCAGGTGATAGGCGACCTCGTAGTCCTGGCCCTGACCGGATGTTCCGGCGCTTCCGAACGTCTCGGCGCCGCCGAACGTTTGGGCCGCGCGCTGGTGCAGCTGCCGCCGTTCGTCCTCGCTCGCCGAACGCAGCGCGGCGTCCCTGAGTCGGTCATGGGTGAACTCGAGATCGGCGGCGGTGCCGTTGTCGGGGGGCAGGGCGCGCAGGATGCCCCGCGCGATGGCCTCGTGCACGGCGTCGTCGGTGTCGGTCTCTGCCTGCGCGGTGCCGCCCCGCAAGGCAGCCCGCAGCATCGCGGTGGAGAACTGCCGACCCAGGACAGCGCCCTGCTGGACGGCGTGGCGGGTCCCGGGGTGCAGGTGCGCGATCCGGGCGGTCACGAACGACTCCGCCGGCTCAGCCGCTCCGCCGGGTGGTGTGGACCCGAGCGGCGGAGGCTGGATCGGCGGTAGCCCCCGCATCCGTTCGGTGTCCACCGTCCATTGCTTGCCGGCACCGCGCAGCACCGAGGAGTCGATCAGTGCGCGCAGCGTGGAGAGCGTGTACAGCGGATTGCCGAAGGAGTGGCTGACGATGTAGGCGACGAGCTCGTCCGGCACGGGCCCGGTCACCGCGCCGATCAGCGCGATGGACTCCTCGACGCCCAGCGGGCCGAGCCGGATGGTCCGCAAGTCGGGCAGCTCCCATGCCTGTGCCCTGGCCAGCGCCTCCGGCCGTAGCGAACACACCAGGCCCAGGTGCCCCGACCCCGCCTGTTCCGTTGTAGCGCGATCCGATATCACCGACGCGATCCGCGCGAGCAGCTGCCAGCTCAGGTCGTCGGCCCACTGGCAGTCGTCCACGATCAGCAGGACCGGGTGCGCGGAGGTAGCGGCCAGCTCGAACACTCGAGCGGTGGCGGCGATCGCGCTGCCGGGTACCCGCTCGACGGCTGGCCCCGAACTGGCAACACTGCCGGCCACCGAGCCGGCCTCTTCGGGGCCTCCCAGTATCGCCGCGATCGCGGGCACCAGGGTGGCGGCCGACGGCAGCGCGGTGCCCAGCTCATCGGCGATCCGGGTGGCCTCGCCGGGATGCGCGCGCAGGAATCCCGCCAGGTCGTCGAGGGCGGCCCGGAACAGCCCGAGGGGGCGTCGCGCAGTCTGGTCGAACGCCGACCCACGAAGCACCGTCATCCCGGCCCCGCCGGCGGCGGCGGCGATGGTGTCGAGCAACCGGCTCTTGCCCATGCCGGGCTGCCCGGTCAGAGCGACCACCGCGCCGTCGCCGGCCGCCAGGTCGCGGGAGTGCGCGAGCAGCGTCTCCAGCTCCGACTGCCGCCCTACCAACTCCGGTTCGAAATCCACCCGGTCCGCGCCCGCGACAAGCTGTTGCGCCGAGGCCTCGGAACCGTCCCAGGGGTCAAGCTCCCCGGTGTCGTGCACCTCGATGGCGGCGAGTACGTCCTCGGCGCTCTCGTACCGGTCCTCCGGCAGCGGGGCGAGCAACGTCAGGAACAGCGGCGTCAACGGTCGCGGCGTGCCCACCGCCTGCAGCATCCGCAGGGTCTGGGTCGTCGGCCCGCGGCCCGCGGCGAGGTCGGTGGGCAGGTGCGCGGCGGTGCCGTTGCGTTGCGCGATCGCCTCCACCAGCACCCAGCCGGCGGCGTAGAGGTCGGCGGCGAACCCGACCGTGCGGTGCACCAGGCCGGCCTGCTCAGGTGCCAGATAACGGGAGTCGGCGCGGGCCAGGGGCTGCCCGAGCTGGGTGCGCGACACCAGGGCGTCGAGCAGCAGCACCCGGCCGGAGCCGGCCGCCATCCAGACGTTCGCCGGTTTGAGCCCTCCGTGGACCAGGCCGAGCCGGTGCAGGGCCGCCAGCCCACTGAAGACCTCCCGCATCACCCGTGACAGCTCACCCCGCTCGCGCGCCGGCCGGGCGGCCGCCCACGCCCCGATGTCCTCGCCGGCGAGGTAGGGCCGCACCAGAACCGCCGCCTCGGGGGTACGGGACGCCACCCGCGAGACTGCGAGATGCGGCGACCCGGTGGTCGCGGCCGCGCCGAGGGCCTGGGCCAGCCACTCCCAGCTCCACGGCCGCGCCAACGACAGGTCGAGGCGGCGCGCGACCACCCGCTCACCGTCGGCCGTGCCGACCGAGGTGCTGATGCCGTGACCGGGCCGCAGCTCGCCGGTCAGCTCGATTCCCGCGGCGGAAGGCTGTGCCGTCCCGTGTGACGTCGAGCCGTGTGACATCGCCGCCACCTCTCCAAGCCGTGGCACCAGTTCTATCCGGGTTCGTCTCCCGGCACCACGGGGTCGAGTTCGATGAGCCTGCGGACGATGTAGTTGAACTGCGGGATGTTCTTCATCAGCGTGCCCATCTTGCCTTTCACCAGGATTCGCCTGGTCACCATCGCGACGTTGACGCTGAGCTCCTCGGTGACCAGCATGTCTCGCCAGTCATCGGAACTCCCCCGCAGCACGAAGGCCGTTTCCGGCAGGTCCGCCGGATCGTCGAACTCGGTGACGTCGCAGATCTTCCCCGTCCTGAACTCCATCCGGAACGTGCGTTGCGTGTCATCGGGGTACCGGTACACGTGGGCCATCGAGAACGTCATCGCCTTGGCCTTCACCAACCAGGTCGGGTCGCTGTTGAGGCTCTCGGCGAGGGAGTCGTAGAGCTCCCTGGTGCCGAACGTCGGCTGTTTCACGCTCATCGTTTCGCCCCTTTCCCAGATGTTTCGGTTTCAGAGATCCAGGCCGCCGGCGACGGCTACGACGCCTCGCACCCCGAGCCCGCCGTCGCAGTTGATCACCGCGCCGGTGGCCGTGGAGGAGTTCGCCTTGGACGCGAGCAGCACGTAGTGGCCGGTGAAGTCGGCCGGCTCGGGCAACGTCTGCAGCGGCGTGAAGTTCTCCATCAGCTCCGCGAGGGGGAGCGAGGCGATCGAGGTGCCGGCCAGTCCGAGAGCACTGGGTCCGCGCAGGTCGGTGAGCATGGCGCCGGGGGCGACCCCGTTGACCCGGACCTTCGGGGCGAACTCGAACGCCAGCTCGGCGATCAGGCCGCGTGCAGCGTGCTTCGACGCGGTGTACAGCGGGCCGCCGCCGCCGGGGTAGAAGCCCGCGTTGGACACCGTCAGGATCACCGAGCCGCCGGTCTTGGCGAGCTCACCGATCGCGGCGCGGGCCCCGAGCAGGTACCCCTTGACGTTGATGTGGAAGACCTCGTCGAACAGTTCGTCCAGCTTGTCCTCGGGTATGTCGACCAGCCGGGTGGAGAAGTCCCAGATGCCGGCGTTGCCGACGAACGTGTCCAGCCGGCCGAATTGCGCCACGGTCTGCTGCACCACGGCCACGTTGTCCGCGTAGTTGGACACGTCCCCGGCCACGACCACGACTGTGCCGCCGAACTCGGCCCGCAGCTTGTCGGCCTTCTCCGCCGAGCGCTCGAGCACCCCGACCTGGGCGCCTTCGGCCACGAACCGGTCCACCAGCGCCCGCCCGAGCCCGGATCCGCCGCCGGTGATGACCGCCGCGGTGCCTTCCAACCAACCCATTGCGGGCCTCGTCTCAACTAGAGGTGGGCGTGCCCGGCAGGGCCGGGACGATCCCTACCAGCACGGTGATCAGGCCGTCGCAGATCTCGACGGTGTGCGTGCGGACCGGCTTGCTGGCCGGCAACGACGGTCTTCCGGTCCGCAGGTCGAACTGCGCCAGGTGGAACGGGCACTCGACGTAGCAGTCGTCGCCGTCGATCTCGACGTCACCGTCGCTGAGTGAGGCCTTCGCGTGGGTGCACGTGTCGTCGATGGCGAACAGCAGGCCCCCGACGTTGAACACCGAGATCGGTGGCTCGATCTCGACGAGCCGGATCTCACCGGCCGGCAGCTCCGTCACCGGGCACACCTCGACGGCCTGGGTCGCCGTCTGCATCAGACGCCCGCCAGGAAGCTCACCGCGAGCTGGTTGAACTCATCCCGGTGCTCCAGTTGCGCCCAGTGCCCGCAGCGCGGGAACACGTGCAGGCGGGCGTCCGGCATCCGCTTGAGCATGAAGAACGCGCCGTCCAGCGGGAGCACCCGGTCGTCGCGGCCCCAGGTCAGCAGGGTCTTGTGCGCGATCTTGTGGACGTCGCGCCACAGCTCCTCGGGCATCCCGGCACCCTTCGCTCCGAACCCCTCGAAGAGCCGGGCCACGTAATCCATCGCGTCCGGGCTGGTGGCGGCGGCGTAGCGATCCGCAAGCACCTCGGGCGGGACGTTCGCCGGCTCGAAGGTCATCACATTGATCAGGTTCTGCATCTTCTCCAGGGACGGGCCGGTGCCCTGGTAGAAGCCGAACAGGACCTTCAGCCCCTCGGAGGGGTCGGCGGAGAGCATGTTCAGCGAGCCACCGGCGGGTCCCATGAGGATCATCCGGGCGACCCGCTCGGGGAAGTCCAGCGCCAGCTTCAGCGAGGTGCCACCCCCGAGGGAGTTGCCGACCAGGTGCACCTTCTCGATGTCGAGCGCGTCCAGCAGTCCGGCCATCACCTTGGCGTTGAACGTCCACACGCCCCCGTCCGGGATGGGCTTGTCGGACTGGCCGTAGCCGGGCTGGTCCACGACGAGCACCCGGAAATGCTCGGCCAGTCCGGGCACGTTCTGCGAGAAGTTGCTCCAGCCCGAGGCTCCCGGGCCACCGCCGTGCAGCAGCACCAGTGGCGGAGCCGCCTCGGCGGCGGACGTGCGCGCGCCGGTGTCGTGCAGGTGCATCCGCAGGTCGCCGACCTGGATGAACCGGGAGGTGTCGGTCGCCGTCAGCCCGCCGAGGGTTGTCGCCGTCATCGTGTGCGTGTCCTTTCGGGACGGGGAGAGACTCAGAAGAAGATCGAGAGGTTTTTGGCGAGCAGCACCGACTGGTCCAACGTGACCGTGCGACGCGCGATGAGCCAGCCGTGCTCGGCCTCGGGGCTGCGCCGGACGACGTCCTCGCGCACCCCGACGAAGATGTCCACCTCGCGTTGGAGCCGGCCCCGGTAGAGCAGGAAGTTGTTCCGCACCTGGTACTCATCCGGTTCGCCGCCCGCCTCGACCATGACGTTGGTGAACAGGTGCCGGGTCCGCGATGGCGGGTCCTCCGCCCAGGCCATCCCCGACCGGATCCGGGCCACCCGCTCCTCGAGCCCACGCTTGTTCTCGTCGAAGTGGGCGGCCTCGTCGGGCCGCGAGTGCTCCCGGTGGATCTCCCGCTCGTAGCGGACGGTGCGGGTCGGCATCCAGTAGTGCACGTCGTCGCTGAACAGGTCCAGCCATTCCTCGAAGCGGCGGTCATCGATCAACAGCGCCTCGAGGTTGACGAACTTCTCGATCTCGTGCTGAAGCAGCATTTCCGCCATCGCCAGCGGGACCTCCAGCTGGGACGTCATGACTGCCTCACCGATTCCAGCGGCGGGGTGACCGCGAGCTCGTCCCAGGAGGCGCCCGACAGCATCTGCGCCCACCGCCCGTAGAACCCGCGGGCGGCCGTCTCGCAATAGACCCGGTTGACCCGGCCGGGGAAGTTCGGGTCGTCGTCCCAGTCCAGCCCCAGACCCATCTGCGCGTTGAGTGGCGTCTGCCGGGCGACGTGCCCGCGCAGGACCTGCTGGATCTCGCTCCAGTTCTCACCGTCGTCCTGCTCCAACATGCCCCCCGCGCTGAACGTGCGCAGATTGCCGATGCGCAGGCGCTCGCGGACCTCGGGCGGGGCGGAGGAGTCCACCACCGTCCAGGCCCAGACCTCCATCTCGTTCGGGCCTTTCGGGTGCCAGACCCGCATCGTGTTGATGCCCGGCAGGAAGGAGAAGTTGGGAAAGATCGTGGCGTGCATGCCGCGCATATTCAGCGCCCGGTGAGTACCCAGCCGGTCGACCACCTCCGGGTTGCCGCCCTGGAACCACTCACCGGGTTCGCGGCCCACGATGAGGCCGAGCACGTCACCGGACTCGGTGAAGAACCCGGTCCCGTGCCCCCAGGGCGAGGTGAACTGGCGCCCCAGCGTGCCGTCCAGCGGGAAGATCTCGGCGTCGGCCTCCATGTCGTCCGGGGCGAGGGCGAGCGCGGCGGAGGCGTGGCTGATCGGAACGTGGTACATGTCGCTGCAGAACTGCTCGGCGGCGAACTTCCAGTTGGCCGGGAAGACCCACTTGTGGCTGCCACCGATGACCTCCAGGCCGCCCTCGCAGCGGTCCACGAACGCGTCGAAGTACCAGGTGAAGTCGCCGAGGTACTCCGTCAGCGGCGGAGCGGTCGGGTCCCAGTTGCCGAAGATGAAGCCCTTGTACGTGGCCAGCTGGGTGACCTTGATGGCGCCCCACTCGGCCTTGTCGATGCCGTTGCGGTAGGCGTCGTCCTCGCTGGGGACGTTGACCAGGCGGCCGCCCAGGTCGTAGGTCCAGCCGTGGTAGGTGCAGGAAAAGTTCTTGGTCTTGCCGAGGTCGGCGCGGCACAGCCGCATTCCTCGGTGGCGGCACTGGTTCATGAACGCCGCGACCGAGCCGTCCTTCTGGCGGGCCACGATGACGGGGTCCTCGCCCATGAATGTGGTGATGTACTCGCCCGGTTTCGCCAGTTGGCTGTCGTGGGCGAGGAACAGCCAGCTGCGGGCGAAGACGTTCTTCAGCTCGAGCTTGTAGATCTCCTCGTCCACGAAGATCCGCGGGTCCAGCGTCCCGTTGCGGGTGTCGACCAGACTCGAGATGTCCGGATGCATGCGACCTCCCCAACGACCAAATACACGTTCGAGAAGTGAATCGGCACCACCTCGGAGCGGCATCCGGTGAAATTACGGAATGGCAAGGAGGGGGGTTCGCCCTAGCATCGGTCGACGAAGGTGCGCGCACTGCTGAACGGCTGATCGAGAGATCGAGGAGGCAACGGTGCCCCGACTGACCGCCGATTTCGACGCCGACTACCGGGCCGCGATGGCCCGGTACTGGCCTAACCGCACGGTGCTGGAGCACCTCGACTCCGAGCTCGCCGCGCGCCCCGAGCAACCCGCGGTGATCGGCCATGTGCAGGCCACCGGATCCCGTCACGCGCTGACCCGGGCCGAATTGGCCGACCGGGCCGATCGGATCGCCGCCGGGCTGCTCGACCTCGGTGTCCAGCCTGGACAGGTGGTGTCGGCGCAGCTGCCCAACTGGTGGCAGCTCGTCGCGCTGAACCTGGCCTGCTTGCGGGTCGGTGCCGTCACCAATGCGCTCATGCCGGTGTTCCGGGCCCGCGAGCTCGAGTTCATGTTGGGACTCGCCGAGTCGGTGCTGTTGGTGATTCCCGAGGAGTTCAACGGCTTCGATTACGCCGGGATGGCCGCCGACCTACGACCGCGGCTGCCCGCACTCGAGCACGTGATCACCGTCCGCCCGGACGGCGGCGACGACTTCGAAAAGCACTTGCTGGCCCGCCCCGTCACCGCCGCGGACCGGGCCGAGTTCCGCCGTCGCGCCCTCACCCCCGACGACGTCTGCCAACTCGCCTACACCTCGGGCACTACCGGCGAGCCCAAGGGCGTCATGGTCACGTCGAACACCGTGCTGTGCAATGTGCGGGACTACGCCGACCGGTTGCGCCTGACCGGAGACGACGTGGTGCTCATGTCCTCGCCGCTGGCCCACCAGACCGGGTACCTCTACGGGCTGACGATGACTGTGGCGCGCGGCATGACGCTGGTGCTTCAGGACGTCTGGCGACCGGAACGCGCGACGGAGATCATCCGCGACGAGGGCGTCACGTTCACCATGGCCGCGACGCCGTTCCTCGTCGACCTCTGCGCCCGCGCCGAGGCCGACCCCGCCGCGTTCGCCTCGTTGCGATTGTTTGTGTGTGGGGGCGCGCCGGTGCCCCGCGACCTGGTGCGCAAGGCCGGGGTGGCCATGGGCGCGCAGATCAACTCCTGCTGGGGCATGAGCGAAATCGGCGCGGTCACCCTGACCGGGCCGGATGACCCCGAGGATCGGGTGTTCGAGACCGACGGGTCCGCGATGCCGGGCGTTGAGCTGCGGGTGCTCGCACTGGACGGGAGCGTCGCGCCGGTGGGCGAGGAAGGCCGGCTGCAGGTCCGTGCGTGCAGCCTGTTCGGCGGGTACCTCAAGCGCCCGGACCTGCGCGGGCTGGATGCCGACGGTTGGTTCGACACCGGTGACCTCGCCCGCCTGGACGTGGCCGGCTACCTGCGGCTCACCGGTCGATCCAAGGACCTGGTGATCCGTGGCGGGGAGAACATCCCGGTGGTGGAGATCGAGAACCTGCTGTTCAGCCATCCCGACGTGGCCGAGGTCGCCGTCGTCGGCATGCCGGACCCGCGGCTCGGCGAGCGGATCTGCGCTTTCGTGGTGCCGCGCAGCGGGACGCAACCCCGGCTGGACGACATCGCCGCATACCTGCTCGGCAAGGGCACCGCGAAGATCTATCTGCCCGAGCGGCTGGAGCTCCTGGACGCGCTGCCGCGCACACCCACGGGCAAGGTGCAGAAGTTCCGGTTGCGGGAGTTGCTGCACGGGGAAGAGAACTGACGTGACGTCAGATCATCGGCGCCCACCAGGGTCCCCGTGACCCACGACCAGCCCCCTGGAGGCGCCGTGCCCACGAAGTACTCGCTCACCACTGGTACCGCATGATGGGCCCCGCCTTCGACGCCTCGCTCGGGCTGGAGTTCATCGGCTTCGGCGGGCACGAGGTGCGCGAGGGCCTCGCCTCGCACCGCGAGAAGCGGGCACCGGAGTTCGCCTGGCCCGGCCTGGGGACCCGCCATGTCTGAGCGGGTGGCCAGTGAGCTTCGGACCGGTGAACTTGCCGGACGCGTCGCCCTGGTCACCGGCGGCGCCGGCGGTATCGGTCAGGGCATCGCCTCGGACCTGGCCGCGGCCGGGGCCCGGGTGGCTGTCTGCGACCTCGACGGCGCCGCGGCCCAGCAGGTCGCCGCTGCCCTCGGCGACGGTCACGGCGGCTTCGCGATGAACGTGACGGACAGCGTGAGCGCCGCGGCCGCGGTCGCGGCGGTGACCGCGGCGCTGGGCCCGGTCGACATCCTGGTCAACAACGCGGGCATCGACGTCATCGAGCCGTTCGTGGATTCCACCGAGGACACCTGGCGCCGCATCGTGGAGGTGAACTATCTCGGCACGGTGATCGTGAGCCGGGCGGTGCTGGACTCGATGACCGAACGGGGGTGGGGGCGGATCATCAACATCAGTTCCGACGCCGGCCGGGTCGGCTCCTCCGGCGAGGTGGTGTACTCCGGGACCAAGGGTGCTGTCATCGCGTTCGCCAAGGCGCTGGCCCGGGAGGTCGCGACCAAGGGTGTGACGGTCAACGTGGCTGCCCCGGGCCGACCGACACCGCGCTGCTCCACCAGGTGGCCGAGTTGAGCCAGAAGCTGTTCGACTCCTTGGCCAAGGCGGTGCCCATGAAGCGGATCGGGACGCCGGCGGACGTGGCCCCCGCCGTCACCTTCTTCGCCGGCGACCGCGCGGGCTACATCACGGGCCAGACCCTCTCGGTCAGCGGCGGATTGACGATGAGCTGAGGATCGAAACTGATGGGCACTCAGGTAGTGGTTGAGCGGGACGGTCCGGTGCTCCGGATCGAGTTGGACGGGCCGGACCGGCTCAATGCCATCGGGTCCGGGACCTACCGGGGAATCGCGGAGGCGCTGCGCGCTCTGCGCCCGGGCGGTGAGGTCCGGGCCGTGGTGATCAGCGGGCGCGGTCGCGGATTCTGCGCCGGCGCCGACCTCGAAGAGATCCGCACCTACGACGCAGCCGGGTTCGGCACCTTCATCCACGGCTTCACCGACGCCCTGGACGTCGTCGAGACCACCGGGGTCCCGGTCGTCGCCGCCATCCACGGCCTGGCGCTGGGCGGCGGGCTCGAGCTCGCGCTGGCCTGCCACCTACGGGTCAGCACGCCGACGGCCAAGCTCGGGGTGCCGGAGATCAAGCTCGGCGTACTGCCCGGGGCCGGAGGTACGCAGCGCCTGCCCAACCTCGTCCCGCGCCCTCTCGCCCTGGAGCTCCTGCTGCTCGGTGATCCGATCAGTGGGCAGCGGGCCTACGACCTGGGGCTGGTGAACGTGCTGGCCGAGGACCCGGTGGCGGCGGCGCTGGCCCTGGCGCAGCGACTGGCCGCGGGGCCCCCGCTCGCGCAGGCGGCGGCCATCGACCTGCTGGGCCGGACCGCCACGATGTCGGTCGCCGACGGGATCGCGCTCGAGCGGGCGACCGGCGTCGAGCTGTTCGGAACCGCCGACGGCCGGGAGGGCTTCGCCGCCTTCGCCGAGAAGCGGCCTCCGGTCTTTCGCGGGCAGGCCTGAGATGGATCTCGGCTACCCGCCCGAGGCGGAGGAGTTCCGTCGCGGTGTGCAGGCCCGCGACGCCATGATCCTCGACGGCCACACCCGGCTCGGCGTGGCCGCCGACGACCACGCGGTGCTCAGCTGGCCGCTGGGCCCCGCCCACTTCGTCGACGCGACCGGCGAACCGTGAGTCTTCCGCTCGAGGGGCTCGTCGTCGTCTCGCTGGAACAGGCGCTGTCCGCGCCGTTCTGCACCCGGCACCTCGGTGACCTCGGGGCCCGGGTGATCAAGGTGGAGAACGTCGACGGTGGCGACTTCGCCCGGGGCTACGACGACGTCGTGCACGGCATGTCCGCCCACTTCACCTGGCTCAACCGGAACAAGGAGTCGGTGTCCCTCGACCTGCGGACCGACGCCGGCCGCGAGGTGCTGCACCGCCTGATCGCCCGGGCCGACATCGTCGTGCAGAACCTCGGTCCGGGGTCCGCGGCCCGGCTCGGGGTCGCGGCGGCCGATGTGGTCCGCGCTCACCCGCGAGCGATCGCGGTCGACATCTCCGGCTACGGGACCGGCGGACCCTACGACGACCGCCGCGCCTACGACCTGCTCGCGCAGGCCGAAGGCGGCTCGTGCGCGATGACCGGCCGGCCGGGTCAGCTGGCCAAGCCGGGCATCCCCGCCGCCGATCTCGGTGCGTCGATGTTCGCCATGACCTCGATCCTCGCGGCCTTGCACGCGCGCAACAGCACGGGCCAGGGCGCGGCCATCTCGGTCTCGATGCTCGATGTCGTCGCGGAGTGGATGGGGTTCGCCCTCAACCAGGCCCGCTACGGCGAAGCTCCGGAGCCCAACGGGCTGTCCTCCCCCATGGTCTCGCCCTACGGCGCCTACCCCACCGGGGACGGGCACACCGTGGTGTTCGGGACCACGAACGACGGTGAGTTCCGGCGGGTGGCCGCCATGATTGCCCGGCCCGACCTGGCGGCCGACCCGGACTTCGCCACCAACGCCGGCCGGAAGGCGCACCGCGAGCGTCTCGACGCCGCGATCGCGGCCTGGACCTCGGAACAGACGCTGGCCGAGGTGCAGGCCGCCGCCGACGCGGCGAAGATCGGCCACGGCCGGCTGAACCAGCTCGAGGACGTCCTGACGCACCCTCAGCTGGAAGCGCGGGAACGGTGGGTCGAGGTGGACTCGCCCGTCGGCCCGGTGACCTCCCTCCTCCCGCCGATCGCCGCCGCAAACTGGAAGCTCCGCACCGATCCGATCCCCGGCCTGGGCGAGCACACCACCAGCGTGCTTTCCTGGCTGGGCTACGCGCCGGCGGAGGTCGACGCCCTGCTCAGCGCCGGCGTCGTCCGCAGCACCGTCTAGGAAGGACCATCGTGCTCGACGAAGGTTCCGTGGCCGAGATCCTGGCCACCGTCCGCTCCTTCATCCGCGACGACGTCGTGCCGCTGGAGGCGGAGATCGACGAGACCGACGACATCCCGGCGCACCTGCGCAAGGCGGTGAAGGAACTCGGCCTCTACGGCTTCGCCCTGCCCGAGGAGCACGGCGGGCTCGGGCTGTCGATGTACGACGAGGCCCGTCTGGTCATGGAGCTCGGCTACACCACGCCGGCGCTACGTTCGCTCGTCGGCACCAACAACGGGATCGCCGGGCACACCCTGATGACCGGCGGCACGCCGGAGCAACAGGCCGAATGGTTGCCGAAGGTCGCGAGCGGCGCCGCGGTGGCGTCCTTCGCGCTCACCGAGTCCGAGGCCGGGTCGGACCCGTCGCGGCTGACCACCTCCGCGCGCCAAGACGGTGACGACTGGGTGCTCAACGGGGCCAAGCGCTTCATCACCAACGCGCCGAGCGCCGACGTCTTCATGGTCTATGCCCGCACCGATCCGGCCGCCGAGCCGGCCCGGGGGATCTCGACCTTCCTGGTGCCCCGGGACTCCCCCGGCCTGACCGTGGGACCCCGCGATCACAAGATGGGCCAGTTGGGCGCGTGGACCGCGGACGTCTACCTCGATGACGTCCGGGTGCCGAACTCCGCCCTGGTGGGCGGGGACGGCGGGCTGCACCGCGGCTACCTGACGGCGATGCAGTGCCTCGCCCACGGCCGCGTGCACATCGCCGCCCTCTGCGTCGGCATGTCCGAGCGCCTCGTCGACGAGACCGTGGACTACGCGGCCACCCGCGAGCAGGGCGGTCAGGTCATCGGCGAGTACCAACTCATCCAGGGCCTGATCGCGGACTCGGTCACCGACTACCGGGCCGCGCGCAGCCTCGTGCTCGACGTCGCACGGGAGTTCGACACCGGCACGGACAAGCGGATGGGACCCGCCTGCGCGAAGTACTTCGCCTCCGAGGCCGTCGGCCGGATCGCCGACCGCGCGGTCCAGGTCCACGGCGGATCCGGCTACATGCGCGGCATCGCCGTCGAGCGGTTCTACCGTGACGCCCGGCTCTTCCGCATCTACGAGGGAACCAGCCAGATCCAACAGGTCATAATCGCCAAGCAGGCCCTGCGAAATCGCTGATGGAGCGCAGGGCGGCGACGGCCGCGCCGGCGGATCCGGCCGCGCGTTTCGGCCTGATCGCCTCCGCGATCGGCGGGCCGCCCGCTCGTGGTCGCTGGGGTCGCCGGCTCCGGTTGGACGGACGGACGCTCTTAGCGCTTAGCCAGCGCGCTGCCCGCACAGCACCGGTAGCAATGCTGCGGCGACATCCACTCGGCCGGCAGTTAGTCTCGTGCCGCCCT
>NZ_JACDFE010000260.1 GCF_013815995.1 Sporichthya sp.
CTCCTGGGAGCTTAAGCACATCTGCCCGCCGACCCCGGAGGGCGGCGGGCAGATGCACCAACTATTGATCAGGCTTACTGCTGAAGCTCAGGCGCCCTTGGCTGCAACCGCGAAGCGGGTGAAGAGGAAGTGTCCACCGAGGACCCCCACGCCCGCCAGGATCAGCATCGCGTAGAGCCACTCGCTGCCCTCACCGGTCTGCCCGGGCTTCGCCGAGAAACCGAGCGACTTGACCGTGTCCGTCGAGCCGGCCACCTGCGTGCCGTCCACCACCGGAGCCACCACACCAGCGTCGGTGATGGTCGCGATGTTGGTCGGAACGGTCGCCGCCTGCGCCGCCAGGTCGCTCGGCAGTGCCGCGGCGTCCAGGCCGGAGGCCGCGGAGTCGGTGGTCGCCGAGCCGGTGCTCGCGTCGGTGCTGCTGTCGGTGCTGCTGCTGTCCACGCCGGCCGAGGTGCTGCCGTCGGAGGAGGCGAAGCCCAGCGTCGCGATCGCTGCGCCGACCTTGGCCCGACCCAGGATGTAGGTGATCTGGAAGACGCCACCCGAACCCGTCGGGCTGGTCTGGGTGGTCGTGATCAGCAGGCCACCGATGGTGTAGGTGGTCTTACCGGTCTCGTCCTTGTCGGTGATGACCGGGGCGAGGTCGATCTGGATGCCGGCGGCCTTGAGGGTGTTGTTGGCCTGGCTGATGGCGTCCTTGCTGGACATGCCCTGGCCCGCGTACTTGAAGCCGTTCTGGTCGAAGCCGAACTCCTGGCCGCTGACCGAGAAGCGACCGAAGGTCTTGGCCTCGATCTTCGCTTCCTGGCCCACGCTCTGGGTGATGGAGGCGATCGCGGTGGAGTTGCCGACCTCCAGCGGGCCGGACACGAAGCCGGCCGAGCTGCCGGACGCAACCGCCGAGACGGAGTTGCCCTTGCTCTCGGTGGAGGCGTTCGCGGTCTGCTGCTGGTTCGGCGCCGGGATCTGCGCCGGGGCGCCGTAGGCGGCCGACGAGGTGGCCGCGGTCTCCGAACTGGAGGACTTCACCCGGCCGTACCCGAACTCCGCCTCCGCCTCCGGGGTGCCCGAGGAGGCTGTCTGCACGTACCCGGGCAGGACGGCGAAGGGGATCTGGAGCTGGCCGGCGCCGAACTGGTTCGGGACGCCGTTCACGGTGCCGGGCAGGGTCTGCACGGTGTTGCCGAAGTACGGCACGCCCGCGAAGCCCTTGCTGCCACCGGAGTTGGTGGTCTCCGCCGTAGCGGTCAGCGAACCGGCGTCGTTCTTCGGCGAGGCCGGGATCTCGTCGCCGTTGACCTCGAAGTAGAACGCGTCGCCGCGGGCCTCAAGGTTGTAGCGGGTGTCTTCTGCGGATGCGGAACCCGGCAGACCCACGATGAGGGCCGAGCCACCGAGAGTGCCGAGAGCGGTAAGGGCGAGCGCCCAGCGAGGCGTCCTCATGACGCCAACGATCCGAGGTAGCTGTTCATGATTGTCTCCTCACTGATTTCGCCAGGCTCCCCGGCGAAACTGATGCGTCCACGATCAAGGATGTAGACGTAGTCGGCCATTTTCAGCGCTTGACCCACATACTGCTCGACGAGCAACTGGGCGACGCCCTGCTTTCCGAGATCAGTCAGATACTCGAAAATTTCTTCAACAATCTTTGGCGCCAATCCCATCGACACTTCATCGAGCAGTACGACGTGCGGATTGCTGACGTACGCGTGAGAAAGAGCGAGCATTTGCTGCTCACCACCGCTCATCGTCCGGGCAATCTGCCGAGCGCGTTCCCCGAGTCGCGGGAACGTGGTCGTCGCCGTCTTGAATCCCTTCTTGAAGTCTCCGGGCGGACACTGCAAGAGGATGTTGTCTGTCACGCTCAGGGACGGGAAAATACCCCGCCCCTCGGGGACGTGGATGATCCCCTTCCGGGAGATCTTGAAAGCGGGGTCACCCGTTACATCGACGCCGTCGATCAGGATCTGGCCGGAGTACGGCTTGATCATGCCGGAGGCCACGCGGAGCAGCGTGGTCTTGCCGGCACCGTTGGGTCCCAGCAGTGCGACGGTGGCGTTGTCCGGCACGGTCAACGTGACGTCGCGCAGAACCGTGCCGGTGTCGTAACCGGCGGTGATGTTGCGTAGCTCAAGCAACGGAGACCTCCCCGAGGTAAGCGGCCTTCACCAGGTCGCTGCTCAGGGCTTCCCGGGTGGTGCCCTGGTAGATGATCTTGCCGAAGTCGAGCACGTAGATCTGCTGGCAGATCTCCGAGACCAACGCCATGTCGTGCTCGACGATGAGAATTCCGAATCCGGTCTCGTTCACCCAGTCGCTGAGAACCTTGCCGAAGGCGTGGGTCTCAGCGACGTCCAGACCGGAGGACGGCTCGTCGAGCAGCAGGAATTTGAACGGCGTGGCGATCGCGCGGGCCAGCTCGACCAACCGGCGCTGACCGGTGGACAGGTCGCCCACAGTCTTGTTCTGCAGGTGCGCGATGTGGCAGTGCGCCATCGCTTCTTCGGCGCGCGCCTTGATCTGCTTGGTTTCCTTGCGGGTCGAGTAGAGCAACCCGAGGGGGCGGTAACTGGAATAGAAAGCGGCCGGGCCGGTCCGCACGTTCTCCAGGACGGTGAGGCTCTCGAAGAGCTCCATCCGCTGGAAGGTCCGCCCCAGACCGTGGTGCGCCCGGTTCGAGGACCGGTGACCGTGCAGGTCCTGCTCGCCGAGGCGGACGGTGCCGGACTGCGGGTGGTTACGCCCGGTGCAGGCGTTGAAGAAGGTGGTCTTGCCCGCACCGTTCGGGCCGATCAGGCCGGTGATCTGGCCTTGCTTCGCATACAGAGTGGCGTCGTTGACCGCCACGATGCCGCCGAAGCGGACCGTGACGTTCTGGACGTCGAGGTCGACGCTCATGCCCCTGACCCCTTACTCCCGAGGAGCACGGGTTCCTCGACGGTTCGGATGGTGACCGGCCGCACGGGTGTGACGTCCAGGCGGTCCCGGACCGAGCTGCCGCCACCGCCGCCCTCGGCGTCCAGCGCTCGTTCCTTGCCGCGGGTGCCGAGCAGGGTGTTGAGATTCAGCGCCGGGGCCACCGCGACGAAGATCGCGAGCGCGCCGAACATGACACCGCGGTACTTGATCATCGTCGGGTCGTCGAAGGGCGGGTAGATCTTGATGACCTGGAAGGCGAAGGCCGCCAGGATCGGGGACAAGATCGGGCGCCGGCCGCAGAAGCCGAGAACCGCGACGAAGATCAGCGAGACCGTGTAGTCGAACGTGCCGCCCGGGTTGCCACTGGCCGACTGGGTCACGCCCGCAAGCACGCCGCCGCCGACTCCGGCCATGAACGCCGAGAGGCAGAACACGATGATGCGCATGACGTTGGTGTTCGCACCGTGCGCCTCGAGGGCGACACCGGAGTCCGCCATCGCCCGCAGCAGCGCACCGAGTCGGCTGCGCTGGACGAGCAGGACGATCGCGGCCATGACCACGAGCACGGACAGCGCGAGGTAGTAGTAGTTCTTCTCGTTCGAGAAGTCGATCCCGAACAGGCCCGCCGACGTGCCCTCGACCGGCTCGAACCGCTTCGAGGTCGCGCCGACGCTGAACTCCTCACCCGGGCGCGGGTGCTGCACCAGGCTCGCACCGTCGAACATGACCGGAGCCAGGTAGAACGCCTGCTGCAACAAGATGCCGAAGCCGAACGTCGCGATCGCGACGTAGATGCCCGCCAGGCGGATGGCCGGGATGGCCACGATCGCCCCGAACGGGATCGCGACCAGCCCGCCGATGATGACCGCGACCGGCCAGGAGACCGTCTTGTCGCCGACCAGGGGCAGCCACCCGAAGAACCCGAGCGTCATCAACTTGCCCGACACGGTCGCGCCGATCGCGGCGAAGCCGAGGTGACACAGCGAGATCTGACCTGACATCCAGACCAGCATGCCGAGGGACATGAAGATGATCGCGTAGGCCACGAACGCGCTGTACACCGTGACGTCGGTTTCCGCGACGACGTGCGGAACCGCGATCATCAAACCGAGCAGGGCGGCCAGACCGGCCGCGGTGACCGGCAGGGAGAACGCCTTCGGCGGCTTGAACCGGCGGGCATTGCGCACACCACGTTCGGTGAGCATCCGCGCCGGCACGAAAAGGAACACCAGCAGCAGCACGATGAAGGGCACGTTGCGCGGCATCGACTGCAGGAACAGCGACTGGGTCTTCTGGGTCTGCGAGGGCAAATAGTTGACCAGGATGCCGATGAAGAACGCACCCGCCACCGTCAGCGGCAGGTTCTCGAACAGACCGACCGCCGCCGCACCGTAGGCCGCGATCACGATGAGCACGAGCACGCCCACCGACACACCCAACTTGGGTGCGAGCAGCATCCCGGAGATCGTCGCGAAGCAGGACCCGAGCACCCAGGAGAGCCGGCGCACCACCGCCGGGTTGCTCTTTTGCAGGGCCAGCAGGTTCGGGTCGTCGACAACCGCCGTCATCGCCCGGCCCATCCGGGTCCGCCCGAAGAAGGCGAACAACGCGAGGGCGGCACCCAGGCAGAAGCCGGTGATCATCATCTCGCCGTAGGAAATGGTGACGTCACCGACCCTGGGACCGTTCGTCGGTAGGAAGTCACCACTCTTCTTGTCCGAAGCGCCGTAGATCGCCGTCATCAGCGACTGCAGCAGCACCAGCAGACCCACGGTCGCGACCACGGTGGTGACCGTGGGCGCCGAGGCGAGCAAAGTCGCCAACCGTTCCAGGATCAACCCGCCCAGGACACCGACGACGAGCAGCGAGACCAGGAACGCGAAGGGCCACTTCCAGCCCTGCTCGACATAGCCCTCGTAGAAGACGTACGCGCCGGTCGCCGCCAGGGCGCCGTGCGCGAAGTTGAACACGCCCGAGGTCTTGTAGGTCAGGACCAGGCCGATCGCCGCGAGGGCGTAGACCGAACCGTCCGCGACTCCCGGGACCATGTAGTTCAGGAACTGGTTCATGGCTTACACACTCCGCATGCGGTGCGGCCGGCGCGCTCATGCGCACTCCGGTCGAGCTCGGGCCACTCACGCCCCGCCGCCATCGCGCAGTCCGCGCGGTGGAAGTGGGTCAGGCCCTCGCCGCCGACCAGGTGGGCCGAGCTGGCCGGAGCGGTGATCGTGGCGACCTTCTCCTGCGCGACCGGAACCGCACCGAGCACGGCCACCCGGCGGGTGGTCACCGAACGGCGACCGGCCAGCAGGAGCAGGACCCCGGCCGCGTTCGCCAACACCACACCCACGATGGCCAGGTTGATGCCCGGAACCTGGTCGTCATAGACCGTCTCGTTCCCGACCATGCCCGTACCGATGAAGAACAGCACCGCGCCGAGAACGGCGAGCACGGCGTAGACCACGTACATCTGGGACGTCCACGGAGAACCGGAAGATGACGCGGCGCCTTGACTTGATGACGATGCGGCGCGCGATCCAGTACTCCGTCGTGCGGGACGACCCAGCTGCTGGCTACGCGTGCTCACGCGTGGACACCGCATGAGCGAGCCCGGCCTGCTCGGCCGTG
>NZ_JACDFE010000056.1 GCF_013815995.1 Sporichthya sp.
CGCCGGGCCGGTCGCCAGGTTGACGGCCTTCGGGTGCTTCTCGGCCCACCAGGACCCGATCCAGTCCCCCAGGTAGACGCCGACCACCGGGTAGACGATGAGCACGACGGCCCCGAACCCGTCCTCCTGGGAGAGCCGGATCACCACGGTCGGCCACCCGATCGCGACCGCCCACAGGATCGGTACCGAGGGCCGGATCAGCCCGAACGGCAACGACCCCGCGATCAGCAGGATCCCGAGCAGATAGGAGTTCGGGGTGTCGTCGATCAGCGGCACCCCGGCGATGAGCAGGCCGACCGAGGCCGCCGCCACCCACAGCAGGGCGAGCATCGTCTTGGGGTTCATGTTCCCGCGCACGGAATCTCCCACCTCGGACCGCTTTGGTGCCCTTAAATCTCGGCTCAGCCTAAGCGCGGAAGGCACGGGGCGGGGCCAACCCCGCCCATGTCATGCCGAGCGAGCCGGGTCGACCTGGCGCACCGAGAGGGGCAACGGGGCCGCCATCAGGGCGTATCCCTGCGAGGAGGTACCGAACCGGAACCCGGTGATCAGGTCGACGAAGCCCAGGCCCGCGTACAGCCGCCGGGCCCGGGTGTCCCCGTCGTAGGTGGACAGCAATGCGGTGGGGTTCTCCACCCTGGACAGCAGCCTGGTGAGCAGCGCCAGGCCCAGTCCGTGGCCGTGGTACTCCGGGCGCACGTGCAGTTCGGTGACCGCGTACGGATCGGAGATCCAGGGCGCGTACCCGGCGGCCCGCAGCGAGGGGCTGATCTGGTCGAACCACCACTGCCCGGTCCGACAGGCCGCGCCGTAGGCGAAGCCGATCAGGGCCGTCTCGTCGAAGGCGCCGAAGGCGCGGAAGCCGGGGTGGGCGGCGTGCCGGGCGTAGACCGCGACCCGGTCCGGCGACACCGGCCCGAGGGCGGCCGACTGCACCGCGGCGGCGTGGACCGCGAACTCGCGCAGGTCCAGGTGCGCGATGGTGATCACCACCGGTCGGCCTCCAGTCCGAACGTCAGAACAGCACCGAGGCGAACGTACCGACCTGACGGAACCCGACGCGACGGTATGTGGCCAGCGCCGCGGTGTTGAAGTCATTGACGTACAGGCTGACGGTCGGGGCGACGTACCCGCGGGCCAGGTCGACGACGGCCGCAACCCCGGGGGCGGCGATCCCCTGACCACGGCGCCCCGGGTCCACCCAGACCCCCTGCACCTGGCAGACCGCGGGGGTGGCGGCACCGATCTCGGCCTTGAACACGACCGCGTCGTTCTCGATCCGGGCGAAGGCGCGCCCGGAGTCGACCAGCTCGGCGATGCGGCACCGGTAGAGCAGCCCGCCGTCCCCGCCGAGCGGAGAGATGCCGACCTCCTCGGTGAACATCGCCACACAGGCCGGCATCACCGTGTCGAGTTGGCCCCGCGCGACCGCCCTGACCGCGGGGTCGGGCCGCACGGCGGGATCGGGAGCTCCGACTGCCATCAGCGGCTGACTGCGGCGGACCTCCCGGGCGGGACCCCAGACCGGCGCCAGTCGCTCCCACAACGGCAGCACCGCGTCGGCCGGACCGACGATCGAGGAACATCGGCGGGTGGAGCGGGCGGCCCGGGTGGCGTAGGCCTCGACGGCGGCGGCGTCGGCCTCGACCGGAACCACGTTCGCGCCGACGTAAAGCAGGGAGCGCAGCGTTCCGTCGACCGAGTAGCCCCAGACCTCGGCGCCGCCGCGGGTGGGAACCAGCCCGCCGTTCTGCAGCCGGGAGAGCACGAAGACGTTGGCGACCGGGTCCCGCTCGGCCAGCCGCACCGCGGCGGGCAGGTCGGCGAGGGTCAGGACACGGAGTTCGGTGGTGTCCAGCGACCCCTCGACCGGAACTGACACCCGAACTCCTTCCGTGACCGGTCCGTTCAGGAGACCGAGACGACAGGTTCGCCGGCGCTCGCGCCGTCGGCCGACATCTGTTCGGCCAGGCGCATGGCCTCCTCGATCAGAGTCTCGACGATCTGGTGCTCGGGCACGGTCTTGATGACCTCGCCCTTGACGAAGATCTGTCCCTTGCCATTGCCGGAGGCCACGCCGAGATCGGCCTCGCGTGCCTCGCCCGGGCCGTTGACGACGCACCCCATCACCGCGACCCGCAACGGCACCTCCAGCCCCTCGAGGCCGGCGGTCACCTGCTCGGCCAGGGTGTAGACGTCGACCTGGGCGCGGCCGCAGGACGGGCAGGACACGATCTCCAGGCCCCGTTCCCGCAGCCCGAGCGACTCCAGGATCTGGTTGCCGACCTTGACCTCTTCGACCGGAGGCGCGGACAGCGAGACCCGGATGGTGTCGCCGATGCCCTGCGAGAGCAGCGCACCGAACGCGACCGCGGACTTGATCGTGCCCTGGAAGGCCGGCCCGGCCTCGGTCACGCCGAGGTGCAGCGGGTAGTCGCAGGCGGCAGCCAGTTGCCGGTAGGCGTTGACCATGACGACGGGGTCGTTGTGCTTGACCGAGATCTTCACATCGTGGAAGTCGTGCTCGGCGAAGAGCGAGGCCTCCCACAGGGCGGATTCGACCAGCGCCTCCGGAGTGGCCTTGCCGTACTTGGCGAGCAGGCGCGGGTCCAGCGAGCCGGCGTTGACCCCGATCCGGATCGAGATGCCGGCGTCCTTCGCCGCCCTGGCGATCTCGCCGACCTTGTCGTCGAACTTCTTGATGTTGCCCGGGTTCACCCGGACCCCGGCGCACCCGGCGTCGATCGCGGCGAAGACGTACTTGGGCTGGAAGTGGATGTCGGCGATCACCGGGATCTGCGACTTCGTGGCGATCGCAGCGAGCGCGTCCGCGTCGTCCTGCGACGGGCAGGCGACCCGTACGATCTGGCAGCCGGCGGCGGTCAGCTCGGCGATCTGCTGCAGCGTGGCGTTGACGTCGGCCGTGAGCGTGGTGCACATCGACTGCACGGACACCGGGGCGTCGCCGCCGACCAGGACGTCACCGACCCGGATCTGGCGGGACTTCCGGCGCTCGGCCAACTTCAGTGGCGGCAGCGCCGGCATACCCAGAGAGACGTTCACGGCTACGAAACTAGCTGAGGGTGATGGGGTTGACGATGTCGGCAGCCAGCAGCAGCAGCGTCAGCGCGCCGAGGAAGACCACGAAGACGTAGGTCAGCGGCAGCAACTTGGAGATGTCGACCCGCCCGGGATCCGGCCGGCCGAACAGCTTGAACAGCCGGCGCTTGATCGCCTCGTAGGTGGTGACGGCCATGTGGCCGCCGTCCAGCGGCAACAGCGGCACGGCGTTGAACAGGGCCAGGAAGATGTTCAGCCCGCCCACGTTGAGCAGCACCAGCGAGATCCGCTCGGTGGCCGAGGCGCCGTCCAGGTTGACCAGTTCCCCGGACACCCGGGCCGCGCCGACGACGCCGGAAAGGCCTTCCTTGTCGCGCTCGTCGCCCTTGATCGCGCCGAAGATCTCACCGACCTTGTCCGGCAGGTCCTTGACCAGAGTTCCGGCCGCCTCGACCACGTCCCACATCAGGTGCACCGAGCGGTCGCTCGCCGCGATCGGCCCGTCGTGGGCGGTGTCGTAGGCCGGTCCCACGCCCAGCACCCCGACCGTCACGGTCTTGGTGGGGTCGTCGAGGTCGGCCCGCTCCCGCGTCGTCAGGTTGGCAGTCAGGTTCAGCAGCGTGCCGTCGCGGACCACGCTGATCGCGACCGGACCGGTGCCGGCCTCGCGGATCAGCCGGGACGTGGTCGTCCAGTCGCTGACCGGGTTCGCGCCGACCGCGATGATCCGGTCCCCCACCGCAAGGCCGATCGCCTTCGCCGGGGACGGCGCGTCCGCGGAGCCGCACTCGCTGGTGGTCGCGGTCTGGGCCGGGATGCACTCGGAGACCGACTGAACCGTGGTGTTCGGGGTGTAGGTGCCGATGCCCATGAACGCGATCACGAACAACGCGAAGCCGATGATCACGTGCAGGATCACGCCGGCGCCGAGCACGAGGAGCTTCTGCGGTGCCGGATAGCGGTAGAACGCGCGCTCCCGATCGGCCTCGTCGAGCTCTTCGAGGTCGGTCATCCCGACGATCTTGCAATAGCCGCCGGCCGGGATGGCCTTGAGTCCGTACTCGGTCTCACCGCGGCGGAAGGACCACAACTTCGGGCCGAAGCCGACGAAGTACTCGGTGACCTTCATCTTGAAAATCTTGGCGGTCACGCAGTGACCGAACTCGTGGATCGCCACCGAACCGAGCAGCAGCACCACGAACAGCACGACCCCGAACAAGGTCAGCATGCAGGCCCGTTACCCGGTGACACCGTTCCCCCAAGCAGTTCCGCGACCCGTCCCCTGGCCCAGGACTCCGCGCCGAGCACGTGGTCCAGGGTGAGCGTTCCGTCGCGCCCCATCACCCCGTGGTCGGAGTGGTCGGACACCACGGCTGCGACCGTATCCACAATCGCTGTGAAGCGCAGGGAACCCGCCAGGAACGCCGACACGCACTCCTCGTTGGCAGCGTTGAACACCGCAGGGGCGGTCCCCCCGGTCCGGCCGCACTCCCGGGCCAGTTCCACCGCCGGGAACGCCGTGGTGTCCAGCGGGGCGAACTCCCAGGTCGCAGCGCTGGTCCAGTCGCAGGCGGCGGCTGCTCCGGGCACCCGGTCCGGCCAGGCCAGGGCGAGCGCGATCGGCAGGCGCATGTCAGGCGGCGAGGCCTGCGCGATTGTCGAACCGTCGCAGAACGTGACCATCGAATGGACGATCGACTGCGGGTGGACGACGACCTCGATCCGGTCGAAATCGATCCCGAACAGCAGGTGGGCCTCGATCAGTTCCAGGCCCTTGTTGACCAGGGTCGCGGAATTGATCGTGACCACCGGGCCCATGTCCCAGGTCGGGTGGGCCAGCGCCTCGGCGACCGTGACGTTCTCCAGTTCGGGGCGGGCCCAGCCCCGGAAGGGCCCGCCGCTGGCGGTCAGGACCAGCTTCGCGACCTCCCGGGCGCTGCCGCCACGCAGGCACTGGGCCAGCGCGGAGTGCTCGGAGTCCACCGGCACGATCTGCCCCTCGGCTGCGGCCGCGGTCACCAGCGGCCCGCCGACGATGAGGGACTCCTTGTTGGCCAGCGCGAGCGTCCGGCCCGCGTTCAGCGCGGCCAGCGTCGGCGCCAGCCCGACCGAACCCGTCATCCCGTTGAGGACCACGTCGGCCGGCCACGCGGCGAGCTCGGACTGGGAGTCCGGGCCGGCCAGGATCTTCGGGATCCGGAACTCCCCCGCGCTGAAGCCGCGGGCCTTGGCCTCGGCATAGAAAGCCAGCTGCAGGTCCTGCGCGGCACCGGCGCGGGCCACCGCGACGACGTCCACCCCGAACTCCAGCGCCTGGGCGGCCAGCAGCTCGACGTTCGCGCCGCCCGCCCCGAGGCCGACCACCCGGAACCGGTCCGGGTCGTGCCGGACCACGTCCAGGGCCTGGGTGCCGATGGAGCCGGTCGATCCGAGGATGACCAGGTCGCGCGGGGTGCTCACGGCCCCATTGTGTCCCGGCTGTGTCCCGGCAGGCTCAGTAGTCCGGCCCCGGTTCGGCCCCGACGGAGTCGCTCGCCGGGGTGCCCTTGTCGGGCACGTTCAGCGGAAGGTCCTCGGCGACCGCGGGCTCGGTGCCGTCCGGGGTGGTCTTGCAGCACGGCGGGGTCACCGCGGCACCGTCGGACGCACCGTCGGCGGCACCGGTGGGCTCGGTCTTTGCCTGCAGCTGCAGACCGGCGCCGGAGGCGTTGTCGAGGTGCAGGACGTTGTAGTCGATGCTCCACTCGACCTCGCCGGTCAGCACGGACAGCGGGTTCTGCCCCGCCGCGGCGGGGCAGGCCATCTTGGTGGAGGCGATCGGGCCGAAGGTGATGGTGTCGCCGGCGATGGTCGCGGTGCCGTTGAAGCGGTTGCACCCGTCGCTGCCGGAGACCTTGCCGTCGGCGAGCTCCAGGTAGGCGTTCTGCGGGGCCATGCCGGCCGAGACCGCGGCGTTCGGGTCATCCGGGGCGCCCTTCGCCGGGCCCTGGGTCACGTGCGTGACGTCCCACCTGGTGCCTTCAAGCGGCAGGTCCGGCTGCACCTGCTCGCGCGGGCCGAACGCCATCGTGACCTCGGGCGTGTTCAGCTTCAGCGTGGTGCCGTCGTAGGTGAAGGCCGGCTTCGCGGTGAGGAACTCCGCGACGAACTGGTCCTGCTCGTGCCTCCCATCCCCCGGGCAACCCATATCGGTCATCGAGAGCGAGTCGACGACGAGCTTGCCGTCGGTGAACGCGGCCGTCCCGCCCATGGTGTTGCACCCGGCGTTGGCGCTGATCTGACCGTCCCGGAACAGCAGTGAGATCAAAGTGCCCTTGACCAGCTTCGTCGGCTTGCCGCCCTCGGTGACCTCGGTGGACAGGAAGTTCCCGGTCGGGGTCTTGCTGCTGCCGACCCCCGCGCCGTTGCCGCCCGCCGCAGGGTCGCCGGCCTGCTCGGCGGTGTCGTCCCCGCACCCGATCAGACCGACCATCAGCAGCGTGGCCGCCGGCACCATCAGTGCCCGCATTGCCCAGTTCCGTCCGCGCATTTCACCCTCCCCGTCAGCTATCACTCAGAGCCTGGACGGTCGGCGCCCCGAAAACGTTCACCGACCCATTAGGCGTGTCACGCTCAGTGGTTCGTTATCCACAGGGATCAGCCGGGCAGCGCGACGTACTTGGTCTCCAGGTACTCCTCGATCCCGACCGCGCCGCCTTCGCGGCCCAGCCCGGACTGCTTGACCCCGCCGAACGGGGCGGCCGGGTTGGAGACCAGGCCGACGTTGATGCCGACCATGCCGGACTCGAGGCCCTCGGCCACGCGCAGCGCGCGGCTCAGGTCTGCGGTGAAGGCGTAGGCGACCAACCCGAACTCAGTGTCGTTGGCCTCGGCGATCGCCTGCTCGTCCTCGTCGAAGGAGCGGATCGCGGCGACCGGGCCGAAGGTTTCGGCAGCCAGCAGCCGGGCCTCGTCAGGGATGTCGGTGAGCACCGTGGGCTCATAGAAGTAGCCGGGGCCGTCCCCGGCCTTGCCGCCGAGGAGCAGCTTGGCGCCCTTGTCGACGGCGTCGGAAACGAGACCGTCAACCTTGTCGACGGCGGCCTGGTCGATCAGCGGTCCGAGGGTGACACCGTCCTCGGTGCCGCGGCCGGCGACGAGGGCCGCCAGCTTCTCGACGAGACGCTCGGTGAACTCGCCGGCGACGGAGGAGTGGACCAGGAAGCGATTGGCCGAGGTGCAGGCCTGGCCCATGTTGCGCATCTTCGCGATCATCGCGCCCTCGACGGCCTTCTCGACGTCCGCGTCGGCGAAGACCAGGAACGGGGCGTTGCCGCCGAGCTCCATCGAGGTCCGCAGGACCTGCCCCGCCGACAGCTCGATCAGCTTGCTCCCGACCCCGGTCGACCCGGTGAAGGAGAGCTTGCGCAGCCGCGGGTCCCGCAACAGCGGTTCGCTGACCACCGCGGGGTCATGCGCCGTCACGATGTTCAGTACCCCGTTCGGCAGCCCCGCGTCCTGCAGGATCTGACCCAGCATCAGCATCGAGAGCGGGGTCTGCTTGGCGGGCTTCATCACCATGGTGCAACCGGCCGCGATCGCCGGGCCGATCTTGCGGGTGCCCATTGCCAACGGGAAGTTCCAGGGCGTGATCAGCAGACACGGCCCCACCGGCTGCTTGATCGTCAGCAGCCGGAGGTTCCCCGCCGGACTGGTCGCGTAGGTCCCGGAAATCCTCGCGGCCTCCTCGGAGAACCAGCGGAAGAACTCGGCGGCGTAGGTCACCTCCGCCTTGGACTCGGCGACGGGCTTTCCGTGCTCGAGGGTCATCAGCAGCGCGAGGTCGTCGGCCCGCTTGGTCATCGCCTCGAAGGTGGACCGCAGTATCTCGGCGCGGTCGCGCGGCGCGGTGGCCGCCCACTCCGCCTGCACCCCGGCGGCTGCGTCGAGCGCCTCGAGGACGTCGGCCTCGGTCGCGTCGGCCACCGTCCGGAGCTGTTCGCGCGTGGCGGGGTCCTCGACCGCGAACTCGCGATGACCGTTGGCCGGTCCCCACGCGCCGCCGATCAACAACCCGTCCGGCACCGCGTCCAGGACACGCCGTTCCGCTGCCTTACCCATGCGTGCTCCCTACCCGTCGATCACCGCACCACCTACCACTTCACCATGACGTGCTTGAGCTCGGTGTAGGGCTCGACGGCGTAGAGCGACATGTCCTTGCCGAAGCCCGACTGCTTGAACCCGCCGTGCGGCATCTCCGAGACGAGCGGGATGTGGTCGTGATCGTGATCGTGTCGAACACTGCCCGCCTCGTCACCGGGTCGCTGGTGCGCAAGCCTGACGTCGCGTCATTCTTCGCCGGCGGCGCGGCGACGAGCGAGCAGCAGGGCCTGACCCTGCAGCGGTGCGGCGACGTGCCGATCGTCCTGCTGGTCGGGGACCGTCTCGTCACGTAGGACGCCTAACCCTCCTTCTGAAGGATCGGGCGCAGCTTGTCGAGGACCGACGCGTCCTCGATGGTCGAGGGCACCGGCTCGTCCCGCCCGTCGGCGATGCCGCGCATCGTGCGGCGCAGGATCTTGCCGGAGCGCGTCTTCGGCAGGGCAGGCACGATGTCCGCCCGTTTGAACGCGGCCACCGCGCCGATCTCGCTGCGCACCGCCGCGACCAGTTCGGCCGACAGCGTCTCGGGGTCGATCTCGACGCCGGCCTTGAGCACGACGAACCCTCGGGGCACCTGGCCCTTCAGCGAGTCGTTCACCCCGATCACGGCGCACTCGGCGACCGCGGGGTGCGCGGCGAGCACGGCCTCCATCGACCCGGTGGAGAGCCGGTGCCCGGCGACGTTGATGACGTCGTCGGTGCGGCCCAGCACATAGAGATAACCGTCCTCGTCGACGTACCCGCCGTCGCCCGAGAGGTAGTACCCGTCGAACGCGGACAGGTAGGAGCTCACGAAACGCTCGTCGTCGTTCCACAGCGTGGGCAGGCAACCCGGCGGCAGCGGAAGCTTGATACAGATCGCGCCCTCGGTGTTCGCCCCGACCGGTTGTCCCTGCGGGTCGAGCACCTGCACGTCGTAGCCGGGCACCGGCACCGACGGCGAGCCGGCCTTGATCCGCATCGGCTCCAGCCCGCGCAGGTTGGCCGCGATCGGCCACCCGGTCTCGGTCTGCCACCAGTGGTCGATGACCGGGACGCCGGACTTCTCCGTCGCCCAGTGGTAGGTGTCCGGGTCGAGGCGCTCCCCCGCGAGGAACAGCGAGCGCAGCGCGGAGATGTCGTACTGCTCGAGCAGCTTGGCGTCCGGGTCCTCCTTCTTGATCGCCCGGAAGACCGTCGGCGCGGTGAAGAGCGTGACCGCCCTGTGCTCGGCGATGACGCGCCAGAACGCCCCCGCGTCCGGGGTCCCGACCGGCTTGCCCTCGTAGAGGATCGTCGTCGCGCCCAGCAGCAGCGGCGCGTAGACGATGTAGGAGTGCCCGACCACCCAGCCGACGTCGGAGGCGGTCCACCACACCTCGCCGGGCTCGAGGCCGAAGATGTTGCGGATCGACCACATCAACGCCACGGCGTGCCCGCCGTTGTCGCGCACGATCCCCTTCGGCTTCCCGGTCGTGCCCGAGGTGTAGAGGATGTAGAGCGGGTCGTTCGCGCCGACCGGGACGCAGTCGACGGGCTCCGCGGCGGCCATCGCCTCGTGCCAGTCGACATCGCCGGGACCCATCTCGGCCCGCTCCTGCTCGCGCTGCAGCACGACGCAGGCGTCGGGCTTGTGCTCGGCGATCGCGCCGGCCGCGACGATCATCGGCTTGTAGGGCACGACGCGGGTCGGCTCGATCCCGCAGGAGGCGGCCACCACGACCTTCGGCTGCGCGTCGTCGATGCGCACGGCGAGCTCGCGGGGGGCGAAGCCGCCGAAGACCACCGAATGCACGGCTCCGATCCGGGCGCAGGCCAGCATCGCGATCACGGCCTCGGGGACCATCGGCATGTAGATGACGACCCGGTCGCCCTTCTCCACGCCCAGATTGCGCAGCACGCCACCGAAGCGGGCGACCTGGTCGAGCAGTTCGGCGTAAGTGAAGCGGGCCTGCGTTCCGGTGACCGGGCTGTCGTAGATGAGGGCGGTCTGGTCCCCGCGGCCGGCGTCGACGTGCCGGTCCAACGCGTTGTGACAGGTGTTCAGCTCCCCGTCGGGAAACCAGCGAACGAAGGGCGCGTTGCTGTTGTCCAGCACGGTGGCCGGGGCCCGCGTCCAGTCGACGGCCCTCGCAGCGTCGGCCCAGAAGCCGGTCGGATCGTCAAGGCTGCGGCGGAACTGCTCTGCGTAAGGACCCATGCGGTCATCCTTACCCGCCCCGGGGGCCGCGACCAGGCTCGGGCCGCCTTTCGACGGGGAACCCCGGAGGTGTCCGGACCCGTTGGAGAGATGGATCGCCGAGCCCGGACCTGGTTGGCTCGGGCCGTCAGCCCACCTGCGGAGGTTCCGTTGTCCCGGATCTACACCAGCGACCGCCCCATCCAGACCGGCGTCCCGGCGCTGGAGGCCCGCACCGTCTGCGAGGCGTTCCAGCTGACGGCGGCCGCGCACGCCGACCGGGTCGCGCTGCGCACCCCGGACGACTCGGTCTCCCTCACCTTCGCCGAGTACAGCGACCGGGTCCGGCGGATCGCCGCCGGCCTGGCCGCCCTCGGGGTGCGGCGCGGCGACACGGTCGCGCTGATGATGGTGAACCGGCCCGAGTTCAATCTCGTCGACATGGCCGCGCTGCACCTGGGCGCGATCCCGTTCTCGGTCTACAACTCCTCCTCTCCCGAACAGATCGAGTACCTGTTCTCCAATGCGGAGAACACCGTCGCGGTCACCGAGGCGCGCTTCCTGGAGACTGTCCGCAAGGCCGGGCCGCAGCTGGCGAACATCGTCTGCATCGACGGTGGCGACGGCGGCACGCTGTCGCTGGACGAGCTGATGGCCCGCGGCGACGCAGACTTCGACTTCGAGGCCGCGTGGCGCGCGGTGCAGCCGGACGACGTCCTGACCCTGATCTACACCTCGGGCACCACCGGCCCACCGAAGGGCGTCCAGCTCACCCACGCCGGGATGATCGCGGAGAACCGCGGCTGCTCACCGTTCCTGCCCGGCCATGCGGACGCCTCGGTCGTGTCCTACCTGCCGAGCGCCCACATCGCCGACCGGTGGTCCCAGCACTACTACGCGTCGGTGACCTTGGGCGCCACCGTCACCTGCATCACCGACATGGCGGCGCTGATCCCCGGCCTGATCTCCTCCCGGCCCACGATCTGGGGCGGGGTGCCCCGGGTCTTCGAGAAGATCATGGCCGCGCTCCAGGCTCAGGGCCTGACCGACCCGGCCGCGCTGCCGGAGGAGGTCCGCGCGGGCGCCCGAGCCAAGATCGGCCTCGACCGCGTGCAGTGGTCGATCTGCGGCGCCGCCCCGATCGCGGTGGAGGTGCTGGAGTACTTCGGCGCGCTCGGGCTGCCGATCCAGGAGCTCTGGGGCATGTCCGAGACCTCCTGCTGCCTGACGATCAATCCGATCGAGGACCTCCGACCCGGCAGCGTCGGGCAGATCGTGCCCGGCATGGAGTTCCGGATCGCCGAGGACGGGGAGGCTCTCGTGCGTGGCCCGCTGGTGATGAGCGGCTATCGCAACGACCCGGAGCGCACCGCCGAGACCATCGACACCGAGGGCTGGCTGCACACCGGCGACGTGTGCGTGATCGACGACGACGGCTACATCACGATCGTGGACCGCAAGAAGGAACTGATCATCAACGCGGGCGGCAAGAACATGTCGCCGGCCAACATCGAACAGCGACTCAAGGCTTCGCACGCCCTGATCGGCCAGGCGGTGTGCATCGGCGACGGCCGGCGCTACAACACCGCTCTGCTCGTGCTGGATCCCGACGCCGCGGCCGCCTACGCCAAGGCGGCCGGGCTTCCGGACTCCAGGGCCGCGACCGTGGCTGCCGACCCGGCGGTCCACGAGATCGTGGCCAATGCCGTGGAGGCCGCGAACGAGCGGCTCTCCCGCGTCGAGCAGATCAAGAAGTTCCACCTGCTCGACGTGGACTGGCTGCCGGGCGGGGACGAGCTCACCCCGACCATGAAGCTCAAGCGCAAGCCGATCGCGGCCAAGTACGCGGCCCAGATCGAGGCCCTCTACGAGGCCTGAACCATAAGGCGTGTCACGCCTTTTGGTTCGCGAAGTCAGACGGCGGAGTGGCGGGCGGGGTCGGCGAAGTTGACCCCGACCTCCTCGAAGCGCGCCTCGAGGGCCTCGATGCCGTCGAGGGCGACCATGGCCGCCTCGCCCGCGGTGATCGGCATCAACCACAGCACCCGGGCGACGTTGTTCTGGCCGCGGAACTTCCAACGGCAGTGCTCCAGCTCAGGCCCGTACGGGTAGGGCAGCGTGACCAGTAGTCGGTCACACTCCGACCCCGGCAGCCACGGCCCGTCGAGCTGGACCACCGAGCCGCGGTCCAGCCGGCCGTCCGGGTGCCCGCAGTGCGCGATGGCTGCCGCGGCGAGCGAGCCCAGGTGGGCGACGTCCGGCTCGCGCGCCGCGAACACGAACTCGCAGCCCACGCCCAGGCTCTGCACCGCCTCCCAGCAGCCGAGGGTCAGGTAGCTGACCACGTCGACCCGCTTGCCGGCCGTCACCTCGAGCATCCGCAGGCCCGGCACCCGATCGGTCACCGCGCTCGGCGGGTCCATCTCGAAGACGGTGTGGCTGCGCCCGAAGTAGTCCGTGTAGTGCTTCCCGATCAGCTCGGACGGGGTCTTCACGAGAGCTGCTCTTCCGGATCAAGGAGATCCGCGGCGGCCAGCTGGCCGCAGGCGCCGTCGATCTCCCGGCCGCGGGTGTCCCGGACGGTGACCGGCACCCCGGCGGTCTCGAGGCGGCGCACGAAGGCCTTCTCGTCCCGGGATCGGGAGGCGGTCCACTGCGAGCCGGGCGTGGGGTTGAGCGGGATCAAGTTGACGTGCACCCAGGCGCCGGGACCGGCGAAGGCAAGTACCCGGGCCAGTTCGTCGGCCCGCCACGCCTGGTCGTTGATATCGCGGATCATCGCGTACTCGATCGAGACCCGGCGGCCGGTCTTCACGAAGTACTCGTGCGCGGCGGCCACCACCTCGCCGACCGGGTACCGGGTGTTGATCGGGACCAGGGTGTCGCGCAGTTCGTCGTCCGGCGCGTGCAGCGACACCGCCAGCGTGACGCCCAGCCCGGAGTTGGTCAGCTTCGCTATGCCGGGCACCAGCCCGACGGTGGAGACCGTCACCGAGCGCCGGGACAGCCCGAGCCCGTCCGGGGTCGGGTCGATCAGGCGGGCGACGGCGGCCGCGGTGGCGTTGTAGTTCGCCAGCGGCTCCCCCATCCCCATGAACACGATGTTGGACACGCGGCCGGGCCCGCCGGCGACCTCGCCGCGGTCCAGCGCTCTCGATGCGGCCACAACCTGATCGACGATCTCGGCGGTCGACATGTTCCGCGTGAGCCCGGCCTGTCCGGTCGCGCAGAACGGGCAGTTCATCCCGCAGCCCGCCTGGGAGGAGACGCAGACCGTCACCCGGTCGGGGTACCGCATCAGCACGCTCTCCACCAGGGCGCCGTCGAACAGGCGCCAGAGAGTCTTGCGGGTGGTGCCGGCGTCGCACTCGATGTCGCGGACCGGGGTGAGCAGCCGCGGGAACAGCGCCGCTGCCAGCGCCTCCCGGTGCTTTGCCGGGAAGTCGGTCCAGGTGGTCGGGTCGTCGCTGTGGTGGGTGAAGTAGTGCGTGGACAGCTGAGCTGCGCGGAAGCCCTTATGGCCCAGTTCCTCCACGGCGGCCCGGCGCTCGGCGGGAGCGAGGTCGGCCAGGTGCCGCGGCGGCTTCGCGCGGCGCGGGGCGACCAGGGTGAGCTCACCGGGGACAGGCATGTGCTGCCCATTCTCGCAGCACCGACGCAGGGCGCGGTCACCGAACGCGGTACCGTCGGGTATCGCGACTGGCGCATTCAGGCGGAGCTCACCGCCGGGGAGCATGCAGCTGCGGGGCCGTGCGCCTGGGCTCCGCGACCACCGAGGTGTGCCCGACCGGCACAGGAGGACCCCGTGGCCAACGACCCCGCGCTGAGCGTCACCGACCCGCAACTCGCCGAACTGATCGCGGCCGAGGAACGCCGCCAGGCCGACACGATCAAGCTGATCCCGTCGGAGAACTACGTCTCCAAGGCAGTTCTGCAGGCCACCGGGACGGTGCTGACCAACAAGTACTCCGAGGGCTACGCCGGCAAGCGGTACTACGAGGGTCAGCAGTTCATCGACCAGATCGAGACCCTGGCCGTCGACCGGGCCAAGGCCTTGTTCGGCGTCGACCACGCCAACGTGCAGCCGTACTCCGGCTCCCCCGCGAACCTGGCCATCTACCTGGCCTTCCTCAAGCCGGGCGAGAAGGTCCTCGGCATGGCGCTGCCAATGGGCGGGCATCTCACCCACGGCTGGTCGGTCTCGGCCACCGGCACCTGGTTCACCAGCGTCAAGTACGGCGTGCGCCAGGACACCGGCCTGATCGACATGGACGAGGTGCGCGACATCGCCCTCGCCGAGCGCCCGAAGCTGATCTTCTGCGGCGGAACGGCGGTCCCCCGCACGATCGACTTCCCTGCCTTCGCGGCCATCGCCAAGGAGATCGGCGCCGTCCTGGCCGCCGACATCGCGCACATCGCCGGCCTGATCGCCGGCGGCGCGCACCCCTCCCCGGTCGGGCACGCCGACGTCATCTCCACCACGACCCACAAGACCCTGCGTGGGCCCCGCGGCGCGATGCTGATGTCCACCGAGGAGCACGCCAAGGCGATCGACAAGGCGGTCTTCCCGGGCCTGCAGGGCGGCCCGCACAACCACACCACCGCCGGCATCG
Source organism: Sporichthya sp. (assembly GCF_013815995.1). GTDB lineage: Bacteria > Actinomycetota > Actinomycetes > Sporichthyales > Sporichthyaceae > Sporichthya. Next base: position 14,974 of record NZ_JACDFE010000056.1, read on the forward strand.
CCGTGGCCCTGAAGGAGGCCTCGACCGAGGACTTCAAGGCCTACGCCGCGCAGATCGTCACCAACGCCAAGGCCCTCGCCGAGGGTCTCGCGTCCCGCGGGTTCGACCTGGTCTCCGGCGGCACCGACAACCACCTGGTGCTGATCGACCTGACCAGCAAGGACATCGCGGGCAAGCCGGCCGCGCAGGCGCTGGACCGGGCCGGTCTGGAGACGAACTACAACACCGTCCCCTACGACACCCGCAAGCCGTTCGACCCCTCCGGCGTCCGCATCGGCACCCCCGCGGTCACCTCCCGCGGCATGGGCCCGGCCGAGATGGACGCCATCGCCGGCTGGTTCGACGAGGTCGTCGAGGCCGCCAAGAAGGGCGACGAGCAGACCATCGAGCGCGTCCGCAAGGAGGTCGTCGAGCTGACGGCGTCCTTCCCCGCCCCCGGCCTTTCCTAGCCCGGATCCACCATCCAGGACAGCAGCAGCCAGGCGATCGGCGCGGCGATCAGGAGCGAGTCGAGGCGGTCCATGATGCCGCCGTGGCCGGGCAGCAGGTTGCCCATGTCCTTGACCCCGATGTCGCGCTTGAGTACGGACTCGCCGAGGTCGCCGACGGTCGCGGCGACGGCGAGCGCAAGGCCGAGGAAGGCGCCCTTCCAGGCCGCGTCTTCCATCAGGGTGGCCATGGCGACCGCCCCGCCCGCGGCGCAGGTCAGCAGCGAACCGGCCATGCCCTCCCAGGACTTCTTGGGGCTGATCCGCGGCGCCATCGGGTGCTTGCCGAACAGGACCCCGGCCGCAAAACCGCCGACGTCGTTGCAGACCACGACGATGATGAACGTGGCGACCCGCTCGGCTCCGTCATTCGGGGCGGAGGCCATCAGCACCGCGAAGCCCGCCAGGAACGGCAGATAGACGCAGGTGAAGACGCCCGCGGTGACGTCGCGGACGAAGCCGTCCGGGCCCTCGGCCAACCGCCACCCGATGACGCCGAGCACGGTGAGCAGCAGCCCGACCATCAGGGACTCGGTGCCCGCCTCGTAGCCGGCGACCAGCATCGCGACGGTGCCGATCGCGATCGGCACCACCGGGACCCGCACTCCGGTGGTCGCGAGGGCGTTGCTGAACTCCCACAGCGCGATCAGCACCGCGACCGCCACCACGCCGACGAACACGGCGGGCTCGAAGATCAGCGAACAGATGACGATCGAGCCCATGCCGACGCCGACCCCGATGGCCTGGGGCAGGTTGCGCCCGGCCCGGCTCTTCTTCGGCTCGGACGCGGCGTGGTGGTGGGCCGGCGTGGTCACGTCGTCATCGAAACTGTCGGCGGTCGCTCAGACCTCGAGCAGCTCGGCTTCCTTGTGCTTGAGCAGGTCGTCGACGGCGGCGGCGTGCTTGTGCGTCACGTCCTCGAGGTGCTTCTCGCCGCGCTTGACGTCGTCCTCGCCGGCGTCGCCGTCCTTGATCATCTTTTCGAGGGTGTCCTTGGCGTGGCGCCGGATGTTGCGGATCGAGATCTTCGCGTCCTCGGCCTTGGTGCGCGCGACCTTGATGTACTCCTTGCGCCGGTCCTCGGTCAGGATCGGCAGCGCGACGCGGATGATGTTGCCGTCGTTGCTCGGGTTCACCCCGAGGTCGGAGTCGCGGATCGCCTTCTCGATGGCGGCCAGGGAGCCCTTGTCGTACGGGCTCACGATGACCATCCGCGCCTCGGGGGTGGTGAAGGAGGCGAGCTGGTTCACCGGCGTCATGGCGCCGTAGTAGTCGACCACGATCTTGGCGAACATCGCCGGGTTCGCGCGACCGGTCCGAATCGCGGCGAAGTCCTCCTTGGCGACCTCGAGGGCCTTTTCCATCTTCTCCTCGGCCTCGAGAAGGGTGTCGTCGATCATGTCCGCGCTCCTGTCTCGCTGCTGGCCCGTGGAGGGCTAGATCTCGCCGCCGATGAGGGTGCCGATCTTCTCACCCCGGACCGCCCGGCCGATGTTGCCCTCGGCCAGCAGGTCGAAGACGACGATCGGCAGGTCGTTGTCCCGGCACAGGGCGATCGCGGTGGCGTCGGCGACCTTGAGGCCCCGGGCCAAGAACTCCGAATAGGAGAGGTGGTCGAACCGGACCGCCTCCGGGTGCTCATTCGGGTCGGCGTCGTAGACCCCGTCCACGCCCTGCTTGCCCATCAGCACCGCCTGGGCGCCGACCTCCAGCGCCCGTTGCGCGGCGGTGGTGTCGGTGGAGAAGAAGGGCTGGCCGAGGCCCGCACCGAAGATCACGATGCGGCCCTTCTCCAGGTGCCGCACAGCTCGGCGCGGGATGTAGGGCTCGGCGACCTGGCCCATGGTGATCGCGGTCTGGACCCGGGTCTCGACGCCCTGCTTCTCGATGAAGTCCTGCAGCGCCAGGCAGTTCATCACGGTGCCCAGCATGCCCATGTAGTCCGCGCGCCCGCGGTCCATCCCGGCGTGCGAGAGCTCGCGGCCGCGGAAGTAGTTGCCGCCACCGACCACCACGGCGATCTGGACGCCGGTCCGCTGCGCATCAGCTATCTGACGGGCAATCAGACGCACCACCAGCGGGTCGACGCCGATCCCCTTCTCCCCGGCCAGCACCTCGCCGGAGAGTTTGAGCATGACGCGACGGAACGCACCCGCGGAGTTCGGATCGGTGTGCACGCGGGTGCGTCCCTTCGTTCGTTGAAACGGTGGCGGGCCTCCAGCGGGGTCAGGCCCCGCCGACCTCCAGCCGGACGAAGTTCGTCAGGGTCACTCCGGCCTCGTCGAGGACGGCCTTGACCGACTTCTTCTGGTCCTGCACCGACGGCTGCTCCAGCAGGACGACGTCCTTGAAGAAGCCGGTGACCCGACCCTCGATGATCTTGGGCATCGCCGCTTCCGGCTTGCCCTCCTCGCGGGCCGTGGCCTCGACGATGCGACGCTCGTTCTCGACGACGTCGGCCGGGACCAGCTCGCGCGTGAGGTACTGCGCCTTCATGGCCGCGACCTGCATCGCGGCGCCGCGCGCGGCGGCGAGGTCGTCGCCGGTGTACTCGACCAACACGCCGACCTGCGGGGGCAGGTCCGCGCTGCGCTTGTGCATGTAGGTCGCGACCTGGCCCTCGAAGCGGGCCACCTGGCCGAGCTCCAGCTTCTCGCCGATGACCGCGCCGGTGGCGTCGATGGTCTCCTTGACGGTGCGACCGTCGGCGAGCTTCTCCTCCAGCAGCGCCTCGCGGTCGGTGACCTTGTTGGAGTCGACGTGCGCCACGATCGCCGCTGCCAGGTCCTGGAAGTCGGTGTTCTTCGCGACGAAGTCGGTCTCGCAGTTGAGCTCGACGATCGAGTTGCCGGCCGAGGTGACCAGGCCGTTGGAGGCGGTGCGCTCAGCGGCGCGCTTCGCCTGCTTGGCAGCGCCCTTGACGCGCAGGAACTCGATCGCGGTCTCGAGGTCGCCGCTGTTCTCCTCAAGCGCCTTCTTGCAGTCCATCATTCCGGCGCCGGTGAGCTCGCGGAGCTTCTTGACGTCCGCTGCGGTGAAGTCGGCCATCTCTGATGCCGTCCGTTCTTCTCTTCGGTGGTCCTGTGGTGATGTGGATTCAGGTCGTGCGCACGGCCCGCGCGGGGCAGCGATGGCCCTCTCGGACCATCGCTGCCGCGCGGGGTGGGCTTGTTCTAGGCCTCGGCGGCCGGGGCTTCAGCGGCAGGAGCCTCGGCAGCAGGAGCTTCGGCGACCGGCGCCTCAGCGGCAGGCGCCTCAGCAGCAGGAGCCGCAGGAGCCGCAGCGGCCGCAGCGGTCGAGTCGGGCGCGAGCAGCTCGCGCTCCCACTCGGCCAGCGGCTCGTCGGTGCCGAGCTGCCCGTCGGGCTTCTCGTCACCGCGGGACGCACCGGAACGGGCCATCAGGCCCTCGGCGACGGCGTCCGCGAGAACGCGGGTGAGCAGGCTGATCGAGCGGATCGCGTCGTCGTTGCCGGGGATCTTGTAGTCGACCTCGTCGGGGTCGCAGTTGGTGTCGAGGATCGCCACCACCGGGATGTGCAGCTTGCGCGCCTCGCCGACCGCGATGTGCTCCTTCTTCGTGTCGACGATCCACACCGCACTCGGGACGCGGGTCATGTCACGCAGACCACCGAGGGTCTTGGTGAGCTTGTCCTTCTCCCGCTTGAGGAAAAGGAGCTCCTTCTTCGTCATGCCGGAACCGGCGACGTCGTCGAAGTCGAGCTCCTCGAGCTCCTTGAGGCGCTGCAGACGCTTGTAGACCGTCTGGAAGTTGGTCAGCATGCCACCGAGCCAGCGCTGGTTGACGTACGGCATCCCGACGCGCGTCGCCTGCTCGGCGATCGCCTCCTGGGCCTGCTTCTTGGTGCCGATGAACATCACCGTGCCGCCGTGGGCGACGGTGGCCTTGACGAACTCGAACGCGCGGTCGATGTAGGACAGCGACTGCTGCAGGTCGATGATGTAGATGCCATTGCGCTCGGTGAAGATGTAGCGCTTCATCTTCGGGTTCCAGCGGCGAGTCTGGTGCCCGAAGTGGACACCGCTCTCGAGCAGCTGGCGCATCGTGACGACGGCCATGGGTGAATCTCCTCTGCCCGACCGCAGCGCGGTGCGAGCCAACTCGGTTGGTGCCCCGGCCGGTCGGCCGACGCCCTGACGTCCTGGGCGCAACGAACGACCAACGGTCGACCGAGGATGCGCGCACCGGGTCACCGACCGCTTGCGCGGTGAGAATCGCCGGAGGACGTGCGAAGTACGACCCCCTGGGGGATCGCCGCCGGGAAGTCTACCCCCGAGCGGGCGACACCTCTGCACGGGATATCCACAGGCCAGGCCGGGTGCCGCATGATCCACAGGCCGGCCCGCAGTCGAGGCTCCACACCTGCGCTGGAGCCATCCTCCCGGGATGTTCCTGAACCTGACCGCGGCGCTGGCCCTGGCCGCCGGGCTTCCGGCGCCGGCGGACCCCGGAGAGGACTGGCGGGCTCCCGTGGGCGGGCCGGTCCGAGTGATCCGGCCCTTCCTGGCCCCGCCCGGGCCCTACGCGCCGGGCCACCGCGGGGC
>NZ_JACDFE010000057.1:0-4594 GCF_013815995.1 Sporichthya sp.
CCTCTTCACCCGCTTCGCGGTTGCAGCCAAGGGCGCCTGAGCTTCAGCAGTAAGCCTGATCAATAGTTGGTGCATCTGCCCGCCGCCCTCCGGGGTCGGCGGGCAGATGTGCTTAAGCTCCCAGGAGGCCCGGCCGGATCGACCACGTTAATGGTGGTTTACTTGGCTGAAATACGCTGCTCCCGGAGGTCCCCATGACTGAGAAGATCGTCATCGCCAACTGCGGCGGCTTCTGGGGTGATGACCCCACGGCGGCCCGGCGCCAGGTCGAGGGCGGACCGATCGACTACCTGGTCATGGATTACCTGGCCGAGGTCACCATGGCCATCCTGCAGAAGCAGAAGGCCCGCAAGCCTGAGCTCGGGTACGCCGGAGACTTCATCACCCAGATGCGCGACGTGCTGGTGCCGTGCATGGAGCGCGGGGTCACGATCATCGCCAACGCGGGTGGGGTGAATCCGCACGCGTGTGGCGCTGCCCTGGAGGCCCTCGCCGCCGAGCTCGGCGTGGCGGACAAGCTGAAGCTGGGCGTCGTCGCCGGCGACGACCTCTACGACGACCTCGACGCCCTGCTGGCCGGCGGCCAGCCGCTGAACAGCATGGAGACCGGGCGCCCGCTCTCCGACGTCCGCGCCAACGTGCAGTCCGCGAACGTCTACATCGGTGCGCCGGCGATCGTGCGGGCCCTGGAGCAGGGCGCGAACGTCATCATCGCCGGCCGGGTCACCGACACCTCGGTGGCGCTGGCGCCGATGATCCATCACTTCGGCTGGGCCGCGGATGACTGGGACAAGCTCGCCGCGGGCGTCGTCGCCGGGCACATCATCGAGTGCGGTTGCCAGTGCACCGGCGGCAACTTCACCGACTGGCACCTGGTGCCGGATCACCGCAACATGGGCTACCCGCTGGTCGAGGCGTCCTCGGACGGCACGTTCGTGGTCACCAAGCACCCGGGCACCGGCGGCCTGGTCTCGGTGCACACGGTCTCCGAGCAGCTGCTGTACGAGATGGGCGGCCCGGCCTACCTGTCCCCGGACTGCATCGCGCGGTTCGACTCGATCGAGCTGAGCCAGGAGGGTCCGGACCGGGTCCGCGTCTCCGGGATCACCGGCGAGGCGCCGCCGGAGCTGCTCAAGGTCGCGGTGTCCTATTCCGACGGTTACCGCTCGGTGGGCCGGCTGCTGCTCTCCGGCCCGGACACCCTGCGCAAGGCGGACAAGGTCGCCGAGGTGTTCTGGTCGACGGCCGGGGGAGCGGACCTCTACGAGGAGAGCAACACCTCGTTCATCGGCTGGGACTCCACCCACCCTTCGCTCGCGGCCGAGGAGCCGAGTGAGGTCCTGATCCAGTTCGGCGTGCGCGATCACGACCGGAGCAAGATCGAGAAGAACTTCGCCCCGATGGTGGTGGGCTGCATGCTGCAGGCGCTGCCGGGCATGACCGTGCCGGCCGACCAGGGCCGCCCCCGTACCGCTGAGGTGGTCGCGCACTGGCCCGCGCTGATCTCCCGCGAGCTGGTCAAGGCCAACGTCACCGTCGGTGGCAACACCGAGCCGGTGTCCTCGGCCGCGGCCGCCTACACCGACGTCCGGGTCACCCCCGCGCCGCTGGGCAAGGCCACCCCGGCCGACGACGCGAGCGAGCTTGCCGCCTCGGAGTCGGTCACCGTGTCGCTGATGCAGTTGTGCATCGGGCGCTCCGGGGACAAGGGCGACACCGGCAACGTCGGCATCCGTGCCCGCAGCCCCGAGATCTACCACTGGATCAAGGCGAACATCACCGCGGAGGTGATCAAGCAACAGTTCAAGGGGATCTGCAACGGTGAGGTCGACCGCTTCGAGTTGCCGAACATGCTCGCCCTGAACTTCCTGCTCCACGAGAGCCTCGGCGGCGGCGGCGCGGCGTCCCTGCGCTTCGACGCGCAGGGCAAGACGTTCTCGCAGTACCTGCTGAGCATGCCGGTCACGGTCCCGGCAGCGCTGGTCGCCACGGCACCGTGAGCGACGAGCGGACCCCGGCACTGTGACCCTCTCGGAGCGGTTGCGGGCGCAGGCGGCGCAGCAGCCCGCGCGGATCGTGTTCTGCGAGCCGAACGACCCGCGGGTGCAGGCCGCGGCCGCGACCTTCGCCGGCGGTATCGGTCAGGCGATTTTGCTGACAGCGGATGTGCGCCAACAAGCACGTGCGGAACTGACGGCGGGTCACGTCGAGCGACGCACGGCCCGCGGGGTGTCGGCCGCCGACGCCGCGGCCGAACTCGATGACCCGTTGCTGATCGGCGCGCTGATGGTGCGCGCCGGCCTGGCCGACGGCGCGGTGGCGGGGGCGGTGGCGACCACGGCGGCGACGGTTCGCGCGGCGTTGCGGGGGATCGGTCCGGCCGAAGGGGTGGCGACGGTGTCCGGCTTCTTCCTGATGGACTGCCCGAACGCGCTGGGCGGACCGCGCACCGTGGTGTTCGCCGACTGCGCGGTGGTGCCGGATCCGACAGTGGACCAGCTGGCGGACATCGCCATCGCGTCGGCCGGCAGCGCCGAGGCGTTGCTGGGCGAGCCGGCCCGTGTCGCATTGCTGAGCTTCTCCACCAGGGGCAGCGCGGGACACCCGCGGGTGGACAAGGTCGTGACTGCGCTCGCGCTCGCGCGCGAGCGGCGCCCCGACCTGGCGATCGACGGCGACCTGCAGGCCGACGCCGCCCTCGATGCCGCGGTCGGAGCGGCCAAGGCACCCGGCAGTTCGGTGGCCGGCGCCGCGAACGTCCTGGTCTTCCCCGACCTCGACGCCGGCAACATCGGGTACAAGCTCGTGGCCCGCCTCGGCGGCGCGACCGCGATCGGACCGGTGCTGCAGGGCCTTGCTCTGCCCATGAACGACCTGTCCCGCGGCGCCACGGCCGCCGAGATCGTCGATCTGGCCTGTGTCACCGCGCTCCAGGCGTCAGCCGTAGGGGCGGCTAAGGCGTAGGCGCGGTGGTCGGGTCGGTCGCCGGGTTGGTGGAGGCGTCCGGGTCCGGTACACCGGCACCGGGTGCGCCGGGATCGGGGGCGCCGGTCGGCGGCGGTGTGTAGTCCTCTTCGATCGGCGGCGGCGCGACAGCCGGGCGAACGGTGAGCAGCGTTTGCGGGTAGCCGATGTCTCGGGCCCCGAGGCGGTCGTCCCACATCGAGTTGCCGAGCAGGGCGAGTACCTGGGTGATCTCGGTCGCTTCGGGGCGGAGCTTGTCGGGGACCAGCTTGCTGACCTGCGCGGAACGCATGGCCTCGGCCTGGACCAGGAGGCCCAGCTGGACCCGGGTGCTCAGTTCGCGCTCGTCCAGCGGGTCCGGTGCAGCGTGCAGATAATCCGAGGCCGCGGTCAGCTGCTCGGCGAAGGTGTCGAGCTCGTCCGCGGTGCCGTTCTTGATGGCTTTCGCCTCGGCCTCGGCGGTCGGGACCTTGGCCGCCTCGACGGTTGTCGCCCAGGTGGCGAACTCCTCCTCGGGGCGGACCTCCTGGTACTCGCGGGTCTGGCTGGCGGCCGGCTTGGCCAGGGCCAGCGGTGGGCCCGGCGCCAGGTCGGTGCCGGCGAAGGAGGGGACGTCTACGGCGCGGGTGAACTCGAAGCCCTCGACCGCGCGATCCTCGAAGACGTACGGCTTCATCTCATCGCCGCCGAGGTCGTAGAACCGGTCAGCGACGTAACGCAGCCGACCCATGATCAGCTGGATCTGGCGGTTGAGCTGGTCGTCCTTGACCCCGACACCGAGCTTCGCCAGCCGGGCATGGGCGATGTACAGCTCGACCGAGTCCCGGTAGTTGACCAGCGCGCGCGGGGCCTGGTCGAAGCCGGCCCGGTCCACCAGCAGGTCCCGGGTCAACAGGAAGTTGTCCAGCGCCAGGCCCGACGCGGCGTCGACCTCGGGGTCCTTCGCCTTCCCGGTCCGCCAGTCGTTGATCGTCTTCAGGTAGTTCAACGCCCCCTGGGACATCGAGCCGAAGTCCGAGACGATCCCGTTCTTCCAGGTGTCTCCGGCCGATTCCGCCGCGGTGGCGTCGCTGGAGGAATCGTCGAGAGCGATCGACAGCCCGGTGGCCCCGAGCAGTGCGACAGCGACGCCACCGGCGATCCACTGGTTGCGCCGCCTCATCCACCACTTGTTGCGCTTGGCGGCCTTGCCGCTGATCCGGCCGGGTCGACTTGCCATCTGTCACCGCATCCTGGCGAAGGACATGCTGGGGGAGCATGCAGGGGGCTCATAGCTCGGGAACTGCTGTATTCGGTCCTGGGCCGGCATCGGGTTGGACGCGTGTGGCACACGGCACCTGCCGTGGCGGATGGGCCGCGGGCCTGCCCAGTCTAACGGCGCGGCCTTGGCGACAAACCCGTCGAAACCGGGCCGTGACCATCGGGCCCGCCGCACCTTGTCAGTAGTCTTTAGCCGTCGCTAACCTTGGGGCGGGGCGGGTCCAGCTGACCCGCACCCCTTCGACGGTGCCCGTGCGGATGTCAGCCGCCACGGGCCCGGCGGGAGGCCGGCGCGCTGGGGATGGTGAGCCGGAGAAGCCCAAACCGCATGCGGAGGCTTCGAACTTCCCGTGTGTCGTGGGGTCGGTTC
>NZ_JACDFE010000057.1:4604-20016 GCF_013815995.1 Sporichthya sp.
GACGGGAACCGACCCGACGGCCATCTTTGTCCGAATCGGACGCCGGCCGGGCGCACTCTCGGCTGAGTGCCCACTAACTCCGGACCGCAAAGTCCACGCTCTTGCGCCGTTCATGGCTGCCAAGGTAGCGTTAATGGCGATAAACGTGGACCTCCTGCGTCCCCGTGAAAACGCCCCTACGGAGAGGGAACCGACGTGCACTACAACTTCGGGATCGAGTGGCTGAAGGCCTTCCGCGAGAGCGCAGAAAAGGTCTGCGCGCTGTACAACCGCGACGGGTTCGTCTTCGAGGACGTCATGCTCGATCAGCACAACATCAACGACTACGACGACCTGCTGCGGAACTTCGCGCCGTACGCCAACAAGGACCCCGAGAACGGGGTCGGCATCCACAACTTCCGGATCCGGTCGTACACGGGCGACAAGCGTTCGGGCCTGCTGCGCTGGGAGTGGGCCCCCGAGCACGCCGGGATGTTCCTCGGCCTGGACGTCGCGGGCAAGCCGTTCAGCACCCACGGCCACACCTTCCACATGTACAACGAGCAGGGCCTGATCACCCGCGAGTCCTCCTGGTGGGACGCGGCGGCCATCCTGCGCGCGGTCGGCCCGGTCAGCCCGACCAAGAGCCTGACCGGCAAGACCTCGATCCCGTCGGCCGAGGGTGGCAGCTACACCAAGGCCGGCTCGGCGATGGAGCACGCCCAGACCTGGTGCAACGCGCTCGGCAACGACGTCGCCGCGCTCCGGGCGATGTACGCGGACTACTTCACCCTCGAGTACACGAAGGTGGACGACCACGAGCAGGACTCGATCACCGACAGCGACATGCTGGCCAACGCGCTCGGCGGCATTTCCACCAAGGAGAACGGCACCTACACCTTCACCCCCACCGCGGTCTTCGAGGGCAACGGGCACCACCTGATCCACTGGAGCGTCACCATCGAGGGCGCCGAGACCTACCGTGGCCTGCCCGCGGGTGGCAAGACGCTGAAGACCATCGGCTCGACCTTCCACGAGCTCGACGCCGACGGCCGGATCCTGCTGGAGTCGACCTGCTGGGAGGACAACAACGTGTTCGTCCAGCTGGGCCTGCCGATCCTGCGGCCGCACTACTGGGAGGCCGACTTCGACATGGCGGCGTTCGTCGCCAGCCTCGGGGCCTGACCGACCAAACCTGCGACAGAGCGCATAACCAACTGTCGTAGAAAGCACTCTTTTCGCTCCGGCGCGGCCGCCTCGATAGTTTGGCGGCCGCGCCGGGGTTTTTCGGCGCGGAGCAGGGACAACCAGGAGGAGACGCGGGATGGCCACGAGCAGTCCGGTCCGGGTGCTGTGCATCGGGGGCTCGACGCGCCCTAACTCGAGCTCGGAGAAGGCGGTAAAGGTGAGCGCGGCCGCAGCGGAGGCCGGGGGCGCCGTCGTCGACCTGATGGTCAGCCGCGACCTGATGTTCCCGATCTACGACACCGAGACCGCGGACCGCACCGCGGAGGCGGAGCGGTTCGTCAAGGCGGCCCGCGCGGCCGACGCGCTGATCATCGCGTCGCCTGGGTATCACGGCTCGATGTCGGGGATGCTCAAGAACGTCCTCGACTACCTGGAGGACACCAACAAGGACGAGCGCGTGTACCTCGACGGCGTCCCGGTCGGCTGCATCGCCGTCTCCTACGGCTGGCAGGCCACGGTCTCCACGCTGCAGAGCATTCGCACCACGGTGCATGCGCTGCGCGGCTGGCCGAGCCCGTTCGGGGCGACCATCAACGCCACCGAGCCGATCTTCGACGCCGACGGCGCCTGCATCGACGACCGGGCCAGGTTCGGCCTGGAGACCGTTGCCAAGCAGGTGGTCGAGTTCGCGCAGCTGCGCAAGGCCGGCCTGCTGCCCGACGTCAGCGGCGGTAGCGTCTGATCCTGGTCTGTCCCGACCGGGCTTGGCACGTCGACAGGAGCGTGAGTGAGCGCGAACGCGCAGGTTCCCGTCGTGGTGCTCGCCCAGGGCCGCACCAAGACCGAGAAGGTCCTGATCCGCGACTGGGTCGCCAAGAACCACCGGGGTGCACCGATCGCCGACCTCGGCGGTGACACCGGCGTGGACACCCTCGCCGATGACACCCTGCTGGTGCCGGTACGGGTCACCTGGCTGTCGGTGTCGTCCAACTCGCGTCGGCCCACCGAGTTGCTGGCGCACCTGTCCCCGCGCCGCCCACCCGGGCCGCTGCAGGGCCCGCTGCTGCGTAACTCTCCCGGCCGGGCCGGCGTGGTCAAGGGCGAGCCCGCCACGGTGGGGGAGCTGCGCGAGCGGTTCGCGCAGGAGACCGGGAACGGGTCCTCCTTTGCCACCTTCGTCGCGCGTGCGGCCACGGTCGCGGTGGACCGGTCCGAACGTCGGCTGATCGGTGACCGCTACAAGGTGCCGCGTCAGGTGGTCGAGCAGATCACCGCGTCCTCGCGGTTCCGGGCCAAGATCGAGGAGCTCGCCGCCAAGCTCGGCAAGTCCGACGCCGAGGTACTGGCCGAAGCGCAGGAAGCCCTCAACGAACTCGTCACCGTGCAGAGCCCGGCGGCCATCGACGCGTTCCGCACCGTACTGTCCCCGATGCACTCCCGGGCGTGGAAGGTGCAGGTCGACACCTCGAACCTGGATCGGCTGCGCGGGCTGAACAAGGAGAAGGCGCTGGTCTTCCTGCCCGCGCACCGCTCCTACGTCGACCCGCTGGTACTGGCCGAGGTGCTGCACGAGCACGACTTCCCGCGCAACCACATGCTCGGTGGCAACAACATGTCGTTCTGGCCGATCGGGCCGCTCGGCAAGCGCGCGGGAGTCATCTTCATCCGGCGGGCGAGCGACAACGCCGCGGCCGAGGCGATCTACAAGTTCGCCCTGCGCGAGTACCTCGGGTATCTGACGGGCAAGAAGTTCAACCTCGAGTGGTACATCGAGGGTGGCCGCACCCGCACCGGCAAGCTGCGCCCGCCGAAGCTCGGGCTGCTGGCCTACCTGGTGCGCGCCCTGCAGGACGACCTCACCGATGACGTCGCGATGGTTCCGGTCTCGATCGTCTATGACCACATGCAGGAGGTCCGGGCGCTCGACGCTGAGCAGGGCGGGGCCGCGAAGGCGGCCGAGAGCACCCGCTGGCTGGCCCGGTACGTGCGCGGTCAGCAGCGGATGAGCGGCAACGCCTGGGTGCGCTTCGGGGAGCCGTTCTCGCTGCGCGAGGCACTCGCGCAGGCAGGGGAGGGGCCGGCCCAACTCGACAAGGTCGGGTTCAAGATCTGCGACGGCATCAACCGCACGACGCCGGTGACCTCCTCGGCCCTGCTGACCTTCACCCTGCTCGGCAGCCACGACCGGGCGCTGACGCTGCCCGAGGTCGGCCGGGTGCTGGCCCCGCTGTTGGACTACCTGGACACCCGTGGAATCCCGCGCACCGACACCGAGGCCTCACTGCGGGAAGAGGCCGGGCTGCGCAAGGCGCTCGACCGGCTGGTCGCGGTGGGCGTGGCCACCATGTTCGACGGCGGACCCGAACCGGTGTGGTCGATCCAGGCCGGGCAGCACCGGGTGGCCGCCTTCTACCGCAACGGCGCGCTGCACCACCTCGTCGCGCGGGCCATCACCGAGCTGGCCCTGCTGCAGGTGTCGTCCAAGTCGGTCACGGACTCCTCGATCGCCGAGGCCTGGGCCGAGGCGCAGCGGCTGCGCGACCTGCTCAAGTTCGAATTCTTCTTCCCGCCCACCGAGCAGTTCCGCCAGGACGTGCTCAAGGAGCTCGAACTGCTCGACCCGAACTGGGAGTCTCAGGAAGGGCCGGACGCGGGGGCGAAGATCCTCAGCTCGTCCGGGTTGCTGCTCGCCCACCGGACGCTGCGCTCGTTCCTGGACGCGCAGATCGTGGTGGCCACCGCCTTGGCCGAGCGGGACCCCGCGATCGAGGTCGTCGAGGGCCCCTTCGGAGACCAATGCCTCGGCCTCGGCAAGCAGATGCTCCTGCGCGGACGGTTGCACCGGGCCGACTCGGTGTCCCGCGAGCTGTACACCTCGGCGTTGCGGCTGGCGCGCAACCGCGGTCTGCTTGAGACCTCCGGCACGGAGGCCGTCCAGGCCGCGCGGCACGACTTTCTCGCCGAAGTCACCTACGTGCTCGAACGACTCAGCCGGATCGACCGGCTCGAGGCAGATCTGCTCGAAGAGGTACTGGGATGACTCTGGACAAGCAGCTGGCCGACATCTTCAGTGCGCCGCGCGGGCCCGAGATCGGGGCCTTCTTCGACTACGACGGCACGATCATCACCGGCTACTCGGCCACGACTTTTTACAGCAGGCGTCTGAAGGACTTCGACATCGGTCCGCAGGAGCTGGCAAGGACGCTGCTGCTCTCGATGCGGGGCATCCACACCGAGGAGGACTTCGGCGCCCTGCTCGACCTGGCGAGCAACGCCTGGAAGGACAAGACCGAGGAGGAGATGGAGAAGCTCGGCAAGAAGCTCTTCACCTCCGAGATCGCCGGCAAGCTCCACACCGAGGTGTGGGAGATCGTCGAGGCGCACCGGGCGATGGGTCACACCGTCGTGCTCGCCTCCTCGGCCACCCGCTTCCAGGTCGAGCCCATGGCGCAGGCGATCGGCGCGGACCACGTCCTCTGTACCCCGCTTGAGTCGGTCGACGGTGTCCTCACCGGCAAGACCGGCGGCACCCCGCTGTGGGGCAACAACAAGGCCCAGGCCGTGATCGACCTGGCCCGCAGCAAGGGCATCGACCTGCACGCGTCCTTCGGGTACAGCAACGGCGACGAGGACGTGCCGTTCCTGTGCGCGGTCGGCCACCCGATGGCCGTCCAGCCGGACAAGGGCCTGCGTGAGGAGTCCGAGCGGCGCGGCTGGCCGGTGTTGGACTGCATCCCGCGGGGCAAGCGCCCCGGCGTCGCGGACATCGCCCGCACCGGCGCCTTCTACGGCGCGTTCGCCGGCGCCTTCGTCGCGGGCCTCGGTGCCGGCCTGATCAACCGAAACCGCCACCAGATCATTGACGTGACCACGACCATCGCCACCGACCTCGGCTTCGCCCTGGCCGGCATCGATGTGAAGGTGATCGAGGGCGCCGAGCACCTCTGGTCGCACCGGCCCGCGGTGTTCATCTTCAACCACCAGAGCAACATCGACGCCGTGGTCGCGATGAAGCTGGTCCGCAACAGCTACACCGGGGTGGCGAAGAAGGAAGCGAAGAACATCCCCGGCTTCGGCCAGCTCTTCCAGATCGCCGACGTCGCCTTCATCGACCGGGGCAATGTCGCGGACCCGCGGGCCGTCATGCAACCGGTGGTCGACCGGCTCCGAGCCGGCCTGTCGATCGTGCTCTCCCCGGAGGGCACGCGCTCGCCGACCCCGCGCCTCGGGTCGTTCAAGAAGGGCGCATTCCACATCGCGCTGCAGGCCCAGGTGCCGATCATCGCCATGGTGATGAAGGGTCAGAACGAGGTGCTGTGGCGTGGCTCGCAGGTAATGCGGCCGGGCACGATCGAGGTGGTCGTGCTGCCGCCGATCGACACCTCGCAGTGGAAGATTTCGACGATGTCCCGGCACACCGCGGAAGTGCGGAACATGTTCCTGCACACCCTCTCGCACTGGCCCGGCCGCCCAGCCGCACCCGAGCTGGAGCCCGACGTGACTCCTGGGCCTACCTCGTGACCACCGCGGCCGAGGCGCCGATGGCCGGCGCCGAGTGGGGCGGCGGCTCGGACGTGATGAACGCGTTCGAGGCCCTGATGTGGCGGGTCGAGGACGCCTCCCCGGTGCGTTCGACCTGCGTGGGCATCGAGCTGCTCGACGGGACGCCGGCGTGGGCCGACGTGGTCGAGGTGCACCACCGCCTGACCCGGCTGATCCCGCGGCTGCGGCACCGGGTGGTGTCCCCGCCGATGGGGCTCGCGCCGCCGCGGTGGGCGGAGGACCCGAACTTCGACCTGCACTACCACCTGCGCCGCACCAGCGTCCGCGAAGGCGGTGGCTGGGCGGACCTGCTGCAGTCCGCGGAGAAGGCCGCGATGCGCGGCTTCGACCGGGCTCGCCCGCCGTGGGAGGCCGTGCTCTACGAGGGCATGCCCGACGGCAAGTCCGCCTATGTGATCAAGCTGCACCACTCGATCTCCGACGGCCTCGGGATCATGAAGCTGCTGACCTACCTCCACCCGCCGGCCGGCCGGGCCACGCCGCTGGGGCCCGAGCTCACCCCGCCGCCGGACAAGGTGATGACCCCGCTGGAGGCACTGCGCGCGCACGCCGTCGACGGCGTGCGTTCCACGCCGGACAGGCTGCGCAAGGCCGGCGGCACGGCGCTGCGGGCGCTGTCCAACCCGCCGGACTCCGTCCGCTCCTCGCTGCGCTACACCTCCTCGCTCAAGCGGGTGCTCTCGCCGCCCGCCGCGGATCCGTCGCCGTTGCTGGCGGGCCGCAGCACGAACTGGCGGTTCGCCGCGATCGACGTCGACTTCATGGCGCTGCGGGCGGCGGCCAAGGCGGTCGGCGCCTCGCTCAACGACGCCTACCTGGCGGCCCTGCTCGGCGGGTACCGGCTCTACCACGAGGCGATGGGCGTGCCGGCGCAGCCGGTGCCGGTCGCGATCCCGATGTCGCTGCGCAAGGCCGACGAGGCGAACGGCGGCAACGAGATCGGCAGCGCCCGGCTGGCCGGGCCGATGGACCTGGTCGACCCCGCGAAGCGGATGCTCGCGATCGGCGAGCAGGTGCGCAAGGCGCGGGCCGAGCCGGCCATGAACAACCCAGCGTGATCGCGCCCGCGATCGCCCGGCTGCCCTCCGGGGTGATCGCCCAGCTGGCCGGCGGGATGACCAAGGCCAACGACCTTCAGGCGAGCAACGTGCCGGGCCCGCGGGTGGACGTCTTCCTCGCCGGGGTGCGCGTCGAGCGGCTGTACGGCTACGCGCCGTTGCCGGGGTGTCCGGCGATGATCACGCTGGCCACGCACGGCCCGGTCGGCTGCGTCGGCGTCAACTACGACTCGGCCGCGTTCACCAATCCCACCGAGTTCATCCGGTGCCTGGTGGCCGGCTTCGAGGAAGTGCTCGCGATCGGCGGCGACGGCGCCCCGCCGGTGGTGGCCCGATGACCTCGTCCTCGCCTGCACCGCTGACCGACGGCCACGCCGGCGGCTCCGGGACGCCGATGGTGATGTTCCACGGCATCAACGGCTCCTGGCGGATCTGGCGCCCTGTCATTCCCGCCCTGGAGGCCCGGCACGCATTGTTCGTGCCGACCCTGATCGGGCACCGCGGCGGCCCCGAACTCGCGCCCGGTCCGAACGGGATCCGCGTGATCGCGGACGACATGGAGAACCGGATGGACAAGGCCGGGATCTCCCGGGCCCATCTGGTCGGCAACTCCCTCGGGGGCTGGCTGGCGCTGGAGATGGCCGCGCGCGGGCGGGGCCTGTCGGTGGTCGCGTTCTCGCCGGCCGGGACCTACAACAAGCCCGCGGATCTGCGCCGGATCGGGACGCTGCTCAAGCTGGCCCGGTCCAGCTCGGACCGCAAGTCGGTGGCCCGGCTGATGGCGAAGCCGCGAACCCGCAAGATGCTGCTGCGCAGCGCGATGCTGCGCGGCGACCTCGTCCCGACCGACGACATCGCGGAGATGAACGCCGACCTCAAGGCCTGCACCATGCTCGACGGCCTCCTGGAGTCGCTCAAGGTGACCGGCCCGACCCGGGAACTGGTCATCGCCGCCGACTGCCCGGTGCGGATTGCCTGGGCGGCCAGGGACCGCACCATCCCGTACAAGCGCTACGGCGCACCGTGGACGTCGGTCCTGCCCGGGGCGGAGATCCTCCAGCTGTCGGGGGTCGGGCACGTGCCGATGTACGACGATCCCGCGCTCGTGACCCGCACCATCCTCGAGTTCACCGACCGGGTCGACAATCCGTCGGCCGCTGCGTCCTAGCGAAGGAACCTGCATGACCGGCACCGACTTCGAGCTCACCGGCTCCCAGGGCACGATCGTGGTCCGCAAGGTGACCCCGATGGGCGCCAACCGTGTCGTCGTGCTCGCCCACGGCTTCGGTGAGCATTCCGGGCGCTACGCCCACGTCATCGACCGGCTGGTCGCCGACGGCGCGGTCGTGTACGCGCCGGACCACCGTGGCCACGGCCGTTCCGAAGGCCCGCGCGCGGTCGTCGACGACGTGGACGCGATGGTCGACGACCTCGACCTGGTCGTGCAGTCCGCCAAGGACGAGAACTCCGGGCTGCCGCTGGTGCTGATCGGGCACTCGATGGGCGGCCTGATGTCGATCCGCTACGCCCAGCGCTACGGCTCCGAGCTGACCGCCCTCGTGGTCTCCGGGCCGTTCCTCGGCAACCCGATGATGGCGCCGCTGCTGGACATGGAGGTGCTGCCCGACATCCCGATCGACCCGGCCGCCCTCTCCCGCGACCCGGCCGTCGGCGAGGCCTACGCGGCGGACCCGCTGGTCTACCACGGCCCGCTGATCAAGGAGTCCCTGGTCGGCATGTTCGGTGCGGTGGAGAAGGTCGCGGCCGGCCCGAACCTCGGCGCGCTCCCGGTGCTCTGGGTGCACGGCGAGGCCGACCAGCTGGCGAGCTACGACTCGGCCAAGGTGCTGATCGAGAAGATCGGCGGCAACAACCTGACCTCGGAGTCCTACGCCGGCGCGGCCCACGAGGTCTTCAACGAGACCAACTCCGGCGAGGTCATCGACGCCGTCGCCTCGTTCCTCTCCGACGTCGCCTGACGGCTGGTCAGTTCGCGCGGTTCACCAGTTCGTGGCGTAGCGGCGAACCGGCGAAGGTGCCGAGCATCCGCAACTCGGCGGCGAAGAACGTGAGCTCCTCGAGCGCCCGCGCCAGCGCGGGGGAGGAGGGGTGCCCGTCCACCTCGGCGTAGAACTGGGTGGCGGTGAAGTGGCCGTCCACCATGTACGACTCGAGCTTGGTCATGTTCACGCCGTTGGTGGCGAAACCGCCGAGCGCCTTGTACAGCGCCGCGGGCAGGTTGCGTACCCGGAAGACGAAGCAGGTCACCACGTCCCCGGCGTCGACCGGGACGACGGCCGGCTCGCGGGCGAGCATCACGAACCGCGTGGTGTTGTGCGCCTCGTCCTCGACGTTGCGCTCGGCGATCTCCAAGCCGTAGAGCGCGGCGGCCGGTTCCGGGGCGAGGGCGGCCGAGGTCGGGTCACCGGCCTCGGCGATCTCGCGGGCGGCGCCGGCGGTGTCGCCCGCGACGATCGGACTGAGCCCCAGCCGGCGGATCGCCTTGCGGCACTGGCCCAGCGCGTGGACATGACTGTGCACGGTGCGCAGCTTCTCGACCTCGGCGCCCGGCAGCACCATCAGATGGAAGTGGATCGGCAGGAAGTGCTCGCCGACGATGTGCAGGCCCGAGGTGGGCAACAGGTGGTGGATGTCGGCGACGCGGCCGGCCACCGAGTTCTCGATCGGGATCAGCGCCCGCTCGACGTCACCGTCGATGAGGGCGGAGAAGACGTCCTCGAAGGTCGCCATCGGCACGGCTTCGTGCTCGGGCCAGGCCTGGGCGCAGGCCAGCTGGGAGTTGGAGCCCTGTTCGCCCTGGTAGGCGATGGTGCCTGCCACTCAGTCCTCGACCTCCAGCAGCGCGATCGCCGCGTCGATCCAGATCGGCAGGTGCCGGTCCGCGGCGTGCTCGCGGGCATCGAAGGTGTAGGTCAGCGCGACCCCGCGCATCGAGGTGAACAGCAGGTCGCGCACCGCCGGGAAGTTCGGGTGGGCCGCGAGCTTCGGTCCGTACATGGCGGCGACGGTCTGCCGGATGGCCGCGCCGAGGCGGTGTTCCTCCGGGCGCAGCGTCTCGCGCAGTTCCGGCCGCGTGCGGCAGGCGACCCAGAGCTCGACCGCGGCCCAGAAGTAGGGCTGATCGAAGGTCTCCCAGCACCGCGTCGTGGCTGCGACGACCCGCTCGCGGTCGCCGCCGGGCACGCCCGAGGGATTGGCGGGGAACTCGGCGCCCCACTGCTCGCCGTCGATCAGGCGGTTCATCGCGAGGTGCTGCGCCGCTGCCACCAGCAGGGCGTCGCGGGAGGGGAAGTGGTGCAGCAGCCGGCCGCGGGAGACCCCGGCCCGGGCCTGGATGGCCAGCGTCGTGGTGTCCGAGTAGCCCTTCTCGGCCAGGCAGTTCACCGCGGCGTTCAGGATCAGCGCCCGGCTGTCCGCGCTGCGGTCGACCCGACGCCGGGGCGTGCCGTCGCTGGGGGTGGTGTGCGCGGCGTCGGTCACGTCGTCAGCGTAGTGAACGACGGGGGTGGTTCGGGGCAAGGCGCTACCCCTCGAAAGGCCGCGAGATATCCCGATCGGCGCGCTGAACACCCCTAGGGGCAGATGTGATCTGATGCACGCGTCACCGATGCTGCTCGGGCGGAGGTTGCAGGTCATGTCCCCGGGCAGGCAGCCGACCGGTCTACCCAAAGGAGCAGCTCAGCATGGCTTTCTTCGCCGACGCCAACGAGGTCGACAAGTACATCGGCGGGGTTTTCCGCGCCGCCGCAGACCACCCCGAGTCCGGTCCGAAGTTCAAGACCGCTGACCTGATCATGAAGGTCATCTACACCGACCCGGACATCGAGATGAACATCCTCATGCGTGACCCGATGCAGGTCGTCGCCGGTCCCATCGACGAGGAGGCCGACGTCACCCTGATGATGCGCGCCGACACCGCGGACAAGTTCTGGCGGGGCGAGTACAACCTCGCGGTCGGCATGGCCAAGGGCGAGGTCAAGGCCAAGGGTCCGGTCAACAAGATCCTCAAGCTCGTGCCGCTCACCAAGCCGCTGTTCCCGATGTACCGCGAGCTCATCGCCGAGAAGGACGCCCAGGGCTGAGCCAGGCTCCTGGAGCATCCTCTCCCCGCGAACTGAAGCCGTGCCGGCGCGGCGCCGGGTCCATCCCCACCCGGCGCGGCCCGGCAGGTGCGAAACAATCGCTCGGGCAGATAGTCTGGACTGACTGTCCAGCTGTTCTGAAGCTCAGTACCCGGTCGTTCAGGAGGCAACGCAGATGTCCACCATGCGCGCGGTGATTCTCAAGCGACCGCACGAGATCGCCGTGGAGGAGATCGAGCTCATCACCGATCTCGCTCCGGACGAGGTCCTGCTCAAGGTCGAGCTGAGTGCCATCTGCGGTACCGACATCCACCCCTACGAGGGCCGGATGGAGGTCGAGGACGACCTGCGCCTCGGGCACGAGTTCCTCGGCACCGTGGTCGACGCCGGCGTCGGCGTGCAGCTGTGGTCCGCGGGCGACCGGGCGGTCGCCTCCTGCGTCGTCAACTGCGGGTTCTGCCACATGTGCCGGCGCAACCAGCCGGGCGCGTGCGTGGGCCTGCGGATCTTCGGCCTGGGGCTGACGACCGGCGGGCTCGACGGCGGCCAGGCCGAGTACGTCCGCGTCCCGGCCGCTGACCTGTCGATGCGGCGCATCCCCGAAGGCGGCGCCGGTACCGATGAGGACTACCTGATGGTCGGCGACATCCTGACCACCGGCTACGAGGCGGTGCGTGCGCACTACACGCCGGGAGACGTCGTCGCGGTCGTCGGCGCCGGGCCGGTCGGCCTGTGTGCGGCGATGTCCGCCCAGGTGCTCGGCGCGAGCAAGGTCATCCTGATCGACAAGATCGCCTCCCGCCTCAAGGAGGCCGAGGCGTTCGGTGCGATCGCCGTGAACGCGGACGAGACGAATCCGGTGGACGCCGTCCTGGATCTGACCGAGTGGCGCGGCGCCGATGTCGTCGTCGATGCCGTCGGCCACCCTTCGGCGCTCGCGACGGCCATCCGCCTGCCGCGCGCGGGTGGGTCGCTGGCGATCCCCGGCGTCTACAACGAAGAGACCCTCGAAATGCCCTGGGGCGAGATCTGGTTCAAGGGCATCAAGATCTCCGGTGGTGCGGGCAACATCACGCGCTACATGGATGAGGCTCTCGCGCTCGTGGTCGAGGGCAAGCTCAACCCCGGCCGGATGGTCTCGCACCGGATGCCGCTCTCCGAGGCGGCCGAGGCGTACCGGATGTTCCACGCCCGCGAGGCGATGAAGATCGTGCTCGACCCACCTGCTGACCCTCCGTCAGTTCCCGTCCCGGACCAGGAGAGAAGCCCATGACCGCCGAGTACCAGCTTCCCGATATCGACTGGGACGACGATCAGGAAGACTTCATCCCGGCTACGAACGAGAACAAGCCGGAGTACGACACCATCGACGTCTCGTCCAAGGCGTTCTGGGCCCAGTTGCTCGAGGACCAGGACAAGTCCTTCGCGACCTTGCGCCGGGAGCGCCCGGTGTCCTGGCAGCGCCCGGTCGAGGACGCGGTCATCCCCGACCCGGACGACCCGGGCTTCTGGGCGCTGACCCGCCTGGCGGACATCCAGAAGGTCAGCCGCGACAACGAGACCTTCATCTCCGGCCAGGGCGTGCTCTTCGACATGCTGCCGAAGATCTTCCTGGAGATGTCGCAGTCGTTCCTGGCGATGGACGACCCGCAGCACGCGAAGCTGCGCCGCCTGGTCTCGGCCGCCTTCACACCGAAGCAGGTCCGGCGCATGGAGGAGAAGGTCCAGGGCATCGCCAAGCGCTGCGTCGACGACATCATCGACAAGGGCAAGATCGACTTCCCGGTCGAGTTCTCCAGCCGGGTGCCCCTGATGACCCTCGGCGAGGTGTGGGGCATCCCGGAGCACCTGCGGGCGGAGACCGGCGCGGCCGCCTCCGACGCGGTGGCCTGGTGCGACCCCGAGGCCCTCGGTGACCGGGACCCGCAGGAGGTCCAGACCGAGGCGTGCGTGCGCCTGCACGACATCGCGGAGCAGATGATCTCCGACCGGCGCCGGGAGCCGCGCGAGGACCTCATGCAGGCTCTGATGGACGCCGAGGTCGACGGCGAGAAGCTCGACGAGGCCCAGATCGGGGCCTTCTTCGTGCTGATGTCGGTGGCCGGCACCGACACCACCCAGCACACCACGAGCTTTGCCGTGATGGGGATGACCCAGTTCCCGGAGCAGAAGGCCTGGCTCATGGAGGACTTCGACAACCGCATCGACCAGTCCATCGAGGAGTTCATCCGCTACGGGACCCCGGTGATGACCTTCCGTCGCACCGCGGTCAAGGAGACCGAGCTCGCGGGCCAGCAGATCATGCCCGGCGACAAGGTGGTCTTCCTCTACGCCTCGGGCAACCGGGACGACACCCTGATCGAGCGGCCCTGGGACCTGGACCTCACCCGGGACCCCAACCCGCACTGCGGATTCGGCGGGGGTGGGGTGCATTACTGCCTCGGGAACCAGCTTGCAAAGATGATGCTCCGGCACGCTTTGAAGGAGCTGCTCTTCCGGATCCCGGAGTTCAAGGCCGGCAACCCGCGGTTCATGGGCACGAATTTCATGCGGGCGGTCACCCACCTGGACTTCGAGTTCACGCCCGAACGCAAGGAGAAGTAGATGAAGATCGTCGTCGACTACGTGAAGTGCACCGGCCTCGGCATGTGCGAGGCCGAGGCGCCGGACCTGTTCGAGGTCCAGGACGACGGCAGCCTGCTCGTGCTCAACGAATGCCCCGGCGCGGACCAGCTGGCGGCCGCCCAGGCGGCGGTCGACTCCTGCCCGACCGAAGCCCTCACCCTGGTGGAGGACTAGAACGCCGTGCGGAACGACCGCCTCGTCGTTGTCGGGGCCTCGCTCGCCGGTCTGCGGGCGGTCGAGGCGGCCCGGAAGTCGGGCTACGCCGGCCCGATCACGCTGATCGGCAACGAGCCTCACCTGCCGTATGACCGGCCGCCCCTGTCGAAGGCGTTTCTGGACGCCGGCGCGGACGTGGACGGGGCGCCGGTGCACCCGACGTTCCGCGACGAGGCCACGCTGCGCGACGAGCTCGACGTCGACCTGCGCCTGGGGGCGCCGGCCACGGCGCTCGCTCCCGCCGGCGCGGAGAGGCAGGTCGTCCTGCGGGGCGGCGACGCCGTGCCCTACACCCGGCTGATCATCGCGACCGGCGGCGACGCCCGGATGCTGCCGGGCGGTGACGAACTCGCCGGCGTGCACCTGCTGCGCACTCTCGACGACGCGATCGCGGTTCGCGCGGCGCTCGATGCCGGCGCCCGCACGGTCGTGGTCGGCGCCGGCTTCATCGGTAGCGAGGTGGCCTCAGCCGCTCGCAAGCGCGGGCTCTCCTGCACCGTCCTGGAGGCGCTGCCGGTCCCGCTCGTCCGGTCGGTCGGAGAAGCCACGGGCAAGGTCGCCGCGGAGCTGCACCGCAAGTACGGCACCGACCTGCGCTGCGGGGTCGGCGTCACCGCGCTCGAGGGATCGAGTCGGGTCGAGAAGGTCGTGCTCGACGACGGCACGGTGATCGAGGCGGACCTGGTCGTGGTCGGCATCGGGGTGCGGCCGGCCACCGGTTGGCTGCAGGGCTCGGGCATCGCGCTGCACGAGCGCGACGGCGGAATCCTGTGCGACGAGACGCTGGCGACCAGCCTGCCCGGGGTCTACGCCGCCGGCGACGTGGCGCACTTCCCGAACCTGCTCTTCGGCGGGCAGATGATGCGCGTCGAGCAGTGGACCAACGCCGCGGAGCAGGGCGCCCTGGCGGCCAGGAACGCCCTCGACCCCGAGAACGCGAAACCCTCCGCCGCGGTCCCCTACTTCTGGTCGGACTGGTACGAATCGCGGATCCAGTTCGTCGGCATCCCGCAGTCCGAGGAGATCCGGGTGGTGTCCGAGGAGCTGGGGGAGGAGAAGTTCCTCGCGCTCTACCGTCGGGGCGACCAGCTCGGCGGGGTACTCACCGTGGACCGACAGTCGCAGATCATGAAGTACAAGCGCCTGATCGCCCAGCAGGCGTCCTGGGCCGAGGGATTGGCCTTCGCCGGCGTCACCTCCTGAGCGTTGTTCAGTGTCGGCCATGCCTGAGGCACACGTCACTTCTGTGTGTTCTCTGACAGGACACGGGTACCTCTAGTAGCAGTCGAGACGAGGAGTGCCCGATGTCAGTCATGCCCGAGAGCGCCCATCTCAAGGGTCAGCCGCTGGTCAGTTCCGACGGCGAGACCGTGGGGACGATCGAGGACGTCTATGTCGATCCTGGAACCGGACAAGCGGAGTTCCTGGAGGTCAAGGCCGGACGCTTCCGTCCGAAGGTGCACTTCGTGCCGGTGGCACAGATGAGCGCCGAGGGCGGCGCGGTGAAGGTGCCCTACGACAAGGCCAAGATCGTCGAAGCGCCCAAGGTCGGCGTCGGCGCCGGTGGCGGTGAGTTGACCGGGACCGAGGAGGCGACTCTCCGGGAGTACTGGGCCATGCCGCCGCAGGAGAGCGCGCCGCTGTAGCCATGCCAGAGCTGGTTGAAGGGGCCGCCGGGAG
>NZ_JACDFE010000261.1 GCF_013815995.1 Sporichthya sp.
GGAGGAGCTCGCGGCCACCGAAGCCTCGTTGCCGGCGCAGCCGCGCCACCTCGCTGCGGTCCTGACCGGGCTGCGTACCCCGGCCGGCTGGTGGGGCCCGGGCCTGGCGGTGACCTGGGAGGACGCGATCGAGGCGGCCCGGATCGCGGCGGCTGCGGCCGGCGCAGATCTGATGGTGCGTCAGGGGGACCTGGCGCCGTGGCACCCGGGCCGGTGCGCCGCCCTCGCGGTGCGGACGCCCGGGGGCGAGCGAATCATCGGGCACGCCGGTGAACTGCATCCGCGGGCGATCGGCGCCCTCGAGCTGCCGGCCCGGACGGTAGCGATGGAACTCGACCTGGACGCCCTGCTGGCGGCCGGCGGTGCCCTGGCCGCCGCGCCGGCGATCTCCGGCTTCCCACCGGCGACGCAGGACGTCGCCCTCGTGGTCGACGCTGCTGTGCCTGCCGCCGAGGTCGAGGCCGCGTTGCGGTCCGGTGCGGGAGAGTTGCTGGAGTCGATCCGGCTCTTCGACGTCTACATCGGCGATCAGCTCGGTGCCGGCAAGCGGTCGCTGGCGTTCGCGCTGCGCTTCCGTGCCCCGGACCGGACGCTGACGGTCGAGGAGGCGACGGCTGCCCGCGACGCTGCCGTGGCCGCCGCTTCCGCCGCTACTGGGGCCGTCCTGCGCGGCTGACCCTTCACAACGGATGACATCGGCAGCTCGTCCCAACGGATGACATCCGTTGCGAAATGGGGCGCCTGCCGGTTCGCCCGGACGGGTTAGCGGGCGTACGGCGGTTCGTCCGATTCGGGTGAAAGGCCGTCAGGAGCCGGTCAAGTGTGCGTCTCGCCGCGCGCTTATTGCCCTCGGCGGGGTCTACCGCGGCGGATCGTTGCGCAGATGGACAGCCGCCCCACCACCGCGCATGCCCACCGGCGCCCCAGGGGCGCTCGGGTGGGCCGGATCGCGCTGGTCACCGGCGCTGCCGTGGTGTGCGCGCTGGGCATCACCGGAGCGCTCGACCCGTCCACCCAGGTCGCCGAGTCCGCCGAGATCCAAACCGCCAATTTCGGGGTCCAGCCCGGCCCGCTCAAGGCCTCCGTCAAGGGGGTCTCGCAGCCGGCCTGGGCCAAGGGCCTGCCCGAGAGCACCACGCAGGTGCTGCGCACCATCCGGACCGACAAGTGGTGCGCGCAGATCTGGTGCACCCGCACCGAGGCCTGGGAGAAGGCCGACGGCAGCTGGCACATCGTCACCCGTGGCTCCGGCAAGAACACCCGACCGATGATCGTGCGGTCCCAGGTCGGTCAGAGCGGCTTCGCCTCGGCCGCGTCCCGTCACCAGGGCGACATGCGTACCCCGAGCGGGGTCTACGGCATCATCACCACGTTCTCCACCACCAAGGAGCGTCCGACCGAGATGCCGTGGCGGCGCCGGCTGCCCACCTCGGTGGTCAGCGACGCGGGCGGCCAGTCCTACAACACCTGGGTCGAGGTCAAGGGCAACCGCAGCGGCGACCGGCGCATGATGAGCTGGGGCCTGTGGATCGACTGGAACAACCCGCGGCTGACCCTGGGCAGGGGCGAGCGCCCGGTGCCGGGCAAGGGCAGCGGGATCTTCATGCACACCTCCAACCCCGGCGCACCCTTCGTGCCCACCGCCGGCTGCCTGCAGATCGGGAGCCCGGCCGACATGGCCTGGATCGTCCGCTGGCTCAAGCCGGACACGAACCCACGGATCGTGAACAACAAGTAGTCGCTACCCGTGCCGGCGTGGCACGCTGAATCATGGCGCCCGTGCCCCTCTTCACCGTCGCCGAGGCGCGTGAGGTCCTCCTCGAGCTGATGCCGACCCTCGAGCGGTTCATCGCGCTGCGCGCCGACGCCGCCGAGCTCGGCGCGTCCATCCGCGGTCACTCCCTGGGCGGAGCGATGGAACTGCACGAGCTCAACCAGCGCCTGGAGAGCCTGATGCGCACCATCCAGGAGACCGGCGCGCAGGTTAGGGGCTGGGCTCCGATGCTGATGGACTTCCCCGCCAGCCTGGAGGAGGAGAACGTCCTGCTCTGCTGGCTGGAGGGCGACCTCGGGCTGGCCTGGTACCACAAGCCCGACGTCGGCTTCCAAGGTCGCCGACCGCTCCGCTTCGACGCCTGACGCCGAGGTTCGGGCTCAGCTGATCGGAATGCGGCGCTCGGCACGCACAGGCGCGGGGACCGCGAGGTCGGGCAGGCGCCGCACGCTGGTGGCGGCCAGCACCACGACGAAGAACGCGGCGTCGGTCAGCACGATCATCGTTCCGGACGGGACGTCCAGGTGGTAGCTGAGGTTCATGCCGACGAAACCGCCGACCGACCCGATCGCGGTCGACAGCACCAGCATGTGCGCGAACGAGTGCGTCAACATCCGGGCCACCACGGCGGGGATCACCAATGCCGCCGCGACCAGGGTGACCCCGATGACGTTCAGCGTCGCCAGGATCGATATCGAGAGCGCCAGCATCAGCAGCGCGTCCGTGGCGGCCACCCGAACCCCGTGGGCGCCGGCCACGTCAGGATCGAACGAGGTGAACAGCAGGGCCCGGTAGCGGGTCACGATGATCGCCACGACCCCCGCCGAGACGCCGGCCAGGACCCACAGGTCCAACGGGCGGATGCCGAGGATGCTCCCGAACAGCGCGGCATCGAAACTCGCGCCGCGGGAGCCGAAGATCGAAATCAGCGCGATGCCGAAGGCGAACGAGGCGGTGGTGATCACCCCGATCGCCGCGTCGGCACCGATCTTCTTGCTGCGGGCGATCGCGTTGACCGCGAGCGCCGAGGCCAGGCCCCAGACACCCGCGCCGAGGTAGTAATTGGCACCGACCACGGAGGAGACCGCGAAGCCGCCGAAGATCGAGTGCGAGAGCCCGTGGCCGATGTAGCTCATCCCGCGCAGCACGATGAACACCCCGACCAGCCCGCACAGCGCACCAGCGAGGGTGGCCGCGAGGACGCCGCGGACGAAGAACTCGTAGTGGTACGGGTCGAGGAGGTCCCACACGGTCGGCTCAGCCCGTCCGGCGCGCTCGGACGGGGGCCAGGTGCGGCCCGGGATCGAGCACCACGGGCAGCCCGAGGTGCTGGAGCACCTCCATCGGTGCGCCGAAGGTGCGCTCCAGCACGGACGCCGTGATCACCTCGGCGGGTCCTCCGGCGGCGATCACGGTGTGGTTCAGCGCGAGCAGCGAAGGCAGGTGGGCGGCGACGCCGTTGAGATCGTGCGTGGTCAGCAGGATCGTGGTGCCGGCTGCGTTGAGGTCCCCGAGCAGGTGCAGCATCTCGTGCCGGCTGGTGAAGTCGACGCCCGTCGTCGGTTCGTCCATCAACAACAGGTCGGGGGAGCACATCAGGGCGCGGGCGATGAACATCCGCTGCTGCTGGCCGCCGGACAGCGCGCGAATGTGACGGTTCGCCAGATCACCGATGCCGAGCCGTTCCAGGATGGCGGACAGCTCCGCCCGCTCGCGGCGGCTGGGCCACGGCACCCGCCGCTCGGAGCGCGACATCAGGACGCATTCGGCGACGGTGACCGGGAAGTTCCAGTCCACGCTCTCCAACTGAGGCACGTACCCGACCCGCAGGCCGGGGGAGCGGTCGATGGTGCCGGCCACCGGGCGCAACGTGCCCAGCAGCAGCCGGAGCAGGGTCGTCTTGCCCGAGCCGGACGGACCGACCACGCCGGTGAAGTTACCGCGTCGGACGGTGAGTTCGACGTCGGTCAGCACCGGCGCGGGCCCGTACCGGAACGCGACGTCGGTCAGAGTGATAAGGGACTCACCGGTGCCGCTCGGGGTCTCCCCGTGGCCGTGGCCGTGGTAGTCGGTGGCGTTCACTGCGGATAGTTCGCGGTGTCGGGTACAGCCGGCGTGGTGTCCAGGGCGTCCAACGCCTTCGTGGTCCCGCCGAGTCGAGCGATGATCGTGCGGAAGTCGTAGCGCATGAGCCCGAGCCAGGAGTGCTCGGGCTCGCCGGGCGCGCCCGGTAGGTCGTCATCGCGCAGCGTGTCCTCGTAGACCGCGCCGGTGGCCTTGCCGATCTCCGCGAGCGCCTTGCTGGGGAAGACCTCGGAGCCGAAGATCGCCTTGACGCCCTGCTCCTTGATCTGGTCGATCAGTTCCGCCACCTCCTTCGGAGTAGGCTCGGAGAAGTCACTCGGCTGGATCGCGCCGATCACGTTCCAGCCGTAGGACTTGGCGAAGTACGCGTAGGCGTCGTGGTAGGTCAGCAGTTCCCGATCGTCGGCGTCCAGGCTTTCCTGGTCGGCCTTGATGGCGTCGGAGAGTGCCGTGGCCTGCTCGCGGAACTTCTGGTAATTGGCGTCGTAGTAGTCCCGGCCGCCGGAGTCGATCTCCGTCAGGGCCCCGCGGATCTGCTCCGCGTACTTGATGGCGTAGGTGGGGTCGGTCCACAGGTGGGGGTTGGGCTTGCCCTCGTCCTTGGGGAACGAGAAGTCGTAGATGTAGTCCTGCTCGGCCAGCACCTCGGTACCGATTTCGAGGAGCTTCGCGCCGTCCTTCATGTTCGCCTCGGCGAGCTCCTTGGTCGGGTCCTCCAGCTTGAGCCCGTTGATGATCACGAGGTCCGCCTCGGACAGGACCTTGGCTGCGCTCGGCGGAGGCTCGAAGGTGTGGGAGTTCGTCCCCTCCGGCACGATCCCGTCGATCCGGGCCCGGTCGCCGGCGACGGCCGCGGCGATCGAGGTGATCGGCGCGACAGTGGTGACCACGTGCAGTGTCGGCGCCGCGCTCGCGCTGGGCCCGGGTGCACCCTGGGTTGCGTCGTCGTCAGTGCACGCGGCGAGAGGGAGGACCAGCAGGGCGGCGAGAAGAGCGGCGGGCAGGCGCATACCCAGCAGCCTAGACCCGAATTGTTCGCTATTGCGAACTGGTCGCAGATCGGCCTGATCGCCCGTTCCCGTCGTGACTCATCCGTGCCGCCGGATCAGCGGCTCGAGGCCGTTGACCACGTCGATCACCGGCTCGCCGCCTAGCGCGCGGCGCAGGTTCGCGACGGACTTGCCGATGATGCGCTGCACCGACTGCCGGGTGCCGCCGGCGGCGTGCGGGGACAACAGGATCCGATCGTTGTCCCGCAACGGGTCGTCGGCGGGCAGGGGCTCGGTGGGGAACACGTCGAGGGCCGCGCCGCCGAGATGACCCGATTCCAGCGCCGCCAGCAGTGCCGCGTGGTCGAGAACGTTGCCGCGGCCGACGTTGATCACGTACGCCCCCGTGGGCATCGCCGCGAGCAGGTCGGTGGAGACCAGGCCGTGGGTCTCGGCGGTCAGCGGTAGCGCCAGCACGAGGATGTCGCTGCGCGCGCACAGCGCCGCGGGCTCCAGCCACGGGTAGGGGGCGTCGCGGGGCGTCCGGGACCAGTACGCGACCTCGGAGCCGAAGGCGGCGAACAGGCCGGCCGCGATCGACCCCGCCGGGCCGTAGCCGAGGATGCCGACCCGCAGCCCGCCGATCTCGCCGTGCCCGCGCCGGACCACGTCCATC
>NZ_JACDFE010000262.1 GCF_013815995.1 Sporichthya sp.
CTGCCGGGCCGGGGTCGCCGAGGGGGCGTTCGCCGCCGCGCTGGCGGCCCGGGTCGGGCAGGTCGTCCCGGCCGGACGGACCCCGGAGTTCCTCGCCCCTTACCCGGTCGACGTGCTCGACCGGCCCGATCTCGCCGACCTGCTGCGCCGGCTCGGGCTGCGCACCCTCGGCGATTTCGGTGGCCTGCCGCCGGCCGACG
The DNA here is from genome assembly GCF_013815995.1 of Sporichthya sp. Classification (GTDB taxonomy): domain Bacteria; phylum Actinomycetota; class Actinomycetes; order Sporichthyales; family Sporichthyaceae; genus Sporichthya. The sequence goes on from NZ_JACDFE010000262.1 coordinate 201, forward strand.
TCACGGCCCGGTTCGGCGCCGACGGCGGCTTCGCCCACCGGCTGGCCCGCGGCGAGGACCCGCTGCCCCCGGACGCCCGTACCCCGCCGCCGGACCTGATCGTCAGCACCCACCTCGACCCACCGGCCGAGCAGGTGGAGCGGGCCGCCTTCGCCGCCCGACCGTTGGCCGACCAGTTGCACGCCCGGCTCACCGCGGCCGGCCTGGGCTGCACCCGGCTGATCGTCGAGGCCGAGACCGAACACGGCGAGCGGTACGAGCGGGTCTGGCGCTACGAGGGCGTGCTGGACGCCGCGGCTATCGCCGACCGGGTCCGCTGGCAGCTCGACGGCTGGCTGACGTCCCGTCAGAAACGCCCCAGTGGGGGGATCTCGGTGATCCGGCTGGCCCCGGACGAGGTGATCCCGCACGGCGGGGACCAGCTCGGGCTGTGGACCCATGGCGCCGACGCCGAGGCCGCCGAGCGTGCGGCCCGGGCGCTGGTCCGGGTGCAGGGGATGCTCGGCCAGCCGGCCGTGCTGACCGCGGTGCTGGCCGGTGGGCGCGGTCCGGGGGAGCGGATCCGCTACGTCGCCTGGGGTGACCCGCGCGGCGCGCAAGAGGAGAACGGCCCGTGGCCGGGCCGGATCCCGGCGCCCAGCCCGGCCCTGGTGCCGCCGACCCCGGTGCCGGCCCAGCTCGTCGACGACGTCGGGCAGCCGATCTCGATCAACTCCCGGTACGCGATCTCGGCCTCGCCCTCGCGGCTGCGGGTCGGCGACGAGGCACCGCGCCCGGTGTTGTCCTGGGCCGGGCCGTGGCCGGCCGAGGAGCGCTGGTGGGACGCCGGCGCCGCCGCGGTCAAGGTGCGGGTCCAGGTCGCCACCGCCGACGGCACCGGCTGGCTGTTGATCAGCCAGGGCGGCCGCTGGTTCGTGGAGGCCGTCTATGACTGAGAAGCGCCGCGGGACGTCGTCCCGTACGGGCGCATGTCAGCCCGCATGGAGGCTGACATGCGCCCGCTGGGGACGACGTCCCGCAGAGGTTGGGGGCGGCTGAGATGGGGTGGGAGAACCCGCCGATGCCGTGGCGGGATCTGGAGAAGCGGCTCTCCGGGCACTTCCCGCCGCGGGGGGAGAACCGGGCCCCGAACGGGCAGCGGCTGGCGTTCGGGTCCGAGCCGGAGCGTCCGGGCAGCTACCGGCGGGCGCCGTACCAACCCGGCGAGATCGAGCGCACGGATGGCGGGGTCCCGTACGCCGAGCTGCACGCGCACACCAATTTCAGCTTCCTCGACGGCGCCAGCCACCCGGAGGAGATGGTGGAGGAGGCGGTCCGGCTCGGGCTGAGCGGGCTCGCGATCACCGACCACGACGGCTTCTACGGTGTGGTCCGCTTCGCCGAGGCGGCGGCGCGGCACGGGCTGCCGACGGTCTTCGGCTCCGAGCTCAGCCTCGGTCTGACGCAGGCTCAGAACGGTGTCGCCGACCCGGAGGGAACGCACCTGCTGGTGCTCGCCCGCGACCCCGACGGCTACGCCCGGTTGTCCACCGCGATCAGCGAAGCCCACGCCGCCGGCGGCGAGAAGGGCCGCCCGGTGCACGACCTAGGGGCCCTCGGCGCTGCCGCCGACGGGCACTGGCTCATCCTCACCGGCTGTCGCAAGGGTGCGGTGCCGGCAGCTCTCACAACAGGCGGCGAAGAGGCGGCGGCCCGAGAGCTGGACCGCCTCGTCGCGCTGTTCGGCCGGGACAACGTCGCCGTCGAACTCACCGCCCACGGCCAGCCTGATGATGATGCACGCCTGGACGCCTTGGCGATGCTTGCGAAGAAACTGCGCATCCCGGCAGCGGCCACCTGCAACGCCCACTACGCCGCGCCCGAGAGAAGGAGACTGGCCACCGCACTGGCCGCGGTCCGGGCCCGGCGCAGCCTGGATGAGCTGGCCGGCTGGCTGCCCGCGGCCGCCACCGGGCACCTGCGCTCGGGCGCGGAGATGGCCGCCCGGTTCGCCCGGCATCCCGGCGCCGTCGCGACCGCCCATGCGCTGGGGCAGGAATGCGCCTTCGACCTGTCGCTGATCCGGCCCCGGTTGCCGGACTTCCCGGTCCCGGCCGGGCACACCGCGATGAGTTGGCTGCGTGAGCTGACCTATCGCGGCGCGCTCGAGCGCTACGGACCCCGCGACAACGAGACCCAGCGCGGCGCGTACGCCCAGATCGAGCACGAGCTGACGATGATCGAGAAGCTGGACTTCCCCGGCTACTTCCTCATCGTTCACGAGATCGTGGACTTCGCCCGCAGTCGCGACATCCTCTGCCAGGGCCGGGGCTCGGCCGCGAACTCCGCGGTCTGTTACGCCCTCGGCATCACCGCCGTCGACGCGGTCTTCTATGAGCTGCTCTTCGAACGCTTCCTCTCACCCGAGCGCGGCGAACCGCCGGACATCGACATCGACATCGAGTCCGGCCGTCGCGAGGAGGTCATCCAGCACGTCTACGAGCGGTACGGCAGAATGCACGCCGCGCAGGTCGCCAACGTCATCTCCTACCGGCCGCGCTCGGCGGTGCGGGACATGGCCAAGGCGCTGGGCTACTCCGTCGGGGCCCAGGACGCTTTTGCCAAGGAGGTGCACCGCTACAGCGGAGACACTTCCGACACCGACGACATGCCGGCCGACGTCCTCGAGCTGGCCGCGCAGGTCGCGAAGTTCCCGCGGCACCTGGGCATCCACTCCGGCGGCATGGTGATCTGCGACCGCCCGGTGGTCGAGGTGGTGCCGGTCGAGTGGGCCCGGATGGAGAACCGCACCGTCATCCAGTGGGACAAGGACGACTGCGCCTCGCCGCTGGTCAACCTGGTCAAGTTCGACCTGCTCGGCCTCGGGATGCTCTCCGCGCTGCACGGCTGCTTCGACCTCGTCCGCGAGGCCCACGGGCGGGAGTGGACGTTGGCGTCGATGCCCAAGGAGGACCCCGAGGTCTACGACATGCTCGGCAAGGCCGACTCGGTCGGGGTGCTCCAGGTCGAGTCCCGGGCGCAGATGGCGACGCTGCCACGGCTGAAGCCGCGCTGCTTCTACGACCTGGTGCTGGAGATCGCGCTGATCCGGCCGGGCCCGATCCAGGGCGGGTCGGTGCACCCGTTCATCCGCCGCCGGGCCGGCAAGGAGGCGATCACCTATCCGCACCCGTCGCTGGAGAACTGCCTGAAGCGCACCCTCGGGGTGCCGATGTTCCAGGAACAGCTGATGCAGATGGTGGTCGACGCCGCCGGCTGCACCGCCACGCAAGCCGATCGGGTGCGCCGCGCGGTCGGTTCGAAACGCTCGCCGGAGCGGGTCGCCGAGCTGCGGGCCGAGCTCTATGAGGGGATGCGCAAGACGCACGGCATCACCGGGGAGACCGCGGACCACATCTTCAACCTGATCGCGGCGTTCGCGAACTTCGGCTTCGCCGAGAGCCACTCGATCAGCTTCGCGCTGCTGGTCTACGCCAGCTCCTGGCAGAAGCTGCGCTACCCGGCGGCGTTCTGCGCGGCCCTGCTCAACGCGCAGCCGATGGGGTTCTACTCACCGCAGTCGCTGGTCGCCGACGCCCGCCGGCACGGCGTTGAGGTGCTGCGTCCGGACGTCAACCTTCTGCCGCGGGCGCCGGCCTGGAGCCCGCCGGGCCGGGCAACACCGAACCGCCGACCTCGTGGGGGAGGGCGACGCTGCGCCTCGGTCTGTCCGGCGTCCGCTCGATCGGTGACGACCTCGCCGAGCGGATCGAGACCGAGCGGGTCACGAACGGTTCCTACGCCGACCTCACCGACTTCGCGCTGCGCACCGGCGCCGGGGCCGCGCACATCGAGGCGTTGTCCACCGCGGGCGCGTTCGACAGCCTCGGCCTGGCCCGCCGGGAGGCGCTGTGGGCGGCCGGGGCGGTGGCCCAGGCGAGCCCGGACCGGATCGCCGGCACCGTGGTGGGGGACCGGGCCCCGCGGCTGCCGGTGTTGGAGCAGGTGGAGTTGACGATGGCCGACCTGTGGGCCACCGGCATCACTCCCGACGGGCATCCGATGGAGAACGTCCGCCCGGAGCTGGACCCGGACATCGTGACGGTGGCCGGTCTGGCCGCCCTGCCGGACAAGACCAGGGTCCGGGTGGCCGGCGTAGTGACGCACCGTCAGCAGCCGCAGACCGCGGCCGGGACCATCTTCCTCAATCTCGAGGACGAGACCGGGATGCTCAACGTAATCTGCTCACCCGGGGCCTGGGCCCGGCATCGCCGGGTGGCCCGGGACTCCGCGGCGCTGGTGATCCGGGGCCGGTTGGAGTGCGCGGAGGGCGTGATCAGCCTGGTCGCGGAGACCTTCACCCGACTCGAGCTGGTGGTCGGAAGCAGGTCCCGCGATTTTCGTTAGGGACTCCGTCGCTGACTGTTCGGCTGACGGTTCGTCTCAAACAGACGAGAGCACTGAAGGAATCTCAGCCCGCGAGGCACTGCGATCGCGGACTCCGGCGGCGGTACGTTGCCCGCCATGAATACACGTAGTCAGATCGTCTGCGGGCTGGCAGGCATCATCGGGGTCCTGATCATCCTCCCGGCGTTCATCATCGCCGACTACTTCGTCCCGCCGGACGCGGACTGGACGCCGGAGCAGTTCGCCGACTTCTACAGCGGCGAGACCGACCGGATCCGGGCCGGGCTGCTGATGCTGCTGATCGCGGTGGTCGGCTGGGGCACGGTGGTCTCGGTGATCACAGTCCAGATGCTGCGCTACGAAGGCAAGCGCCCCGTTCTGACTGTCCTGTTCGCGGTCTCGGGCATCACGACCTACGTCCTGCTCACGTTGTTCGGCGTGTTCCTGACCGCCGCGGCGTTCCGGCCCGAACGATCCGGGGAGGACATTCAGCTGCTCCACGACGTCGGCTGGTTCATGGCATTCCTCACGGCCCCGGCGTTCGCGACCCAGGCCTTCGCCCTCGGAGCCGCGGTGCTCGGCAACCGTTCCGCCAACCCGGTGCACCCACGGTGGTTCGGCTACCTCAACCTGTGGATCGGCGTCCTGCTCCTGCCCGGCGTCCTGCTGCTGTTCTTCCACACCGGGCCGTTCGCCTACCACGGCGTGATCTCGTACTGGATCCCGCTGTTCACCTTCGGCGGCTGGATGGCCGGGATGGGGCTGGTCGCGGTGATGGCGGCGCAGGCCGAGGCGAAGTCGGAGGCTGCGGTCATGGAGCCAGTTCCGGCTTAGACCTTGGGCAGGCGCGCGATCTGCCAGGCGTGCGCGACCGTCCGGCCGGCGCTGTCCAGCACCACTGCCCGCTCGTCGAACCAGTTGTCGG
>NZ_JACDFE010000058.1 GCF_013815995.1 Sporichthya sp.
GCCGCCGGCAGGGTGACCCCGCCGGTCAGCGCGAGGCCCAGCCCGATCCCGGCGCCGCCCAGCAGGAACGCGCGCCGCGAGGCGGGCAGGCCCTGCGGGCCGAGCAGTTCCCCGACGTCCAGCCGCAGCGGGTCACGCCAGCTGCCGTCGTCGGTCTCGATCAGGTCCGGGGGCGTCGGTTCCATCACCAGCACGGTACGTCGCGAGGTTGAACAGCGACGGAACGAACGACGGCCCCGGCGGAAACCCGCCGGGGCCGTCGCGTGCAGTGCTGAGTTACCTGCGAGCAGGACTTAGAAGTCCATGCCGCCCATACCGCCCATACCGCCGCCGCCGCCCATGCCGCCACCGGCGGGCTCCTTCTCGGGCTTGTCGGCGATGACGGCCTCGGTGGTGAGGAAGAGGCCGGCGATCGACGCCGCGTTCTGCAGCGCGGAGCGGGTGACCTTGGCCGGGTCGATGATGCCGGCCGCGATCAGGTCGACGTACTCGCCGGTCGCGGCGTTGAGGCCCCAACCGATGTCGAGGTTGGCGACCTTCTCCGCCACGACGCCGCCCTCAAGGCCGGCGTTGATGGCGATCTGCTTGAGCGGCGCCGAGAGCGCAACCCGGACGATGTTGGCGCCAGTGGCCTCGTCGCCCTCCAGGTCCAGCTTCTCGAAGGCGGTCTTGCCGGCCTGCAGCAGGGCAACGCCACCACCGGCGACGATCCCCTCCTCGACGGCAGCCTTCGCGTTGCGGACCGCGTCCTCGATGCGGTGCTTGCGCTCCTTGAGCTCGACCTCGGTGGCCGCGCCGGCCTTGATGACCGCAACACCGCCGGCCAGCTTGGCCAGGCGCTCCTGCAGCTTCTCGCGGTCGTAGTCGGAGTCGCTGCGCTCGATCTCGGCGCGGATCTGGTTGACGCGACCGGCGATCTGGTCGGCGTCACCGGCACCCTCGACGATCGTCGTCTCGTCCTTGGTGACGACGACCTTGCGGGCGCGGCCGAGCAGGTCCAGGCCGGCGTTCTCCAGCTTGAGACCGACGGTCTCACTGATGACCTGACCACCCGTCAGGGTGGCGATGTCCTGCAGCATGGCCTTGCGGCGGTCGCCGAAGCCGGGCGCCTTGACGGCGACAGACTTGAACGTGCCACGGACCTTGTTCACGACCAGGGTCGCGAGGGCCTCGCCCTCGACGTCCTCGGAGAGGATCGCAAGCGGCTTGCCGGACTGCATGACCTTCTCCAGCAGCGGGAGCAGGTCCTTGACCGAGGCGATCTTGGACTCGACGAGCAGGATGTAGCAGTCCTCCAGGACGGCCTCCATGCGCTCGGGGTCGGTCCAGAAGTAGGGCGAGATGTAGCCCTTGTCGAAGCGCATGCCCTCGGTGAGCTCGAGCTCGAGGCCGAAGGTGTTGCTCTCCTCGACGGTGATGACGCCTTCCTTGCCGACCTTGTCCATCGCTTCGGCGATCATCTCGCCGATGACGGGGTCAGCGGCCGAGATGGAGGCCGTCGCAGCGATCTGCGCCTTGGTCTCCACCGGCTTCGCCATGTTGGTCAGCTCTTCGCAGACGCGCTCGACAGCAGCCTCGATGCCCTTCTTCAAGGACATCGGGTTGGCGCCGGCGGCGACGTTGCGCAGGCCCTCGCGGACGAGCGCCTGGGCGAGAACGGTGGCCGTGGTCGTGCCGTCACCAGCGACGTCGTCAGTCTTCTTGGCGACCTCCTTGACGAGCTCGGCGCCGATCTTCTCCCACGGGTCCTCGAGGTCGATCTCCTTGGCGATGGAGACACCGTCGTTCGTGATCGTGGGCGCCCCCCACTTCTTCTCGAGGACGACGTTGCGGCCCTTGGGGCCCAGCGTCACCTTGACGGCGTCTGCGAGAGCGTTCATGCCACGCTCGAGACCGCGCCGCGCCTCCTCGTTGAAGGCGATGATCTTGGCCATGCTTGTAGGTCCTCCCGATTACGGGGTGGACAGGCCGCCTCGGTGCCCGCGACGGACGACCGGAGCGCCGGCGACCCCTTTCGCGCCGGACCCTCCGACCTCACCGGTCGGCCTGTTGTGCTGTCACTCTCATGACACGAGTGCTAACCCAATAATTAGCACTCGACCCTGGAGAGTGCAAGCCAGCCGAGGCGGCCACCGGACGAATTCGGCTCACGACGGCGGTAACCCGACAGCCCGCTCGATGGCTCAGGCGTTCGCGGCCGGCCCGGTCAGACCCTTGGTCTCGGCGACCCCGAAGTAGTCCCCGCCCTTGCGCTTGGCGTCGTCGGTGCCCCAGTCGACGGGACGGTCCACCTTGGTCAGGCGCGGAATGTGCTTGGAGCAGTGGATGTAGGCCTCGTGGACCTGCACCGCCACCCAGCGCTCGGGCCGCCGGCCGCCCTGGCGGGTCAGCATCTCCAGCAGCGGAACGGTCACCCGCTCGTCGCCGAGCAGCGCCTCGTGCTCGACGATGGTGGCGCTGCCGTTGACGTGAAGCCCGATCAGATCGTCGAAGAAGTCGACGAACATCAGCCCGACGTGGGCGTTCTCGGCGATGTTGCCGAGGCTGGCGTAGACGCCGTTCCCGCGCAGCTCCGGGTAGACCACGGTCTTCTCATCGAGCACCACGACGAAGCCGGGCTCGCCGGCTCGGAACGAGCTGTCGCACTCCCCCCGCGAATCCGCGGTGGCGACGAAGACCATCTCCTGTCGCGCGATGAACTCGCGCATCGCCTCGTTGAGGTGGTCGAGCATCTGCCGGTCGTAGAAGGTGCGCGCCCGATCGACCGCGTCCCACTGCTCCTGAACCGCGTGCTCACCCTCGGAGCCAGGCAGGCCGCTCTCGCCCATGGACATCCGACAAACCTACAGACGCCCACCGGCCGCCGGGATGGCTACCGGCCAACCAGCGTCAGTCGGTCAGACCAGCCGGACCGCGTCCGCCTGCGGGCCTTTGGCTCCCTGGGCGATTTCGAAGGCCACCCGCTGGCCCTCGTCCAACGACCGGTAGCCGTCCGACTGAATTGCCGAGTAGTGCACGAACACGTCCGCGCCGCCGTCGACGGCGATGAAGCCGTAACCCTTTTCCGCGTTGAACCACTTCACGGTGCCCTCGGGCATGAGGTCTCTCCTGGTGCCGAGCTGAAAGTGCCGAACGCGGCTGACATTAGCGTTCAGGACAAGCGCGGAACAGGGGTTAACGACGCAGGAGTGAGCCCGGTTCAGGGGCCGGAATTCCTGAGAAAATCAGGGATTCAGACGCCCGCGGCCCGGTAGGAGGCCATCGTCGGCTTGATGGTGGCGGTCGGGCCGACATGGGCGGCGATGGCGTCCAGCGTCTTGAGTCCGTCACCGGTGTTGAACACGACGGTCTCGACGTCGGGGTCGAGCTGGCCGGACTTCAGCAGCTTGCAGAGCGTCGCGATCGTGACCCCGCCCGCGGTCTCGCCGAAGATGCCCTCGGTGCGCGCGAGCAGCTTCATGCCCTCGACCACCTCGTCATCCCTCACGTCCTCGACGACGCCGCCGGTGCGCCGGCAGACGTCGAGAACATACGGACCGTCAGCGGGGTTCCCGATCGCCAGAGACTTGGCGATGGTGTTCGGCCGGACCGGGGCGACGAAGTCGCGGCCGTCCTTGAAGGCCGCCGACACCGGCGAGCACCCGGTGGCCTGGGCGCCGAAGATCTTGTACGGAGCGTCGTCGACCAGCCCGAGCTTGACGAACTCGGTGTAGGCCTTGTCGACCTTGGTCAGCTGCGAGCCGGACGCGATCGGGATGACCGTCTGCGGCGGGATCCGCCAGCCGAGTTGCTCACACACCTCGTAGCCCAGAGTCTTGGAACCCTCGGCGTAGTAGGGGCGGACATTGACGTTGACGAACGCCCAGTCCTCCTGCTCGCCGGCGAGCTCGGAGGCCAGGCGGTTGACGTCGTCGTAGTTGCCCTCGACCGCGATCAGGGTGCCGGCGTAGACGGCCGTGGTGAGGATCTTCTGCTGCTCGAGGTCGGCCGGGATCATCACGACCGACTTGATGCCGGCGCGGGCCGCGGCTGCGGCGACGGCGTTGGCCAGGTTGCCGGTGGAGGGGCAGGCGAGCACCTTGAAGCCGAGCTCGCGGGCCGCGGCCAGCGCGACGGCGACGACGCGGTCCTTGAAGGAGTGCGTCGGGTTGCCGCTGTCGTCCTTGACCCACAGCTTGCGCATGCCCAGTTCGGCGGCCAGGTTCTCGGCGTTGACCAGCTTGGTCCAGCCCGGGTCCAGGCTCTTGGTCTGCGTCACATGGGAGGGGACCGGCAGCAGGTCCTTGTAGCGCCAGATGTTGTTCGGGCCGGCCTCGATGGTGGCCCGGGTGATCTCCGGGAAGTCGTAGGCGACCTCGAGCGGGCCGAAGCACTCGCCGCAGGCGTAGAGCGGGCCGATCTCATAAGCGGTGCCGCACTCGCGACAGCTCAGGCCGGTTGCGCTGCCGAGCAGGCGGGCGGCAGGGGGTGCAGACGTCATGGCGTGGAGTCCTCTCCTCATCTTCCCCGGGCGGTAAATCACCGACCGGGACGGAGTTGGCACCCTTTCTGCACACCGAATTCCTTCGGTGGAGTTGCAGGTGGTTGCCGGGGCTTCACAGAGCCGTTCTCTCAGCCCCTCTGGATGAGCGTGTTCAGTTGTGGCGTTCACTGTAGTCGACGATGGCGAGTGCTTCTCCGGGCAGATTGCCCGGAGAGACGCAGCCCACAGCGCGAGGAGCGGCGTGCAAGCCCAGGTCAGGCAGTGGTTCGAGCGGCGCACCAGCGCGCTCGCCGACTGGCCGTTGGCCGAGGTACTGGCGGCCAAGCAGGCCTCGGGCACGACGGTCAGCGTCGTCCTCCCCGCCCTCGACGAGGACGCCACGGTCGGAGCGATCGTGGCCGCGATCCGCCACGAGCTCCTAGACCGGCACCCCCTGGTGGATGAGCTGATCGTGGTCGACTCGGGCTCCTCCGACCGCACCGCCGCGGTGGCGGCGGAGGCCGGCGCCCGGGTGGTGCACCGCGACGCGATCCTGCCCCGCCTGCCTGCCGTCGGCGGCAAGGGCGAGGTGCTCTGGCGCTCCTTGCTGGTCAGCTCGGGCGATCTGGTGGTGTTCATCGACGCCGACCTGGAGCGGTTCCGCCCCGAGGTCGTGGTCGGGCTGCTCGGGCCGCTGCTCGCCGACCCGGGCGTCGAGCTGGTCAAGGGCCTGTACGACCGACCGCTGGTGTCCGGGGAATCGGTGCTGCCGGCCGGCGGTGGGCGGGTCACCGAGCTGGTCGCGCGGCCGCTACTGAACCTGCACTGGCCGGAACTGGCCGGGGTGGTGCAGCCGCTGGCCGGTGAGTACGCGGCCCGCCGGACTCTGCTCGAGCAGCTGCCGTTCCCGTGCGGCTACGGCGTGGAGATCGCGCTGCTGATCGACACCCTCGCGCTGTCGGGGCTTGACGCGATCGGCCAGGTCGACCTCGGCACCCGCCACCACCGCCACCAGGACGACGCCGCGCTCGGCCGGATGGCCGCGCAGATCTGGCAGGCCGGGGAGGCCCGCCTCGGGCGCGACGTACCCGGCCGAGCGCACCCCGCTCCGCCCGCGACGCTGACTCAATTCACCCGGGTCGACGGCGAGGTGGAGGCCGACACCCACGACGTCACCGGCCGCGAGCGCCCGCCCGTGCTCTCCCTGCCCGAATACCGCGCCCACCGCTCGGTCCTGGACGCTCGGACCCGCACGGCATGATCAAGATCGTGTACTCCGACATGGACGGCACCATGGTCGGGCCGCGGGGATGCTTCGTGCGGGCTGCCGACAACTCCCTGACCCTCGAACCGGCTCGGGCCCTGATCGACCTACTGGCCGCGGGCATCGAGCTGGTGCTGGTCTCCGGTCGCACCGGTCCACAGCTGGCCGAGGCCGTGCGGATCTTCGGCGGCGACGGCTACGTCGGCGAGCTCGGCGCGGTGATCGGCTGGCGGCACGGCCTGGAGCATGAAGTGCTGCACGGCGCGATGCCGGAGGAGTTCTGGGACTCCTCGCTGATGGACGCCCTCGAAGGCTGCGGCCTGCTGGAGGACCTGCTGAAGCGTTACGCCGGCAAGCTGGAGTTCCACGCGCCCTGGCACCTCGGGCACGAGGCCGACGTCATGCTCTCCGGGCTGGTCGACGTCGCCGAGTCCGAGGCCTGGTTGACCGAGCGCGGATTCGGCTGGCTGCGCCTGCACGACAACGGCCGGCTGCCGGCCTACGTCGGGCTGATGCCGGACGGCCAGCAGCAGCACGTCTACCACCTGATGGCCGACGGGATCACCAAGGGAACGGGCGTCGCGGCCGACCTGACCCGCCGAGGCCTGACCCCCGATCAGGCGATCGCCATCGGCGACTCCCGCTCGGACCTGGAGATGGCCGCCCACGTGCGCCGCTTCTTCATGACCGCCAACGGCGCGCACGCGGCCGAGGGAGCTCCGCCGAATGTGACGCTATGTCAGGGCCTGAACGGCGACGGCTGGGTCGAGGCCGTCCGCTGGGCCCTGGACGCCTGACTTTCCGCGTAGCGTCCGACGAAACGAGCGCTATAGCTCACGCTTCGTCGGACGCAACGAGTGGTTCAGGCGGGGGCGAAGGCGTCGGCGGTGGCCTGGGCGGCTCTGGTGGCCACGGCGGCCGGGGCGCCGGCCGCCTCGTGGGCGTCACCCCAGAGCGCGGCGCTGCGACGGCTGAAGTCCTTCGCCTGCGAAGTTGGCCTCGAACTCAGCGTGGGTCTTCTCCACCCCGGCCAGGTGCCACCCGAGGCCGAGCACCGTGAGCTCCCAGCCGACGCCGGTGGCGCCGGGGCCGTAGGTGTTCCAATGGTCGGTGCGGGGCTGGCGGTGGCACAGCACCAGCTCGCAGCGGTCCTCTCCGACGGGGCGCAGCTCGAGCGTCACCCAACTGACCGCGTCACCGAACTCCCAGTCCAGGGTGAGGCGGCGCGGTGGGTCGCACTCGGTGATCGCGCCGGAGGCGTTGCCGTCGATGGCGTAGCGGTCGGCGGTGGCCTGGGCGGCTCTGGTGGCCACGGCGGCCGGGGCGCACCGACCTTGAGGTCGCCGGTCACTGGTGAGAACCAGCGCGCCAGGCGCTCGGGGTTGGTGCACGCGTCCCAGACATCGGCGGGCGCGGCGTCGTAGGTGCGCCGGATCTCGACGTCGTAGACGTCGCCGTCCACGCCGGCACCGACGTGGTCGGTCAATCGCGCCACGCGGCGATGGGCCAGGTTCAGTTCGGCGATCAAGTCCTTCATGAACTCTCCTGACGGTTCGTTATACGACGGGCTCGGCGGCCGCGGGCGAGTTCGGTCTCCAGGGCGTCCAGGCGTCGCTCCCACTCGGAGCGCAGGCCGCCGAGCCACGCCTCGACGTCGCGCAGCCCGCCGTCGTCGAGGGCGTAGAGGCGACGGGTGCCCTCGGCCCGGACGCTGGCGAACCCGCTCTCGCGCAGGATCCGCAGCTGCCGGGACACCGCGGGTTGGGTCAACCCGAACTCGGCCGCGATCACCTCGACCACGTCGCCGGCGCTGCGTTCCCCGCCGGCCAGCAGTTCGAGGATCCGCCGCCGCACCGGGTCGCCCAACACATCGAACGCCTCCACAGCGCGTACTATATGCGTTTAGGCTTATATTAGCTAGCCACGATACAGCTGAGGAGTGTCAGTCCGTGCGGGCGCACATCAGCCCACAGGCGGGCCGACAGGCGCCCGTGCGGGACGACGTCCCGCGAAGGTCAGGCGGGGCCGAAGGACTCCGGGCCGATGCCGCCGGGGCCACGGGGGGTGCGGCGGCGCTCGAAGCCCAGCCGGCGGTCCGGCATCGGCTGTTCCTCGTCCGGGGCGTCGCCGGCGTGCGCGACCACCGTGACCCGCACCCCGTTGAAGACGGCGTTGCCGGTCAGCGGGTCGATGTCGGCGTCGTCGGTGAGCAGGTTGACGTTCACCCCGGGCCGCTCGGCGGCGACCCGCATCCGGGCCTGCGGTTCGTCGTGACCCCAGCCGTGCGGCAACGAGACGACGCCGGGCAGGACCTCGTCGGTGATCTCCACACTGGCCACGAGTCGGCCGGCGGCCGAGGTCACCAGCGCCCGCCCACCGTTGCGCAGGCCGAGGCGGTAGGCGTCCTCCTCGTTGACCTGCAACGTGCAGCGGCGCGCGCCGGAGGCCATCGCGGACAGGTTGTGCAGCCAGGAATTGTTCGAGCGCAGGTGCCGCCGGCCGACCAGCAGCAGGCCCTCCCCGGCCGGGGCGCTGAGCAGCCCGCGGGCGCGATGAGCCTCCGCCACAAACTCGGGCGGCGCGAGGTGGATCCGGCGGTCGGCGGTCAGCAGCGCTTCCGGCAACCGCGGTTCCAGTTCACCGAGTTCGAGACCGTTGGGGCTCAACTGCAGGTGCTCGAGGGTCAGCCCGTACTCCCCCGACTGCAGCAGGATGTCGAGCAGGCGCTCGGGCCCTCGCAAGCCCTCGCCGATCTGCTCGAGCGGCAGCCCCTCGCGCACCGCCAGCGCCGCGGCCAACCGGTCGTCGAACTCCTCGACGCCGTCGGGCGATCCGCCGGCCGCGATCAGGGTGAGGCGCGCGATCGTCTCCCACTCCGGGTGCATCCCCACCGGGAGCGGGAGCACCGGCGGGGAGTAGTTGGCCACGTTGCGGCAGGCGTAGTTGTAGAGCAACAGGTCGTAGTGCGGGCGCTCCAGGATCGACGGAACCGGCAGGACGATGTCGGCCAGCGCCGAGGTCTCGTTGAGATAGGTGTCGACGCTGATCATCAGGTCCAGCGAACTCAGCGCCGCGTGCAGCCGCTTGGAGTTCGGCACCGACCGGGCCGGATTACCGGCGATCGTGATCAGGCCGCGGACCTGCCCGAAACCCGGGGTGTCGATCTCCTCCGCCAACGCCGCCGCGGGCAGCTCGCCGCACAGGATCGGGCGCCGGGAAACCCGACTGCGCGGACCGTCGAGCGTGAACGGCTCGGGGGGCACGCCCCTCCGCGGCGAGTTCGGCAGCCCGCCGTGCCCGGGCTGCGGGAACATCGCGCCGCCCGGCTTGTCCAGGTTGCCGGTGAGGATGTTGAGCACGTCGATCAGCCAGGTGGTCGCGGTCGCGAACGACGTCGTGGACGCCCCGATCCGCCCGTAGACGACCCCGGCGTCGGCGCGCGCGAACTCGCGGGTGATCCGCCGGATGCTGCCGGCGTCGACCTCGGTGCGCCGCTCCACCCGCTCGGGGGTGATGCCGTCCGCAATCGCGGCGACGCCGTCCACCCCGTCGACAATGCCCGCCAGCTCACCCAGATCGACCAGACCCTCGGTGAGCAGCACGTTGAGCATCGCCATCAGGACCAGGGCATCGGTGCCCGGCCGCACCCGCAGGTGCTCATCGGCCCCATCGGCGGACTCGGTGCGCCGCGGATCCACCACGACGATCCGCCCGCCCCGACGGCGCAGGGCGCGCAGCTTGGTCCGCAGGTCCGGCGCGGTGAGCATGCTGCCGTTGGACACGACCGGGTTCGCGCCGATCATCACGACGAAGTCGCTGCGCTCGATGTCCGGGACGGGTGTGGTGAACGGGTTGCCGTAGAGCAGGCCGGAGACCACGTGGCGCGGCCGGGAGTTCAGCGAGGCGGCCGAGAAGACGTTGCGGGTGCCGAGCGCCGCGACCAGCGCGTCGGTGTAGAGCAACGGGCCGAGCGCGTGACCGGCGGCAACCCCGGAGAACAGCGCGATGCAGTCGGGGCCGTGCCGCTCGCGCAGCGCCGGCAACCGCAGCGCGATCTCCTCGTACGCCTCGGTCCAGGTGGCCTCGCGCAGCATCCCGCCCCAGCGGACCATCGGCGTGCGCAGCCGATCGGGATCGGTGTGCAGTCCCTTGACCGCGACACCCTTCGGGCAGATGAAGCCCCGGGAGAGCACGTCGTCCGGATCGCCCCGGATGTCGACGACCGTGCCGTCGTCATCGTCGATGGTGACCAGCAATCCACAGGTCGCCTCACACAGCGGGCACGTCGTGGGTACTGCAGGCACCTCCCGGTTCTACCGCCTCTTGCGAAACGGTCCGGTCACGCGCAGCCCAAGCTCACGAGGATGTGGGGAAGTCCTTACCCAGGATGACAGTCAGTTGGGTGGGCGAGATGCCGCTGAATGCCGGGCGGATCCGCCCGATCTGCGGAAACTGCTCCATCAGCGCCTTCGCCGCGGGGCGCATCCCCGGCGGGAAGTAGACCGTGGTGGCGGGCACGTTGCCGCGGAAGTCGTCGATCCCGGCGACCGTCCAGCCGCCCGCTTCGAGCTCCTTCTGGAACTGGGCGGCCAGCCCGCTGATCCCGGTCTGGTTCAGCACCACGACCGGCACCTTGTCGACCGCGGGCGGCGTCGGGCTCAGGCTCGCGTCAGGGCTCGCCCTGAGGCTCGCGCTCGGGCTCGGGCTCGCACTCGCCGACGGCGTGGCCTGCGCAGTGGCGCTCAGCGTCGGGTCCGGCGTCGGGTCGGGCGTCGGGCTGGCCGTCGCCACGGCCACCGGCTCGGAGCCGGCCTGATCGGCCTCGTCCCCGCCGTCTTCACCGAAGGCCAGGATCAGCACGCCGACCAGCACGATCACCGCCAGAGCGGCGAGCGCGGAGGAGGCGAGGGTGTTCAGCAACGGGCCGCCGCGTCGGGGCTCCCCGCTCACGTCAGGCCGGTCATGTCAGAGCCGCCCGGCCGGACAGGGCGCCTCAGGCGTCGAGGCCGAGGCGACGCTGGGAGCGCGCACGCTGGCGGGCCGACCGCAGCCGGCGCAGCCGCTTGACCAGCATCGGGTCGAAGGCCATCGCGTCCGGGTGGTCGATCAGGGCGTTCAGGATTTGGTAGTAGCGGTTGGCCGACATTCCGAACAGCTCGCGGATGGCCTGCTCCTTGGCGCCGGCGTAGCGCCACCACTGCCGCTCGAAGGCGAGGATGTCGCGGTCCCGCTCCGGAAGAGCGCCGGCCGGACCGTCGAAGGTGACCGTCCCGGGCTCCGCGAGCGCAAGCTCGGCGGCGACCTGGGCGTTGCGCTCCGACGCGGCGGCTGCGGCTTCCATCGAGGTGTCCTCCGAAGGGTCCGAGGTGCGGTCGTGCCGCCGAGTTTCCTTTGCGGCACAGCCAGTCTAGGTCCGTAATGACAGCCGTGTCATTCCGTCCGGCGCGTCGCCGCCTGTGAATCCTGGCCAGCTTTTCACATACGTCCCACAACGCACGAACGCCCGCCACCGCGAAGGCGGTGACAGGCGTTCGAATCGCTGCGTTCAGGCCCGGAGGCCCGGTTCGGCTGCCTTGGTTTCAGGCGGCGCCGAGGATGCCGCCGCGGCGACGGGTCACCATGGTGACACCGGTGCCGGCGACGGCCAGGCCGGCGCAGAGCAGCATCGCGGTCAGGTCAGCGTTGCCACCGGTGTGGGGCAGCGCGCCGGCATTGACGGTCTGGGTCGGCTTGGCGGCCTTGGTGGTCTTGGTCGCGCCCTTGACCTCGCCCTTCGGGCTGAGGATCTTGACCGGCAGAGCCAGCAGCTTGTCCAGGTTCAGCGTGTCGACGACGGTGCCGACCAGGTCGGTGACGGTCTTGATGATGCCGTCGAGGTCAACCAGACCGGTGACGGTGGACAGGATGTCCTCCAGGCCGGCGAGGTCGGTGACCGAGGACAGGACGTCGAGGTCGAGCACGTCGCCCAGGACGCCGTCGGTGACGGAGGTGGCGGACAGCGGGTCAGCGGCCAGGCCGGTGACGGTGCTGAGCGGGCTAGCGCCGCCCGGGAGGCCGCCGGCACCGCCGGTGGCGGAGCCGAGGACGCCGTCGAGCAGACCGCCGACGACCGGAACCTCGACGTTGTCGACGACGGGAGCCTCAACCGCGTTGGCCGAGCCACCCATGAGGGCGAACGGCGCGACGATGGCGGCGGAAACGGCGACGGTGGTGAAGCGAGCGCGCATGGACAGACCGGACATTGGTGGATCCCCCTGGTTTGAGTAATTCGAAGTACCGGTCACGAGCCGGGCAACCCCCCAGCCGCATCAGTTCGTGAACCCCTGCGGTACTTCTTGCTGTTGTCCGCGGTGAGACGCAGGCCGCTGACCTGCGGTTCCAGGCGTTTCCCCGTAACTTTAGGGTCCGCGACAATGACTTCTCGTAGTCGCGAGGTCACCCTCCGAGGACGGAATGCCGGAATTTGTTCGGCTTGTCATCGGCCGTTCGGATGGGTCTTCGACCCCGGCGGTCACGCCTCGGAACGGATCCGGTCAACCAGGCCCACAAAAGTTCCTCGAGAACCTGGTCCGATGATGCGGGCGGCGACCCGGCCCTGCCGGTCGAGAACGAGGGTGCTGGGGATCGCCTGCGGCGGGATTGTCCTGCGGAAGGTCAGCAGCAGGCTTCCGTTGTCGTCGTCGAGGCTCGGATAGGTGATGCCGAACCGGCGCTCGAACGCCTCGGCCGCGCCGGCGGCGTCGTCCTTGGTGTTCAGCCCGAGGAACTGGACGTCACCGGAGCTGCCGGCCTGGTCCCAGGCCGCCTGGAGGTAGGGAGCCTCTTCGCGACAGGGCGCGCACCACGAGCCCCAGACGTTGATGAGCACGACCTTGCCACGGTAGGCCGCGAGGTCGATCGTGCCGCCGCCGATCTTCGGGCCGGCCAGCTCGATCGGGTCGCCGCGCTCATCGGGGGAAAGAATCGTCACGGTGCCGTCGCCGGAGATGAAGCCGTCTTCACCGCCCGGGGTGACCGGGCCGTCCTTGGTCCCGCAGGCGACCAGCGAGAACGCCAGGGCAGAGATCAGGGCGGAGATACGGAAAAGAACTCGGCCGGCGCGCACGCGGTCATCGTAGGAACCGGGCGGCGGGGCTCGTGCGGCAGGACCGCGTCAGGACTGAGGCGGGACCCGAAGGGTCAGAAGGAGCTGTGGGCGCGACGGTCGCGCTGCGCCGGGATGAACGCCATCCGGTCGCCGACCGACGGGGCCGGGATCCGGATCTGAGCGCCCGGCGCGGACAGCGGCGCAACGTCCGGCTCTACGCGGTGCACACGCACGCGGTTGATGAACCAGCGCATCCCGACCTCCTACGACCTTGCGGTTGGGACCTTCGATCGGCCCCGCCACGCGTCGTCCCCCGACCCGCAGCAAAGGTGAGACGCACACCGATCCAGTCCGGTTCCGTCCGATTTTCGGCTCGTCGCCACACTTGACTACGTGAGCCGCCACTTCTACGTGTTCCGCAGTCACTGGTTGGTGCCTGCCCCTGTACCTATCGTGTTCGACGCCCTCGCAAAACTGGACGAATACCCCCATTGGTGGCGCCAGGTCCGCAGTACCCGTGCGATCGACGAACAGACCTGTGAGATCGAGGTTCGCTCCTCGCTTCCGTACTCCCTGTTCATGACCGCGCACCACTCGCGCAGGGACCCCGAGGCGGGGGTGCTGGAGGCCCGGCTGACCGGCGACCTGGAGGGCCACAGCCGGTGGACGCTGGCCCCGAGTCCGGACGGGACCGGGACGTCCCTGCACTTCGGTGAGGAGGTCGAGGTTCGCCGGCGTCTGCTGCGCACGCTGTCCTTCGCCCGGCCGGCGTTCCGGGTCAACCACGCGGTGATGATGCGGGCGGGCGAGCGCGGACTGCGCCGACACCTGAAGGCCGGCTGAGGAGAAATGACCTTCTCCCGGCGCGGCGGATGAGAATCTCACCAATCTCCCGCGAGTAGCCCCCGCGAGCCTTAGCTTCGACGAAGAACGCGACCGTTCTGGGGAGGCCGGTCGCGCTCGGGGGGATTTGAGATGTCGCCGGACACGTCTGTTCTGCTCAGCCGGGAGACCTTGACCTACGGTGCGGCGCCCAAGCGTCGCAACCCGTGCCGGGTCTACGCCCTCGGCCTGTTCACGCTGGGCCTCTACTGGGTGGTGTGGTTCCTGCGCACCAACCGCGAGCTCGCGCGCTTCGACGAACGCCTGCCCGGGTCGTACCGGGTCGACGCCACCGCCTTCGGGCTGGGCTGGCCGATCGGCGTCCCGCAGTTCATCGCGCTGCACCGGATGGGCCGGCGGATCGAGGACGCGCAGCGCGCGGCCGGCGTCCCCGCCACCTGCGACCCGGCCACCGGCGTGCTGATGTGGCTCTGCCTCGGCGTCGGGGTGATGTACCTGCAGGACGAGCTGAACAAGGTCGTCGACCGCTACGGCGCCCCCGCGGGCACCGAGGTCTTCCACTTCGCCTGAGGGCGGTCGGGCTGCAAGGATCGCGGCATGCCGCGATTCGAGCCGTTTGCCGGGATCCGTTACGCCACCGACGATCTGGCGGCGGTGACCGCGCCGCCGTACGACGTCATCAACGCCTCCGAACGCGCCGAGCTCGTCGCGCAGCACCCGCACAACGTCGTGCTGATCGACATGCCGACCGACCCCGAGGACTCCAGCGGCCTCGACGTCTACGACGGCGCCGCGGCGCTGTTCGCGCAGTGGCGGGCCGAGGGCGTGCTCAGCTCCGACACCCCGTCGCTGTACCCGTACCGGATGTCCTTCACCGACGAGGCCGGCACCCGGCGCCAGACCCTCGGCGTGCTCGGTGCGCTCGGGATCGACGCCGAGGCCCGGGCCGACGTGCTGCCGCACGAACACACCACCCCAAAGGCGCACAGCGACCGGCTGCAACTGCTGCGTTCGACGCACGCGAACACCTCCGCGATCTGGGGCCTGTCTTTGACCAGCGGGCTGACCGGGCTGATCGATCTCGACGCCGCCGAGCCGCTGGGCCGCTGGGACGACCCGGACGGCGTGACCCACGAACTGTGGCGCCTGGACTCCCCCGCCGCGCTCAAGGCCGTCACCGACGCCGTCGACTCCGCGCCGCTGGTGATCGCCGACGGGCACCACCGGTACTCGACCTGCCAGACCTACCTCGGCGAGGACGGCGCAGCGCCCGGCGCCGGCGCGAGCCTGTTCCTGGTCGTCGAGCTCGACCACGACCAGCTCACGGTGCAGCCGATCCACCGGCTGATCTCCGGCCTTCCGCCCGAGGTCGACCTGGCCGGCGCACTGGCCGTCGACTTCGAGGTCGGCGAGCTCGAGCCGCTGCCCGGCCCCGACGTGGTGGCCCGGCTGGTGGCCGAGGGCGCGCTGGCGCTGCTGTCCCCGGACGGGATGCGCCTGCTGCGCCCCGTCACCGGCGCCGGCGACGACGACGTCGAGCCGCTGGACTCGGTGCGGGTCGCCGACTCCGTGCTCGGCCTCACCGACTTGGACCTGCGCTACCAGCACGGCGTCGAGCACACCGTCGAAGCCGTCACGAGTGGCCGCGCCCAGGCCGCGATCCTGCTGCGCCCGGTCTCGGTCGAGCAGATCCGCGCCACCGCCGCCGCCCGCGGCCTGATGCCCCCGAAGTCCACCTTCTTCTGGCCCAAGCCCCGCACCGGGACGGTCTTCCGCTCGATGGACTGAGCCACCACTACGACCCCCGAATGTGCAGTGCAGCACCTCCAACCGCGAGTTCCAGGTGCTGTAGTGCACATTCGGGGGTGAGGTGGAGGTTGCGTACTGCGCTTTCGGGGGTGTCGGGCGCAGCTGACGTCGCGTCAGTTCAGGGTGGAGGCGGTGGAGCCGCGGCCGCCGAGGAGGCGGGCGGACTCGTCGTCGGCAGGGTAGAACAGCTCGACCGCGAGTTCGTCCAGGGTGACGTCGCGGGGCGTGCCGAAAGTCGTCAACGTCGTGAACAGCGAGAGCTCCTGGCCGTTGCCGAGGTCCAGGCGGAACGGCACGAGCAGCGGGACCCGCTCCAGGGGCGACGGTTGATCGCGCAGGGCCTCCTCTACGCCGGGATAGGCGCGAACCTCGGCCTCCAACGCAGCGAGGCCGGGATCGCCGGTCAGCGCGACGCTGCGGCCCAACTGGTGCAGCAGGTGCGCGGCCCACTCCGGGAAGTTCAGGGTCCGCTTCGCGAGGCCGTCGGGGTGCAGGCTGATCCGGTAGACGTTGGGCGGTGGGCCGAGCAGTTCGTCCGGAATTCCGGTGGTGATCGCGGCCGCGGCGTTGTTCGCCATCACGATGTTCCACGCCCGGTCGACGACGACGCCGGGGTAGGGGTCGTGGGCATTGAGCATCCGCTGGACCGCTTCGCGGGCCGGTTCCATCTCCGCGTCCTCCAGGGGGCGCACCGGGTAGCGCGGGGCGTAGCCGGCGGCGAGCAACAAGGTGTTGCGCTCGCGCAGCGGTACGTCCAGGCCCTCAGCCAAGGCGAGCACCAGCTCGGCACTGGGCCGCGAGCGACCGGTCTCGACGAAGCTCAGGTGCCGGGTGGAGACGTTCACCGACAGCGCCAGATCCATCTGGCTCAGCCGGCGGCGCTGGCGCCAGTCGCGCAGCAGGGTCCCCACGGTCAACTCGGTCACGAAGGCGACGCTAGCCCGCTGCGGTCATGTCCGCGATTACCTGTCAGGTCATGGCTGGGCATGACCTGGGACGTCATTGAGAAGGCCCGGCGGCGGCCTCACGGTGGAGACATCCAACCCGAGCCAAGGAGGATCCGATGACCACCACGATCAATCTCGAAGCCACCGTCGACACCTGGCTGCAGGCCTACGGCGAGACCGACGCCGCCGCCCGCACCGCACTGATCGAGCAGGTCTGGGCGCCGGAGGGCGTCCTCGTCGACCCGCCGTTCACCGGCACCGGGCACGCCGAGATCGCCGCGCTGGCCGGTGCGGCCCAGGGCCAGTTCCCCGGGCACACGTTCCGGCGGACCAGCGAACTGGACGCGCACCACGACCTGGCCCGCTACACCTGGGAGCTGGTCGGCCCGGACGGGACCGTCGCCGTGGCCGGCACCGACGTGGTGCTCGTCGGTGGGGACGGGAAGCTGCAGTACGTCGCCGGGTTCTTCGGGGAGCCCGCGGCCCGGGCCGCCTGAGGCCCTCAACACACGAAGCGGTGCGGCCGATCAGGACTGTTCAGGGTCAGCCGTTCGGGTGATCTCGGGGCGTTCGCCCACGGAACCATCCGGCGCGGCTCTACCGTCGAAGCAAGATCGGCACGCACCGCCGTGTGCCAGTCCGGGGGGACATCATGGATCTGCACAACGACCTCTTCGACGGACCGCCGCCGCCGGAGGCGCGCACCGCGCCGCTGTGGCCGGGCTACGACCCGGAGCCGAGCCGGCCGACGCGTCGCAGCCTGTTCGCGCGGATCTTCAGCGCCCGCCGCACTCGCGCCGCCTCGGTCTGAGACCCCGGGCGCGCGCCCAGCCAGTCGCGCGCCCGGAAATTGGCGTAGAGCGTGAAGCAGATCGTGGCGATCCCGCCGACCACCATCGGGTAGCCGTACTGCCAGTCCAGCTCGGGCATGTGCTCGAAGTTCATGCCGTAGATGCCGGCCACCGCCGTGGGCACCAGCCCGATCGCGGCCCAGGCCGAGATGCGCCGCTGGTCCTCATTCTGGCGCAGCTGGATCTGCGCGGCGTTCGCCTGCAGCACGTCGGAGAGCAGCCGGTCGATCGACTCGATGCTGTCCGCGGCGCGGCGTTGGTGATCGCGCAGACCGCCGAAATCCGGGACCGCCTGCGGCGAGAGGCGTCGCAGCCGCGCCTCCGAGACCTGCTCCAGGGTCCGCCCCGACGCAGAGACCGCCCGCCGGAACTCGGCGACCTCGCGCTTGAGCTGGTAGATCCGGGCCGTCCGGTCCTTGTCCCTGCCGTCGAAGACCTGCTCGGCAACGGTGTCGACGTCGAGCCAGAAATCCTCGATGGCGACGTGGTAGCCGTCCGCGATCCGGTCGGCCACCCGGTACAGCACCTCGAGGACCCCGTACTCCGGGTGCCCGCTGCCTTCGTTGAACTCCTTGCGCACCTGGTCCAGGGCGTCGATGCCCCAGGGCGCGACGGTGATGACGAAGCCCGGGCCGAGAAACATCGCCAGTTCGGTGACCTCGACGACCTCGTCGCTGTCCACGTAGTGCACCGGGGAGAGCACGACGGGCACGACGTCGCCGTGCACCTTCACCTTGGGCCGGCGGTGCTCGGCGACGGCGTCGGCGACGGCCTTGAGCTCGGGCAGCTCGAATTCGTCGGCGACGGCCGCGATGTCCGCACTGGTCGGCTCGGTGCACTCGATCCAGACGAAGCCGTCCGACCCGCCGGGCCCGCAGTTGGCGAGGGCGCCCGCGAGCGGCAGGTCGTCGACCTTCTTGCCCTGGACGTAGCGCGCGCAACGGATGACGCCATCACGCCCGCCCCGCTGCGCCACCTCGGTCACCGGGCCAGCGTAGGACCGAACCACGGTTGAGCGTCGCCGAGCGCGCTGATCACTGCGCTCACTGCCTGAAGATTGCCCCAGAAGAGCTGAACTCCACGCGACAGCGGTCCGTGGCGTGATGTGCTGAGGACCGGAGCTCCACACCGGAGTCACAGCCACCTTTCAGGGACTGCGATGAGCCAGCGCCTCGACGCGGCCGCACTGATGGCCGCGGCCAGCGACCTGCTGGGTCTGGACGACTTCGGCGACCCCGCGTTCGTCGAGCCGTTCGAACGACTGGTGGACGCGGTCAACGCCGAAGGCACACTCGACGCGACGTGGGCCGCCGCGTTCGCCGCGGACATGACCCGCCTGCTCTGCACCCGCCTGGCCATCCAGGCCGCGATCACGGCCAACCCCGAGATCGAGGACGAGGACGTCTCCGACCCGATCATTGTCACCGGCCTCGCCCGCACCGGGACGACCAAGTTGCACCGCGCGCTCGCGGTCAGCCCGGAGTTCCAGAAGCTGCTGCTCTGGCAGGCGCTGTTCCCCGCGCCGTGGGGGCCGCCCGGCACCGACCCGGATCCGCGGATCACGATCACCGAGCAGCAACTTCACGACCTGCGCGAACGCTTCCCAGAGATGATGGCCGTGCACCCGGTGGAGGCGCGCGAGCCGGAAGAAGAAGTTCTACTGCTGCAGCTGAGCTTCCGGACGGTAGGCACCGCGTGGGTCTGCCACGGCTACTCCTTCATCGACTGGGTCGTGCAGCAGGACCAGGCGCCGGCCTACGCCGATCTGCGGCGCGCCCTGCAGTACCTGCAATGGCAGGACGGCGGGCGACGCGGGCGGCCGTGGGTGCTCAAAGCACCCATCCACCTGCACGCACTGGACACCGTGCTCGCGACGTTCCCGCGCGCGACCGTCGTGCACTGTCACCGGGACCCGCACCAGGTCATCCCCTCGACGGCGCAGATGCAGGAGATCTTCCACAACGCCTACGGCGCCAACCACGTCGGCCTGGAGCAGATCGGCCGCAACGCGTTACTCAGCGCCCACAGCTGGGAGAGCAATCTCGCGCAGCGCGTGGGCCTGAACCCCGCGCAGATCCTCGACGTCGACTACACCGAGATCTGCTCCGAGGTCGGCGCCGTGGTCACCCGCATCCTGGCCAGCCGGGGCAGCGAACCGAGCGCCGAGCTGCTGTCCACCATCGCCGGCTGGGAGACCGAGAACCCGCAGTACCGGCACGGCCGCTCCGGCAGCTCGCTCGACCGGTACGGTCTGACGCCCCGTCAGGTCGACGAGGCGTTCTCGACCTACACCGCATTCTTCGCGCGCACCTGAATCACCCGGCGCCGTAGCGGTTCGGAGGTGGCGAGCTCGGGCAGCCGCTGGGCCAGCCACGGCACCCCGTGCCGGGCGAACCAGCGCCAGGTTGCCGCGGTGGTCGGCGCCGGCG
>NZ_JACDFE010000263.1 GCF_013815995.1 Sporichthya sp.
TGCGGCCCGTCACCGGCTTCCGGTGGCGGGCCGCAGTCGCTCGCGTAGGGTGCAATCCCGTGGCGCTACCTGAATTCACCGAGTCGCTCAAGGCGCTCGACGCGACGCTGAGCTCCGTCGAGGCCGTCGTCGACATCGAGAAGCTGCGCGCCGAGTACGCCGAGCTGGAGGTGCTTGCCGCCGCCCCCGACCTCTGGGACGACCAGGACCGGGCGCAGAAGGTCACCAGCCGGATGTCGGTCGTGCAGTCCGAGACCAACCGCATGGAGCAGGTGCGGCGGCGGGTGGACGACCTCGCGGTGCTGTTCGAGATGGCCGAGGAGATGGACGACGACGACACCCGCGCCGAGGCCGACGCCGAACTGGCGAACCTGACCCGGGAGATCGGCGAGCTCGAGGTCCGCACCCTGCTCAACGGCGAGTACGACGCCCGGGATGCCCTGGTCACCATCCGCTCCGAGGCCGGGGGGGTGGACGCCGCGGACTTCGCCGAAATGCTGATGCGGATGTACCTGCGCTGGGCCGAGCGCCACGGCTTCGCCACCGAGGTCTACGACACCTCCTACGCCGAGGAGGCGGGCATCAAGTCCGCCACCTTCGTGGTGCACGCCCCGCACGCCTACGGCACGCTCTCGGTCGAGCAGGGCACGCACCGACTGGTCCGGATCTCCCCGTTCGACAACCAGGGGCGCCGGCAGACCTCCTTCGCCGCGGTCGAGGTCGTTCCGGTCACCGAGCAGACCGACCACGTCGAGATCCCCGACGACGAGATCCGGGTGGACGTCTACCGGTCCTCCGGGCCAGGTGGGCAGGGCGTCAACACCACCGACTCCGCCGTCCGGCTGACGCATATCCCGACGAACATCGTGGTGTCCTGCCAGAACGAGCGCTCGCAGTTGCAGAACAAGGCCCGCGCGATGGAGGTCCTGCAGTCCAAGCTGCTGGAGGTCCGCCGCCGCGAGGAGCAGGCCAAGATGAATGCGCTAAAGGACGATTCGTCCGGTTCGTGGGGGAATCAGATGCGTTCCTACGTGGTGCACCCGTACCAGATGGTCAAGGACCTGCGGACCGAGCACGAGGTGGGCAACCCGGCCGCCGTCTTCAACGGTGAGATCGACGACTTCATCGAGGCCGGTATCCGCTGGCGGCGTTCCGGCGCGACGTCGTAGAACGCACGTCTAACCCGGTACTGGGCCGTATCCGGCCTACTATCGATCAAGGCTGCTCGTCCGCTAACCGGCCGCCGTGGGGACTGCTTTCTCGTGATCCGACTGGACAACGTCACCAAGACCTACCCGAGCCAGGACCGGCCGGCGCTGCGCGACATCTCGCTCGAGATCGTGAAGGGCGAGTTCGTCTTCCTCGTCGGTTCTTCCGGCTCGGGCAAGTCGACGTTCCTGCGCCTGGTGCTCAAGGAGGAGAAGCCGTCGACGGGCACCGTCCACGTCCTCGGCAAGGATCTGGCCCGGCTCTCGAACTGGAAGGTCCCGCAGCTGCGCCGCCAGATCGGCACGGTGTTCCAGGACTTCCGCCTGCTGCCCAACAAGACCGTGCGCGAGAACGTCGCGTTCGCCCTCGAGGTGATCGGCAAGTCCCGCGGCGTCACCCGGCGGGTGGTGCCCGAAGTCCTCGAGCTGGTCGGTCTGCAGGGCAAGGAGGACCGGATGCCCGACGAGCTCTCCGGTGGTGAGCAGCAGCGGGTCGCGATCGCGCGCGCCTTCGTCAACCGGCCGCTGATCCTGATCGCCGACGAGCCCACCGGAAACCTCGACCCGACCACCTCGGTCGGGATCATGAAGCTGCTGGACCGGATCAACCGGACCGGTACGACGGTGCTGATGGCTACGCACGACCAGGCGATCGTCGACCAGATGCGCAAGCGCGTGATCGAGCTCGAGACCGGGCGGATGGTGCGCGACCAGCACCGCGGTGTCTATGGGTACTCCGCGTGAGGCCAAACCGATGAGAGTTTCCTTCGTCACGCAGGAGATCGTGACCGGTCTCAAGCGCAACCTGACGATGACCATCGCGGTGGTCATCACCACCGCGGTTTCCCTCGCCCTGTTAGGCCTCGCGATGCTGACGGGCAAGCAGGTCGACACCATGAAGGACTACTGGTACGACAAGGTCGAGGTCACCCTTTTCCTTTGCCTGCCGACGGATTCCAGCGCGGCGAGCTGCAAGAGCGGTGTCGCCACCGAGGAGCAGAAGGCGACCATTCAGGCCGACCTGGAGAAGCTGCGCCCGCTGGTCGCCGAGGTCTACCTCGAGACCAAGGCCGAGGCCTACCAGCGCTTCAAGGAGCGCTTCGACACCGAGCTCGCAGCGAACATCACGCCGGAGTCGCTGCCGGAGTCCTACCGGGTCAAGCTCTCCGACCCGACCAAGTACGACATCATCTTCAGCGCCTTCAACGGCCGGCCCGGGGTCTACCAGGTACAGGACCAGAGGACTGTCCTGGAGCCGTTCTTCCGGGTGCTGCGCGCGGTCTCGATCGGCGCCCTGCTGCTGGCCGGCATCATCCTCGGCGCCGCACTGCTGCTGATCATCAACACCATCCGGCTCTCCGCCTACAGCAGGCGAAGAGAGACCGGAATCATGCGCCTGGTGGGCGCCTCGAACTTCTACATCCGATTGCCGTTCATCCTCGAAGGCGCGATCGCCGGCGCGGTCGGTGCGGTGCTGGCGACCTTCCTCGTCGTCGCGGCCAAGTGGGCCGGCGTGGACCACTACCTGGAGCCGAACTTCCAGTTCACCTCCTTCATCGGCTGGGACGCGGTGCTCACCACCGTCCCCTGGTTGTTCCTGTTCGGCGTCGGCGGCTCCGCCCTGGTCTCTGCCGTAACCCTCCGCCGGTATCTGCGCGTCTAACCCCGCCCCAAGCCCCGGCGCGTCCTGCCGGTATCTGCAGACTCCCGTGCTACCCATGTGACTGAAGTGTTTCCTGGGGTTAGGGGAGAGGTATGCGCAGGACGGCCCGTCACGGCGGCCTCGCGATGGTTGTTGCGGTGGCGCTGGCGACCTTCCTGCTCCCGCAGGCGCAGGCCGACGACAACCCGAAGGACAAGAAGCGGGCGGTCGACGAGCAGGTCCAGCAACTCGGTGAGGACCTCGACGAGCAGAACGCCGAGGTCAAGGCAGCGGGCTCCGCGCTGGCTGACGCCGAGGCGAAGCTCCCGCCGGCGCAGGCTGCGCTGGCCTCTGCCCGGACCGCGCTGGCGAGCGCTGAGCAGGAGCAGTTCGACGCCGCCCTGAGCCTGGCCGCCACCGAGTCCCACGCCGAGCAGGCGCTGATCGAGTACCTGGGCGCGCAGGGCCAGATGAGGGCCCATCGCGAGGCGCTCGCCGCGCTGGCCCGCCAGGCCTACATGGGCGGGGACTTCCAGCGCCTGTCCGTGGTGATGAACGCCCAGAGCCCCGAAGACCTGACCTCGGCGATGTCCTACTACGAGACGGTGAACCGCTCCGAGAAGCAGGTTCTCGCCGATCTGAACGCGCTGCAGGCCGACCTGGAGACCAAGCAGGCCGCCTTGGACGAGTCCCATGAGCGCATCCTCGCCGAGCAGAAGTCCGCCGCCGCCGCGGTCGAGACCACCACCCGGGCCCGGAACACCGCGACCGCGGCCCAGGCGCAGGTGCAGACGCTGATCGCCGCCCGCGGCGTCGCGCTGGAGAAGGCCGAGGATCTCAAGGACGAGATCGAGGCGCGCCTGGCGGTGATGAAGGCCGAGTCCGACCGGCTCGCCGAGGTCATCCGCAAGCGCGCCGAGGCCGCCCGCAAGGCTGCCGAGAAGACCGGCAAGAAGATCGTCCAGGGCACCGGCCTGCTCAGCCGGCCGGTCAGCGGGCCGATCACCTCGCCGTACGGCATGCGGTACCACCCGATCCTGCACCGCTACAAGCTGCACACCGGCACTGACTTCGGCGTCCCCTCGGGAACCGCGGTGCGCGCGGCCCGCGACGGCACTGTCATCGAGGCGTACTACAACAGCGCCTACGGCAACCGGGTGGTCGTCGACCACGGCTACGTCAACGGGGTCTACCTGGTGACGACCTACAACCACCTGAC
Organism: Sporichthya sp.; assembly: GCF_013815995.1. Taxonomy (GTDB): domain Bacteria; phylum Actinomycetota; class Actinomycetes; order Sporichthyales; family Sporichthyaceae; genus Sporichthya. Next base: position 4,070 of record NZ_JACDFE010000263.1, read on the forward strand.
CCGGGACACGGTCAGCCGGGGCGAGAAGCTCGAGCGTGGCGAGGTGCTCGGGTACTCCGGCAGCACCGGCTACTCCACCGGTCCGCACCTGCATTTCGAGACCATGGAGGACGGCCACTTCGTCGACCCCATGCGGTGGCTGGAATAAATGGGCTCGACCAGCCGTCCGGCTGTACCCGTACCCTGACCCGCATGTCTCGTGAGCGTGGGCGCAAGATGATCGCCCAGAACAAGAAGGCCCGCCACGACTACCTCATCGAGGACACCTACGAGGCCGGCCTGGTTCTCACCGGTACCGAGGTGAAGTCGTTGCGGGCCGGCCGGGCCACTCTGGTCGACGGGTTCGCCACCTTCCGCGACGGCGAGATGTACCTGCACGCCGTGCACATCCCGCCGTACCACCAGGGCAACTGGACCAATCACGAGCCGCGACGGGTGCGCAAACTGCTGCTGCACAAGGCGGAGATCGACCGCTGGGAGCTGAAGATGAAGGAGTCGGGGCTGACGATCGTCCCGCTCGCGCTCTACTTCTCCGACGGCCGGGCCAAGGTCGAGCTGGCGCTGGCCCGCGGCAAGAAGCTGCACGACAAGCGCCAGGCCCTGGCCGAGCGGCAGGCGACGCGGGAGATGGCCCGCGAGATGACCCGCCGCAACCGCGGCGAGGGCTGACCCGGCGTCAGGCCGCGCCCGGAGGCCCTCAGGCGGGGCGGCGGCGCTGCGGGCTGGCGTCGATGATCCGGGCCAGGCCCAGGATGGTGCCGGCCACCGCCGAGCGGTAGGCGGCGCGGCGGCGGCTCTGCTTCGGCGTGCCCATGGCTTGCCAGGTGATCTGCTGTGGCATGGTCCCGTCCTCCCCGGTTCGGGTACGACGATCCGGGTCGCGGTCGTCCGATGTCGAGGAGTCTGGGCCGCTCGCGTGACGCCGGAGTTTCGTGACCGTGGTCACCATGTGAAATCCCCGGGTATCCTGGTCGGACAACTGCACAGGGGGTGATCGGTTTCGACTGCGGCTGTCGTTGCAGGAGAAGCGGGCCGAGGACGCGGGGATGATCTCGTTAACCATGCCTCGCAAAAAAATAAGCGCCAAGGTTTCTAACCAGCGCGATCTCGTTCTCGCCGCCTAGGCGGTAGAACACTAGGAGATCTGTCAGCCCGGGGAGTGTCATCGACCCGGTGTCTGGCATCAGCTAGATGACTAACCCGCCGCCCGGGTCACGAGGGCGGCGGGGACACCAAACAGTGACTGGGCCTGTCGGGACGCTTGTCTGCGTGACGTCCCGAGGCCGAGAAAATCAACTGCAGACTGCGCCCGGAGAATGCCTGGTTCGGTGCCGTAGGACGCGGGTTCAATTCCCGCCACCTCCACCACAACCAACACCCCTGAGCAACCAGCGCTTCACTCGCTGGGACAGCGCTT